>CAMFRO010000087.1 GCA_945982035.1 uncultured Clostridia bacterium | reverse complement strand
AATCCTTTCGGATTAACGAGTATTTTAACGAAGAGTAAGGGCAAATCTGCCACGATAAACCGTGGTTCGGATTATTACCGTTACCCTAATATTAACAAAAAGCATTTCAGCCAATTTAGCTGAAATGCTTTAATGCTTTGTAAAAATTATTTTAAAAATCCTTCTACGATAACTTCCTCCGCCTTTTCCTCGTCAAGACCGAAGGTCATAAGCTTAAGTAGCTGGTCGGAGTTGATTTTTCCTATTGCTGCCTCGTGAATTAGCTGTGCGTCGCCGTCGTTGGCGTCAATTTCGGGAATTGATGCGATTTTTGCATCGTTCATTATGATGGAATCACACTGAACGTGAGCACGACAGGGGGCGTTACCTTTAACTATTGGGTGAAAACGCTGAACCGAGGTGCCCTTGCCTACGCTTCTGCTTATAATACGACAGGAGGAGTTTTCTCCGTTCATATTGACGGTAACGTTTGACTCGGCATATTGCTCGCCGTGGGTCATAAGCCTTTCGGTGATAAGAAGCTTTGAGCCTTTTTCAAGATTTGCCTCGGTATCTCTTTTTGTAGAGTCAACGCCTTTAATTTGCACCATTTCCATTTCCGCAGAGGCACCCTCGCCTAAATTCACAACAGTTGTGGGATTAAGGATTCTTTCACCTGTTCCCGTTCCCTCGCCGTAATGCTTTTCAATATATTTTACACGGGCGTTTTTGCCTATATGAAAGGAGTGAATACCGTCGTGCTGACTTTTTTCACTTCCGCAGTTATGAATACCGCATCCTGCCACAATTTTCACATCTGCTCCCTCGCCGATGTAAAAATCATTGTAAACCAAATCATCCAGTCCCGTTTCGGTGAGGATTACGGGTATATGCACGTCCTCGCCCTTTGTAAACGGCTTAACGATTATATCAATACCGGGCTTGTCCTGCTTGGGTATAATTTCAATATTTTCCGTACTGTGTCTGCCCATGGCGGCACCGTTTTTTCTTATGTTATACGCACCTATGGGGATGTCCTTTATTCCTGCAATGGTGTTAAGGATGTCCGAATCAAGCTTAAGCATTTTGTTCACTCTCCTTTCTGAAATTGCAGGAGTTTTCCTCTCCTAACTGCTGTAAAAGCTGAGGGAATATCTGCTCTTTAGGGCCTCTGTCGGCAATTTTACCTCCGGCAATGATTACTATTTCATCGGCAAGCTGCATAATGCGCTCCTGATGTGAAATAATCAGCACACTTTCGTGAGTGCCCTTTGATATTGCCTTAAAGGATTCTACAAGCTTTGCAAAGGACCATAGGTCAATTCCTGCCTCAGGCTCATCATATATTGCAAGCTTCAGCTTTCTTGCCATAAGAGAGGCAATTTCAATTCGTTTTACCTCGCCGCCGGATAGGGAGGAGTCAACCTCTCTGTTAAGATAATCGGCGGAGCAAAGCCCAACCTTTGTAAGATATGTGCTGCATTCGTCACTGGGAAGCTCTCTGCCTGACGCCAGCGACAAAAGCTTTCTAACAGTCATACCCTTAAATCTCGGCGGTGTCTGAAAGCCGTAGCCTATACCTAATTTTGCACGCTCGTTTATCGGCATATTCGTAATATCTCTGCCGTCAAACAAAATCTGTCCTCCGGTGGGCTGTTCAATACCCATAATCAGCTTTGCAAGGGTAGATTTTCCGCCTCCGTTGGGACCTGTTATTACAACAAATTTTCCGGCTTCTATTGTTAAATTGATGTTATCAATAATTTCAAGCTTTCCGTCAGCCGAGTCAACCTTAAATTCAAGATTTTTTAATTCAAGCATAATTTTTCCTCTGTTATTTATTGGGTATGAAGTATTATAGTTCTTTTCTTATATAAAATCAACCTTAAAGTAAGTCCTCAAGGGATTTTGAGTTTAGAAAATTCATAATTATTCCGTTTAATTCGTTCCACATAGGACGGGTAAGACAGTCAGACTCCTTGGAGCAATGCTCTGCCTTGCAGTCAACGCAGGCAACGGGGGCAAGAGTGGTTTCTGTCAAAAGCAGAATTTCTCCCACCGAGTAGTCCTTTGATTTTCTGTTAAGCCTGTATCCGCCGGCTTTTCCCCTTGCGGAGTCAACAAGACCGCCTTTGCTGAGCTTTGCTATGATTGCTTCAAGGTATTTGACACTGATTTCCTGACGCTGAGAAATGTCCGACAGGGAAATAAAGGAGCCGTCATTGTGCTGTGCCAGGTCAATCATAATTCTCAAGGCATATCTGCCCTTAGTTGATATCATCATAATTCTAAATCACTCTGTTTCATCGGATTTGCCGAAATACCGCTGAGCATATCTTACGCTTTCCATTGCGTCCTTTGCATAATAATCGGCATTTATCATTTCGGCATAGGATTTTGTAAGCACTGCACCGCCTACAAATACCTTTGCGTCGGTGTTATCGTGAATAAGCTTTATGGTTTTTTCCATATTTGGTACGGTGGTTGTCATCAGTGCCGACAAGCCCACAAGCCTTGCACCGGAATTTACTGTTTCCTCCAGCACCTTTTCACATTTTACGTCCTTGCCTAAATCAATTACGTCAAATCCGTAATTTTCAAGTAGTACCTTTACTATGTTTTTGCCTATATCGTGAATATCGCCCTCAACGGTGGCAATTATTATTTTTTCTCCCTTTACCTGCTTTTCACCGCTGACGGTAATGTGAGATTTTATTTCATCAAATGCAGCCTTTGCAGAATCTGCCGACATAAGCAGCTGAGGCAGGAAAATCGTGTTTTTTTCAAAACCTTCACCGACCTTGTCAAGAGCGGGAATAATGTATTTGTTGATTATTCCAAGAGGCTCATCGCTTTTTAAAAGCTCCCTTGCACAACCTGCGCTTTCCTCCTTCATACCCTTAATGATGGCTTCCTCAAGGGTAATTGAAGATGTAGTTACCGCAGCTTGAGCTTCAACAGCGGAATTTATATATTCCGTGCAGTTGTCGTCAAGCCCGGCAAGAGCGTTGAAGGAATAATAAGCGTTCATCATCGGTGTTGATTTTGGATTTATAATGCCTGCACTTAAGCCCTTTTGCATAGCCATTGTGTAAAATGCCGTGTTGATTGACTCTCTTTTCGGCAGACCGAAGCTTATGTTTGAAACGCCCAGTACCGTGTTAACACCTAAGGTGTTTCTTATATAGTCAACGGCTTTCAAAGTCTCAACGGCGTTGTCCTTGTTTGTGCTGATGGTCATTGTAAGAGCGTCCACCGTCAAATCCTTTTTATCAATGCCGTACTCGGCGGCGGTGTTAATTATCTTTTCTGCAATGGCAATTCTACCTTCGGAAGTTTCGGGAATACCGTTTTCGTCAAGGCAAAGGCAAACTACAACACCGCCGTATTTTTTTGCCAGCGGAAATATTTTTTCCATAGATGATTTTTTGCCGTTAACAGAGTTTATCATTGCCTTGCCGTTGTAAATTCTCAGCGCCCTTTCCATAGCCTCCTCGTTGGAGGAATCAAGCTGTAAAGGTAAATCAAGCACCGACTGAAGCTCAAATACGGCACGGCTTAGCATTTTTACCTCATCAATTTCCGGCAGTCCCACGTTTACGTCAAGAATATGTGCCCCGCAGTCCTTTTGGGTAATTCCCTCACGTAAAATATAATCCATATCGTTGTCACGCAAAGCCTGCTTGAGTAGCTTTTTGCCTGTGGGATTGATTCTCTCGCCGATTACCTTGCCCTTTTCGCCTAATTCTACACACTGTGAATAGCTTGATACCAAGGTGGTATGCTTGAATTTCGGAACAGAGTCGGGTATGCTCTTTGTTTTATCAATCAAAGCCTTTATATGCTCCGGTGTGGTTCCGCAGCAGCCGCCTAAATAGGACACGCCTATTTCTGCAATCTGCACCATTAAATCGGAAAACTCCTCCGGGTCAACATTGTAAATTGTTTTGCCGTCAACGGATTCCGGCAGTCCTGCATTGGGATTTACCATAATCGGCAGAGATGTACATTCCGATAGCTCTTTTACAAGGGGAATCATCTGCTTTGGACCCATTCCGCAGTTAAGCCCTATAACATCTGCGCCTAAGCCCTCAACAACTGCACAGGCGGTTTTTACGTCTGCACCGGTAAGGAGCCTGCCTTTTTCATCAAAAATCATTGATACGAAAACAGGCAAATCACAGTTTTCCTTAGCCGCCAAAATCGCCGCCTTTATTTCGTATGTGTCGCCCATAGTTTCAATTAATACAAGGTCTGCTTCGTCCTTTCCTGCTTTTACAACCCGGGCGTACAAATCTATGCAGTCTTCAAAATCCAAATCACCCATAGGCTTAAGCAGCTTTCCCGTAGGTCCTAAATCAAGGGCAACCTTTTTACCTGCTTTTTTAGCAAGCGCAACACCTGCTTTTACGATTTCATCGCAGTTATCATATTTAAGACTGTTTGCACCGAAGGTATTGGCGGTTATAATGTCCGCACCTGCCTCGGCGTAAGCCTTGTGTATTGCAAAAACCCTGTCAGGGTCGGTTAGATTTAACTGCTCGGGCAGCTCTCCCGGGCGCAGATTGAGCATACTGCCCATTCCGCCGTCAAAATATTTAATCATAATCAGTCATCAATTCCTATGAACGCCGTTACGCTTTTTGAAGGCACCATTTGACAGGTGTCGGTCAGCGTAAGTCCCGTCCTTTTTGTTATATCCAATAATTTGAAAATCTTTTTTTGTTCTGTTATATCAAGGTCAAAATATCCCGGAGAATATCTCTGCCTTAATGATACACCGTGTTCTTTTTTTATTACTTCCTCCAGCGAGTCACAGACCTCTTCGATTTTTGATGCCGCCGAAGCCTGCACCGCCATAGCGAGAGCAATATCGGTGGCAGAGGATTTTCTTATAAGTATGTCGCATTTAGTACCAAGGGTGGCACCGAATATAACTACCCTGCGGCATCCCTTTAAATTTTCCGCCAACCGCTTACTGTTAAAACAGAAATCACCTATTATAAGAGCGTTCTCGGTAACCTGACAGTCAAAAATTCGGTATATGGTCTTAGGCTCCGACGCCTCCTCGGTCATTTGCATTGCCTTGTCCACCAAATCGAGAATTTGCTCATTATTTGTTTTGCTGTTTGTACGCATATAGCGCAGTATTTCAGCCTTGTCCATTACTCTCCTTTATTTGCTGTCAATTATGTGTGAAAGTCCGTTCATAATTGACAGTGCCACGTCGGGCTTGTTCATTGTGTAAATGTGAATATTGTTTATTCCGTTTGCCATTAAGTCGATTATCTGCTCTGTGGCATAAATTATACCTGCCTGCTTCATTGAGTCAGGGTCGTCGCCGAAGCGCTCCATAATCTTATGGAATTTTTTAGGCACACTGCAGTTTGAAAGCTCAATGCTACGTTTTATCTGCTTTGCATTGGTAATAGGCATTATACCTGCGATTATTGGCACATTGATGCCTTTGATACGGCACATTTCATAGAAGTTGAGAAATTTATCGTTGTCAAAAAACATCTGTGATGTTAAAAATTCAACGCCGCAGTCAACCTTTTGCTTGAGATATTCAATGTCCTCAATTCTGTTTTTGCTTTCCGGATGAACTTCGGGATAGCAGGCAGCGCCTACGCAGAAATCGCCTATGGCTTTAATTTCGTTTACAAGCTGATATGCGTGTTCAAAATACATATTGTCAGGGAACTCAAATCCCTCCGGTATGTCGCCCCTAAGCGCAAGTATATTATCTATATTGTTTTCTTTAAGCTCATTTACTACCGAGTGAATCTTATCTCTTGTGGAGGTAAGACAGGTCAAATGAGAAAGGGGAGTGATACCGTTGCTTTTAACCTCGTTGGCAATCTCTTGTGTAAAGCCTGCCCTTGTTCCTGCCGCACCGTAGGTAACGCTCATAAATGACGGATTTGCCTTGCTCATTTCTTGTACTGTAATTTTTGTATCGTTTATTTTATCCCACTGCTTCGGCGGAAAAACCTCAAAGGATACGGTAACCTTGTTATCCTTTAAAATTTGACTTATTTTCATCAAATAATCTCCTAATTCTTAATAATTTGATTTACATATTATGATATTATATATTTTAAATCCGACTGTGTCAATATGAATTAATCGTTACTGCTTTTTAAATCAATGGTAAGTGTGTTTATATCCTCGTTTTCCGTGTAGTACAGCGAAATTCCCGACTCAATTTTATAACCCTGAAGCTTTAACTGCGCAAGAATGGGGAATATTTTTTCTTCGTTAACATATTTTTGAACGCCTTTTTTATACAATTCTCTGTCGGCAAATTTTATTTCCGCCGTGTCATACCCTTGTTCGCAGGCAAATTTTATGGCTTTTTTTACAGAAGCGTTGTTTAGAGATTTAACAAGTATGGAATTATAAACGTAGTAATTGTGCTTTGTTGAATTACATTCGGGGATTTTTTTACTGTCATTTATTGTTCTTGTTTTCTTAATTTCATCATCGCTTAGGCAAAAATATTCGTGGCTTAATATTTTTTTGCCGTCGGGATTTGTGGGGTCACCCCAGGTAACATCAACATGGTAGCTTTGTGATTCAATAGTAATTACATTCCAGCCATGGGCAGTGCCGTTGTTGGCTTTTCCCGATACAATGGTG
>CAMFRO010000086.1 GCA_945982035.1 uncultured Clostridia bacterium | reverse complement strand
GAGCTTAAAGCCAATCCCGACAGGTCGGCAAAGGGTGTTGTTATTGAGGCAAAGCTTGATAAGGGACGCGGTCCTATCGCTACTCTGCTTGTACAAAACGGTACTCTAAAGTCCGGCGACGTTATTGTTGCAGGTACGGCAGTTGGTAAGGTAAGAGCAATGACCGACCACCGAGGAAGAAAAATCAACACTGCAGGACCTTCTGTTCCCGTTGAAATTATGGGACTTGACTCTGCGCCTATGAGCGGTGATTTGTTCAACGCCGTATCCGACGAGCATCTTGCACGTCAGCTTGTTGAGCAGCGTAAGGCTGAGGCTAAGGAGGAAGAATTCAAGGCATATCAGAAGGTTACTCTTGACACCTTGTTTGACACACTTCAGGAGGGTGAGCTTAAAGACCTTAATATTATCGTTAAGGCCGACGTTCAAGGCTCTGTTGAGGCTGTTAAGCAGTCACTTCTCAAGATTGAAAATGACGAGGTTCGTGTAAAGATTATTCACGGCGCAGTAGGTGCTGTAAGCGAGTCCGACGTAATGCTGGCAAGTGCGTCAAACGCTATTATTGTAGGCTTTAACACAGCGGTTGAGCCTGCCGCACAGGACAATGCGGACCGTGACGGAATTGAAATTAAAACCTACGACATTATTTATGACGCTATTGAAGATATTGAAAACGCTATGAGAGGTATGAGAGCGCCTAAGTACCGTGATGTTGACACAGGTACCGTAGAGGTTCGTGAGGTTTATAAAATTTCCTCTGCCGGCACTATCGCAGGCTCTCTTGTTACTTCGGGTACAATCCGCAGGGACGGTAAGGTTCGTGTTATAAGAAACGGCAAGAAAATTGCCGATGTTGAGCTTGCTAACCTCAAGAGATTTAAGGACGAGGTTAAGGATGTTTCATCAGGCTATGAATGCGGTATTTCCCTTAAGGATTGGGACGACATACGCCAGGGCGATATCTTGGAAGCATACTATGTAGAGGAATACAGAGACTAATGGCAGGTTATCGTATAGACAGAATATCGGAAGATATTAAGAGAGAAATTATTGCAATTATCCGTGACCTTAAGGACCCACGGATAAAAGGCATGCTCACCGTAGTAAAGGTAGATGTCAGCAATGATTTAAGCTATGCAAAGGTATACGTAAGCGCAGTTGAGGGAATAGAGGTTGCCAAGGAATCCGTTAAGGGCTTAAAGGCGGCAAGCGGTTATATCCGCCGTTGCCTGGGCGCATCCTCCGTTTTGCATCTGCGCAAAATACCCGAGCTTAAATTTATTGCAGACGATTCTATTGAAAAGGGAATGGAGCTTTTTGATAAGCTTAGAGATGTAGAGGACACAATAAAAAATAATGAAGATTAATGTTGAAGAATGTGCCCGTATGTTAAAGGAGCAGGATGATATACTCATTCTCACCCACGCTCACCCGGACGGCGACACGCTGGGATGCGGCTTTGCTCTTTGCCGTGCGCTTTTGAAAATGGGCAAAAGAGTAAGGGTGGAATGCGGCGACCCTATTCCAAAAAAATACGGCTACCTGTATGATGATATTGATACCGAGGATTTTGAGGAAAAATTTATTGTTGCAACAGATGTTGCCACCCTTAATCTTTTAGGTGATTTAAGCGACAAATACGGCTCAAGAATAAATCTGTGTATAGACCATCACGGCACTAACACCGAATACGCCGAATATTTACTGCTTGATGACACTGCGGCGGCTGCCTGCGAAATAATACTTAAGGTGGTTAAGGCTCTGGGCGTTGAAATTGATGCAAAAATTGCCGGATGTCTTTACACGGGTATTTCCACCGATACAGGCTGCTTCAGATATTCAAGCACCACCGGCGACACATATCGTGCGGCGGCTGAGCTTATTGATTTAGGTGCGGACAACGGCAAAATTAACCGTATTATGTTTGAAACAAAAACAAAAACCTACGCTGCATTGGAGCGTATGGCGATTGAGGGTATGCAGTTTTTCTGTAACGACAGAATTTGCGTAATAACAATTACTCAGGATATGTATGAGCAAACAGGCTCCAATGAGCAGGAAACCGAGGCTATTGCACCTCTTACAAGGCAAACCGAGGGTGTTGAAATCGGACTTACAATCCGTGAAAAGACCGACGGAAGCTGTAAAGCATCAATACGCACCTTTGAAAGTGTTAATGCGGCAGAGCTTGCAAAGAATTTCGGTGGTGGCGGACATCTTCAGGCGGCGGCGTGCCGTTTTGACTGCTCTGTTGAGGAGGCAAAAAAGCTGCTTGTTGAAAAAGGCAGGGAGCTGCTGAAATGACGGGAATTATCTGTATTGATAAAGACAAGGACATTACCTCGTTTAAGGCAGTTGCCAAGGTGCGTGGTATAATCGGCGAAAAAAAGGTGGGCCACACAGGCACCCTTGACCCTATGGCAACAGGTGTTTTGCCTGTAATGCTGGGCGGTGCTACAAAGTTTCTTGACTATTTGCCCGACAGCGACAAGGGTTACCGGGCAGTATTTAAGTTGGGAATAACCACCGACACCTTGGACATAACAGGAAATGTAATCTGTAAAATGCCCGTAACTGCCGGTGCAAAGGATGTAGAGGCTGCATTGGAGAAATTTCGGGGCGAAATTATGCAGATTCCCCCAATGTACAGTGCAAAATCCGTTAACGGCAAAAGGCTATATGAGCTTGCCCGTCAGGGTCAGGTTATTGAAAGAGAGCCCTGCGCAGTTAATATAAAAAGCCTTACCCTTGCCGATTACAGTGATGACAGCTATACAATTGACGTTTTATGCTCCAAGGGGACATATATCAGAAGCTTGATTGATGATATTGGCAAAGAATTGGGGTGCGGTGCGGTTATGACTGACCTTGTGCGCACCGGAGCAATGGGGTTTACTCTTGAGGACTGCGTTACAACAGACGAGCTTCAAAGGCTCCGTGATGATGGGGCAGGCTTTGACTCGGCAGTTAAACAACTTGAGGAAATTTACAAATCATATCCCTGTGTCGTAGTAACACCGGCGCAGGCAAAAAGGTTTTCCAACGGCGGAGACCTTGATATAAAGAGAATTAAAAATCCCCCCGAAAAAGACTCGGTGTGCAGGGTGTATTCTGCTGAAAAGGTGTTTTTGGGACTGGGAAAAAACGACGGACAGGAACTGAAGGTGCTTCGCCTGCTTACAAGAAGAGATTAGATGGAAACTACAGAATACAAAAAGCGAACAGCAATAGCACTCGGTGATTTTGACGGTATGCACCGTGCTCATCAAACGGTAGTTACCGGCGGAGAAAACGCCGTGATTTACTGTGTAAATAACCGCTTTTCACTTCTTCAGAGAAGTATTTTTGAAAGGCGTTATCCCAATGCTGTTTTTGCGGATTTTAATGAACTGAAAAATATGTCCGCTACGGATTTTATAGATAAAATCCTTGTGGAAAAATACCAAGCGGGTATGATTTTATGCGGATTTAATTTCCGTTTCGGTAAAAATGCAATGTGGACGGCAATGGATTTAAGAGAATATCTTGAGGAAAAGGATGTTTGGGTAAGAATCCTTGAGCATCTTGACTACAAGGATAAGCCTATAAGCTCCACAAGAATAAGAAACTGTATTCTTGAGGGCAATATTACCGACGCAAACAAAATGCTGGGCTACAATTTTACCTTTGAAGGACCTGTTATAGCCGGTGACAAAAGAGGACGGACGATTAATTTTCCCACAATTAACCAGCACTTGCCCCAGGGCTTGGTTGTTCCTAAATTCGGCGTTTACGAAAGCCGTACCTTTGTTGACGGCAGGGAATACAAATCCTTTACCAATTTCGGTATAAGACCCTCCTGGCGAGTGGAGGAGCCTTTGGCGGAAACCCATATTTTTGATTTTGACGGGGACCTTTACGGCGAAATCATTAGGGTTGAGCTTGTTAAATATTTGAGAGAGGAAAAGAAATTTTCATCACCAAAGGAATTGAAAGAGCAGTTAACCTATGACAAAAGCAGTATTATTTGATTTTGACGAAACCCTCCAGGATAGAACCGAGGCGTTTGAAAGTTATATGGACGCATTTTTGCAGAAATACCGCCCGGGTTTAAGTCAGACGGAAATTGAAAAATGCAAAGAGGATATGCGCTCCACAGGAAACGGCGGTTATGTTGACCGAGTTAAGTGGTATCAATGTCTTATTGATATGTGGCTCTGGCAGGACGCTCCGGACGCACAGGAGCTTGCCAAGCATTACGATTACACCTTCGGCGACCACTGCGTTATTTTTCCCCATACTGTACCGCTGTTAAAAAAGCTGCGGGAAATGGGATTGATCACGGGAATTATCAGCAACGGTCCCTCGTATCTTCAAAATCATAAAATTGATATGAGCGGACTGCGTGATTACTGCGATATTGTGGTAATCAGCGGTGATGTAGGCATACATAAGCCGGATCCTCGGCTTTTTACTTACACGGCAAACAAGCTGAATTTGGATGCAGGGGACTGCGTTTATGTGGGCGACCACCCTGTAAATGACATCAAAGGTGCCCTTGACTCCGGTATGAAAGCAATCAGAATGAATTGGGGCTGGTTTAAAAATCAGGACCTATGCCCTGATGTGCCTGTAATAGATGATATTATAGATGTATTAAAATATATATAATGTATTGTTATCCTATCGCCTGTATGCGCTGCATACAGGCTTTATTTTTTTGTGAAGGAATTTGTGATTGATTTTTACAAAATGAGCAAAACCGAGCAAATATTAATGATTGATTGTTTATATATCACAAGAAAAACAGGTTAAAATATGCATAATTAACAAGAGTAACCGCTCACTATTGACTGTTATTGAACGAATTTGATATAATTAAGGCACAGAAAGATAACAAACGATTATTATCGTTACCCTAAGTTGGCGGTAGCCGAAACAATATGGTGAAAACAATGCTTACACAGGAAAGAAGAACAAAAATACTTGATTTACTGAAGGAAAAGGGCAGTGTAACCGTTACACAGTTAAGTGAATGCTTTGATGCCAGCGAATCAACAATACGCCGTGATTTAGTGGCGCTGTCACAGCTGGGCAGACTGAAAAAGGTACATGGCGGTGCAATGATAACCTCGCAGGAATTCCTCAGAAACGAGGAGGTAATGGAGGAAAAAAGCCTTAAATTTGTTGACGAAAAAACGCAGATTGCAATGTATGCCGCTCAGCAGATTAACGATGACGATTTCGTATTTATTGACGCCGGCTCAACCACCTACCTTATGACAAAGCACATAAAGGACACAAAGGCAACCTTTGTTACAAACGGAATTGCTCACGCAAAGGAGCTGTCAAAAAACGGATGCAAGGTGTTTGTTTTAGGCGGCGAGCTTAAGGAGACAACTGAGGCGATTATAGGTCTTGTTGCCGCCTCAAATCTGCAAAAATACAATTTTTCTAAGGCGTTCATCGGAGCAAACGGCATTACCGAAAAGCAGGGATTTACCACTCCCGATACCGAGGAGGCAATGCTAAAGGCGGTTGCAATAGAGCGCAGCTTTGTACCATACGTGCTGGCAGACAGCTCTAAATTCGGCAAGGTATCTGCCGTAAGCTTCGGCGGTCTTGACTGTGCTTGTATTATCTGTGACAAGTGCTCCGACGAATCCGTTAAGAAAAAATGCGTAGTGAAAGAGGTGATATAGTTGGTTTACACTATAACATTTAATCCGGCGCTTGATTATGTTATGAATGTTAAGTCACTGCGTACCGACGATATAAACCGAACAGAAAGCGAGGAGCTTTATTACGGCGGTAAGGGAATCAATGTGTCGGTAATACTCAGCAGGCTGGGCATTGACAATACGGCGCTGGGATTTTTAGCAGGATTTACAGGCAAAAGGCTTAAGCAAATGCTTGTAAATGACGGCATAAGCTGTGACTTTAATTATTTAGAGGACGGTTATACAAGAATAAATGTAAAGATTAAGGCGGATACTGAAATTGATGTTAACGCCAACGGTCCCGATGTAAAAGCAGAGGACATAAAGGCTTTGATGTCAAAGCTTGACGAAATAAAGTCGGGCGACTATTTGGTGCTTTCAGGCTCCATACCAAAATCCCTGCCGGACGATATATATCAGCGTATTATGGAAAAGCTAACCGACAGAGGCGTTCGCTTTGTGGTTGACGCAGAAAAGGATTTGCTTTTAAACTCGCTGAAATATAAGCCGTTTTTAATCAAACCTAATCATCACGAACTGGGAGATATTTTTAATGTAAAAATTGACAGTGATGAGGACATAATAAAATATGCAAAGGCTTTGCAGGAGCAGGGTGCGGTTAACGTGCTTGTTTCAATGGCAAAGGACGGCGCAATGCTGATTGATGAAAATTCAAATGTGCACAAAATAGAAAATGCACCGGGAAAGGTTGTCAATTCGGTAGGCTGCGGCGACAGCATGGTAGCAGGCTTTGTTGCAGGTTATATTGACAAAAACGATTATGATTATGCGTTGAGGCTGGGTGCTGCCTGCGGAAACGCTACTGCATTTTCAAAGGAACTTGCACTTTATGATGAAATAAAGGCAGTTTTTAATAAATATTATTCAATATAGGGTAACGGTAATAATCCGAACCCGTCAAAAATGCAGCATTAAAGCGATATTTGTCGCTTTCGCTGTTGCCTTGCGTCAGCAAGGCTGCCATC
>CAMFRO010000085.1 GCA_945982035.1 uncultured Clostridia bacterium | reverse complement strand
TATTCGGGCGGTTTATCAAGACCGAGCAATTCTGCCAGCTCCTCCAGAGCCGCCATTTCTCTTCCGAGTCTGCCCTGTGTTTGTGCAAGATGCTCGTTAGCGTTTTTGATACAAAGATTTACAATTGCCAGATGCTCGCCCTTTTGCGGATGAATAAACTCAACCTTTTTACCCCTTTTTGATTCAAGGAACTGTCGCAGCAACTCCTCATCCTCAATTTCGCCATCAACGGCAATTCTTGACGGAATATAATCACGCATTGAATAATATTGCTCAATTAACTCAAAGCGTGCCTCGGAAGGATTGTCAACGCTGTCTATGAGCCAGTTTTCGCTATCGGTAAGTCTGCCGTTTTTAAAACGTATAACCTCAAAGCAGGATTTTTTAACAGAAGTTACAAGAGAGAAAACATCCTCCTCGGGAACATTTATAGACACAACCTTCTGCTTTTCCTCAAGATTTTTCACGGCTTTTATACGGTCACGCATTTTAGCCGCTTTTTCAAACTCCAAATTATCGGAATACTCCTGCATTTTTGCAGTCATTTCCTTAACGGACTTAACACTGCCGCCCTTTAAAAAATCAACGGCGTCTTTAATATTATTGACATATTCTTCCTTTGTTATACCACCGCTGCAGGGAGAACTGCAAAGCCCCATAAAGCCGTTAAGACAGGGTCTGCTTTTGCCGTAGTCACGGGGAAATTTTTTGTTGCATGAGGGCAGCTTAAATATTTTCAGCGTTTCCTCAACAGCTTTTTTTACGGAATAATTAGAAACAAAGGGTCCTATATAATAGGCGTTGTCATCGTCCATACGCTTGCATTCGCTTATTCGGGGAAATTCCTCTTTAGTAACCTTGATGTAGTTATAGCCCTTGTCGTCTTTAAGGAGAATATTATATTTCGGCATATGCTGCTTGATAAGAGAGCATTCCAGCACCAGCGCCTCAAATTCCGTATCGCAGAGAATATAATCAAAATCATCAACATTCTCAACCATACGTATTACCTTAAGAGAATGGTTTGAATGTGAGCCGAAATAGGAGGAAACTCTGTTTTTAAGAGCCTTAGCTTTGCCGATATATATTATTTTTTTATCTTTGTTTTTCATAATATACACGCCGGGCGTAAGCGGCAGAGCCATAGCCTTTTTGCGCAATTCCTTTTCCGTCAAAGCAAATCCTCCTTAATACTAATAATACAATAAATAAGCGCAGCCCGTTAAGACTGCGCTTATACCTTGAGTGAAAAACAAATTATTCGTTAAATCCGCTTTTTACAAGAGCAACAAGACCTTCAACAGCCTCTTCCTCATCAGAGCCGTCAGCGATAATACGAATATCAGTACCGCCCATAATACCCAGTGAAAGAACACCGAGAAGTGATTTAGCGTTTACTCTTCTTTCTTCCTTTTCAACCCAGATTGATGATTTGAACTCATTAGCCTTCTGGATGAAAAATGTTGCAGGACGAGCATGAAGTCCTACCTGATTTTCTACTGTAACATCTTTTACGAACATAATTTTACCTCTCGCTCATTATCATAAAATAAAATTCAATTAACATTTTGTTCTTTATATATTATATCACTTAATTTCTATGAGTCAACGCACTTTTTAAAACTTCGTACAAGAAATAAATAATTAACAAAAATTCGCACCCTTATTTGTGCAAAATTAACATATTTTGTAAGAATAGACATCTATTACAAGGAAGTCAAAAACTTCTTGTCCGATTCTGTCAATTCTGCTTTTTCAAGCATATCAGGACGACGCTCCTTGGTTCTGATAAGAGACTGTTCTCTGCGCCACTTTTCCACATTTGCATGATGACCGGATAAAAGAACTTGAGGCACATCTCTGCCTTTCCACTGAGCAGGATGCGTATATTGTGGATATTCAAGAAGAGAATTATAATGACTCTCCTCCTCAAAGCATTCGCTGTCGGCAAGAACGCCGTCAAGCATACGTGAAACGCTATCGGCAACGATAAGGGCAGGCAGCTCTCCGCCGGTTAAAACATAGTCGCCTACCGAAATTTCCTCCGGCTGAAGCTCCTCTATAACCCTCTCGTCGATGCCCTCGTAATGACCGCATAAAATAGCGATATTATCAAGACCTGCCAGCTCCTTAACCCTTTGTTGCGTAAGGGTTTTGCCCTGTGGCGTCATATATAGCAAATGGGGATTTGCACCGATTTCATTGCAAAGAGAATTATAGCAGTCATAAATTGGCTGAGCCTGCATAACCATACCCATTCCGCCTCCATAGGGCTTATCGTCAACACGTCTGTGCTTATCATTTGTAAAATCACGGATATCTATGCAGTTAATTTCCACCTTGCCTGCTTTTCTTGCTCTACCGATAATGCTTTCACTCAAAACCGAATTACACATATCGGGAAAAAGCGTAAGTATATCAATCCTCATCAAATAATCCTTTCATAGGCTGAATACGTATTACGGAATATTCCGTATTAATTTCCTTTACCACATCGTCAATAGCAGGGATAAGCGTATGCTTGCCCCAGCTTTCAACATCATAAATATCGCAGGAGCCGTAATTGAGCACATCAACGACCTTACCGTACTCCTCCTCTGTATCAATATCAACCACATAGCAACCGATAATATCCGCAAGATAATGCCTGCCGTCTTCAATTTCGGCGTCGTCACGGTTGCCGTAAATGATTTTGTTTTTAAGCTGCTGAGCAGAGTCAATATCGGTAATTTCAGCAAATTTGAGTATGGCGATATTTTTTTGTGGGCGAGCCGATAGCAGAGTCAATTTATTTTCGCCCTTATCGTCAAGATAAAGATACTTAAACTGCTTAATATAATCAATCCCATCGCACCACATAGATAGCTTAATCTCGCCCTTGAGCCCGTGGGTATTATTAACCTTTCCTATTTCAAGATACTGCTTCATTGAGTCACCTTTTTATTGATTTTATCAGTCATTGCCGTTACCAATTTATCATACCTAACAAGCTTTTTCAATCCCTCAAGAAGCATTGACGCTGCCAAGGACATCAAAAGCAGGACCGTATGAATAAGCAGGGCGTTCTTTAGGGAATAAAGAAATTCGCCAAGATAAACGTAACGGAAAAACGTATGTATAAGATAGATATTCATTGAATGCCTGCCGATATAATACAGAGCATTACGAACCGCAGGGATACAAGCAATATATTTTTTACAAAAGCATATAATCAGTATTGCCGACAGGGAAAAATGAAGCTCCCAAAAGGTTTTGCGCTTAATCTGATTAATTAGTATAACCGCCAACACAATTAAAGCAGCATAAATCAGAAATGTCAACGCATCGGACAATTTCTTATTTTTACAAAGCTTAATATTGTTTAATTTATCAAACAAATTAAACTCGGCAAATGCCATTCCGGCAAATAGTGCCAACAGATAAGCAATAGCATTTTTGTCGCCGGGAAAGCCTGTTCCGATTAAACGAGGTATAAATGAAGCCAGCAGGATTGACGGAATATAACCAATTTTATCCTTCAATTTGTACAGTAAAGGAAACATAACTATAAACGCCACGGCGGCACTCATATACCACCAGGTACCGATAAGGCTTGGGGTTGAAAACATTTTTGCAAGGCCTAAAAAGTCAAGCACGATATACAAAAGACCTTTTAATGTAAAGGGACCGTTATTGAAATATCTTAGAATCGGATATTGGTCAACAATCATTGTTACAACAAATACAACAACATATAAAAACCAAAATCCGCTCATTGTTTTAACAAGTCTTGTACCGGTCCAGCGGCATACTTCGTCACGGTGAAAATTTATCTTTTTAAAGGAACAGTAAAGACCGTATCCTGTGATAAAGACAAAAATACCCACGCAAAGCTTAAAGCTGTAACAAATATCAATAGCCACCGATGAGCTGACAGGAAAGAAATCAATTTTTCCGCCCACGGCGTCAACAGATGTTTGAAGAAAGCAATGATGATAAAGTAAAAGAACTATTGCAAGACCCTTTACAATCATAGTATCGGTCATACTGAAAGTATGAGCATCATATTTTGGAATACTAAATTTTTTCATAACATACCATTTATACGATAACAAAAATACTCCGCAAAAAAGCGGAGCAATTTTAATCAGTCTATTTCAATTGAAATGTGAGCATCGTTACGAGTTGCGGCGGCACGCATAACTACTCTGATTGCCTTTGCAATTCTGCCCTGCTTGCCGATAACTCTGCCCATATCGCTCTGTGCGACATGAAGATGATACACAGTAACGCCCTCTTCGTTGGGTTCGTCAACATCAACTGAAACTTCGTCAGGGCATTCAACTAAGCCCTTAGTTATAGATATTAACAATTCCTCCAAAGAAAACACCTCCGATTATTCTTAACTTTTTTGATAAGAAATTAGAGAATGCCTTCTTTTTTAAGAATGCTCTTAACAGTATCGGTAGGCTGTGCTCCGTTTGCAAGCCACTTCTTAGCCTTGTCAGCGTCAATATTTACTGTTGCAGGCTCTGTCATAGTGTTATAAGTTCCGATTTCCTCGATGAAACGACCGTCACGGGGATATCTTGAATCTGCTACTACTACACGATAGAAAGGAGCCTTCTTAGCACCCATTCTGCGAAGTCTGATTTTTACTGCCATTTTGTTACCTCCAAAATTTATATATAATTTTTTATTTATCAACCAATATGATATTGGATTAATACGTTATAGGGTATATGACGGGTCCCGATTATAAGCCAAAGGGATTTGAGCCACCCTTGGTGTTACCCATAAAGCGTTCCGCCATTTCAGGATTTTGCTGCATCATACGTCGCATCTTTTTGCTCATTTTCGGTCCGCCCTTGCCGGAGCCGATTTTTTTAACCATTTTCTGCATCTGCTTAAACTGAGCAAGAAGCTTGTTGACGTCCTCAACCTTCATTCCGCATCCTGCGGCAATTCTGCGCTTACGGGAAGGATTGATAATTTCCGGCTTTTCACGTTCCTCTTTGGTCATTGAATAAATAATGGCACGGAAACGGTCAAATGCCTTTTCATCAATATCCTCATCCTTAATCTGCTTGCCTATGCCGGGAATAAGCTTGATTGTGTCTTTGATTGAGCCCATTCTCTCAAGCTGGTCAAACTGGTCAAGCAAATCATTGAAATCAAATTTATTCTTGGCAAGCTTTTTTTCAAGCTCAGCCGCCTTCTTTTCGTCAAGGGCAAGCTCCGCCTTTTCAATAAAGGAAAGCACATCACCCATTCCGAGAATACGAGAAGCCATACGGCTTGGATGGAAGGTTTCAAGGTTGTCAAGCTTTTCGCCGGTACCGACGAACTTAATAGGCTTTCCGGTAACTGCACGTACGGACAAAGCCGCACCGCCACGTGTATCACCGTCAAGCTTTGTAAGTATAACACCGTCAATGCCCAATGTTTCGTTAAAGCTTTTTGCAACATTGACGGCATCCTGACCTGTCATTGCGTCAATGACAAGGAGAATTTCGTGAGGATGAACTGTTGAACGGATATTTGTAAGCTCCGCCATAAGCTGTTCATCAATATGCAAGCGTCCTGCGGTATCAAGAAAAACATAGTCATTACCGTGGTCTTTTGCGTATTTAACGGCCTCCTGTGCAATAATTACAGGATTTTCCGTTCCCATTTCAAATACAGGAACACCAACCTGCTCACCTACAACCTGAAGCTGTTTAATAGCGGCAGGTCTGTAAATATCACAGGCAACGAGCAACGGTCTGTGCCCTTCTTTTTTAAGCTTAAGGGCAAGCTTTGCGCTATGGGTTGTTTTACCGCTTCCCTGAAGTCCGCACATCATAACGATTGTGGGAGGATGATTGGCAATAGCCAGTCTTGACTCATTGCCGCCCATAAGCTCGGTTAATTCCTCGTTAACAATTTTAATAACCATCTGACCGGGGGTCAGGGATTCCATTACATCGGCACCTATTGCACGCTGAGTAACTTTATTGGTAAATTCCTTTGCAACCTTATAGTTTACATCGGCTTCAAGCAGTGCAAGGCGCACCTCACGCATTGCTTCTTTAACATCTGCCTCGGTTAACTTTCCCTTGGCACGAAGCTTTTTAAATGAATTTTCAAGGCGTTCGCTTAATCCTTCAAATGCCAAGAAATCACTTCCTAACTGAATATCATTCGCTTAAATAATCGGCGATTGATTTTATTCTTGCTACATTATCATTTATCTCCATAGAAAGGCTGTGATCAAGATTGTACTGATTTATAGCATCGGCACATTCCTTTATATCGTTAAGCCCCTTTTGCAGACGTGAAAACTTTTCGGCAAGACCAAGACGTGATTCCATATCAAACAACTGATTTTCTGCACGCTTAATAGCGTCACGCACGCCCTGTCTGGTTATGCCCTCGTTTTCTGCTATTTCGGAAAGTGAAAGGTCCTCATTATAGTAAAACACAAGAAAATCATGCTGCTTTTTCGTGAGCATTTCGCCGTAAAAATCAAGCAGTAGCGAAACCTCAAGATTTTTTGCCAATCAAGACCTCTCCTTTCATAAAACATTCTGTAAAGTAAAACATCTTTACAACGCTTGACTATTATACTAAAGTGGTATGTAGATGTCAAGAAAAAAGATGATAATTTTTTTAACAAAATTTTATCAAAAGGTATTGACACAATTTGTAGTGTGTTTTACGCTGAGCAATGATAAAAAACAACAATTTTACACAAACTTAACACCTGTCTCTTATACACATCTCCGA
>CAMFRO010000084.1 GCA_945982035.1 uncultured Clostridia bacterium | reverse complement strand
TGTTCTATTATATACTAACTACGGTGATAATATATGAAATTTCAACGAATACGGGATTTAAGAGAGGATTCGGATTTAACGCAAAGTGATGTTGGAAATGCAATAAACTTACCTCAAAGGACTTATGCATATTACGAATCAGGTCAGCGTACAATTCCACCGGAGGTTTTAATTGCACTTGCAGATTTTTACAATGTCAGCGTTGACTATATATTGGGAAGAACAAACGAAAAATGACCGGCAGATAATCTGTCGGTCAAAATTTTTTATTTGATTTTTGCAATGGTCACGCCGTTTTCGCCTTCGCCGTATTTGCCAAGGCGGTACTCTAAGATATTTGGGTGGTGCTTAAGCTCCTCTTGCACGGCGGTGCGAAGGGCTCCTGTACCTTTGCCGTGAATAATACGTATCTCGCCGATATTATTAAGAACGCATTTATCAATAAACAGTCCCAAATTACCCAAAGCCTCATCTACTGTCTGTCCCCTTAAATCCAGCTCCGTCTTAACGTCGGAATCGGCACGAGAGGTGGTACGGCGCAGAGTACGCTGTGGATTTGGTTTGGCGGATTTTTTCTCGGTAAGCATAATATCGGACAGCTTAACTCTTGTTTTGAGCATACCCGATTTTACAAGGACTCTGTCCTTGCTGATTTCAAGAATTTCACCCTCACCGATGCCACGGATAATTACCGCATCACCTGCAACAGGCTCTCTGGGAAGCTTGTAATCATAATCCCAATTTTCCGCTATTTCACGAGGGTTTATAAGGTCGTCCATTTCACCCATTTGGGATTTCACAGCTCTTCTTGTTTTTCTTGCAATTTCGGTGGCGTTGGAGCCATCCTGCTCCTTTTTCAGCCGTTCAAGCTCCAGCAAAAATTCCGAAGATTTGCGTCTTGCAGCCTCTACAAGCTTTTCACCCTCACGCTTTGCTTTTTCAAGCTCACGCTCTTTAAGGACGGCAATTTTGTCCTTTTCACTTTGGGCTTGTGCACGTATTTTTTCAGCCTTTTCAACAGCAATTTTTGCCTGACGGCGTTCCTCCTCCAAATCCTGACGTGTTTGTTCAAGCTTTTCAAGTATTGATTCAAAATCCCTGTTATCAGAGCCTACTATCGCCTTTGCGTTATCAACCACACACTGCTCCATACCAAGCCTTTGGGAAATTGCAAAGGCATTGGAGCGGCCCGGCACACCGATAAGAAGCCTGTATGTAGGGCTAAGTGTATCCACATCAAATTCACAGCAGCCGTTAATAACACCGGGAGTGTCAAGGGCATACGCCTTTAATTCCGCATAATGGGTGGTGGCTGCAATAACGGCACCCTTTTCCCTAAGGCGCTCAATAATTGAAACTGCAAGAGCAGCACCCTCCGTCGGGTCGGTACCGGAGCCAAGCTCGTCAATCAGCACAAGAGAAGAATCGTCGGCATTGTCAATGATTTTAATTATATTTGTAATATGGGAAGAAAATGTTGACAGGCTTTGGTCAATGCTTTGCTCGTCACCTATATCAACAAGGATTTTATCAAAAACAGACACCCTTGACTGCTCGGAGGCAGGTATAAGCAAGCCGCACATTGTCATAAGGGTAAGCAGTCCTATTGTTTTGATTGAAACGGTTTTACCACCGGTGTTGGGACCGGTTATTACAAGGGTATCATATTTTTCGCCCAAAGAAACATTTATCGGCACCACCTTGTTTTTATCTATCAAAGGGTGGCGTGCCTTTTTCAAATCGGTAACACCGTCGGCGTTTACAATCGGCTTAACGGCTTTCATTTTATAGGCAAGGTGAGCCTTTGCAAAAATAAGATTGATTCTTACAGCTGCGTCATAGCCGGAAATTATTGCCCGGGAAAACTCCCCTGCTTCAACTGAAAGCTCAAACAGTATTCTGTTAATTTCGTCCCTTTCCCTGCCCTGCAGCATTTTGATTTCGTTATTTGCGTCAACAACGGAAACAGGCTCAATAAAAAGCGTTGCGCCGCTGGCGGAGGTATCATGAACAAGGCCTTGTATTTGGCCTCTGCATTCACTTTTAACAGGGAGAACAAATCTTCCTCCTCTTTGAGTAACAATGGCCTCCTGAAGATATTTGGTGTAATGAGGCGAATGAATCATTGAATCCAGCTTATCACGGATTGCAGAGGATTTTGCACGGATTTTTCGGCGAATTTCTGCCAAAAGCTCCGAGGCTTTATCGGAGATTTCATCCTCGCTGATAATACAGGTAAAAATCCTGTCCTCAAGGTATTTATTAACAGTAATACACTCAAACAGATAATCAAGTGAGGTATGCACACCGCTGCAATGCCCTCTCCATTCATAAAGAGTACGTATTGAGCGCAGGGTGTGGCCGATTTTCAGTAGCTCACTTTGATTGAGAGCACCGCCTGCAGCCGCTCTTGTAAGTGCATTATTTACATTTTTAAGTCCGCTGAAGGAGGGCGCACCGAAGCCTGCAATAAGCGAAACGGCGTCGTTGGTCTGGTCAAGCAGCCTGCACACATCGGCAAAATCCGATGTGGGAGTAATCTCAAGCGCAAGCTGTGCCGCATCCTCGCAGGAGGCTTCGTTTTTAAGCATTTCCAAAACCTTGTCAAGCTCAAGCGTTTTGTAATATTTATTCATTTTCATCAGTTAAACAATCCTTTATAAAATTCCAAGGCAGTAAGTCTGCCGTCCACACGGGACAGTATATATTTTTCACATATGTCCGACAATATGTTGATATTGTCATCACTTAAATTAAAGGAAAACACCTTTGAAATATCGCTTAGGCAAATAAATCTTACGGCGGTAATCACTCCAAGAGGTGCTTCAAGAGCATCATTTCGGTAACAATCCTTACAGTAAATACAGCCCTCCTGCACGTCAAAATACATAATATCGCTTTCGTATGTACCGCAACGATAGCAGGCAAGAATATCGGGCATATAACCGCCCAACGCCATCATACGCATTTCCACGGCGGATTTGATGATTGCAGGAGGACGCTTGCCCTTGCACAAAAGATGAAGGGCATTGAGAACAAGTCGCAGCATATCGTGGGAGGGCTGCTCCTCACTACCGGTAAAATAAACAAGCTGAGCAAAATACTGTGCTAATGCAAGCTTTTCAATATCTCCTCTCAAGTCAAAAAACACTTCAATGGGCGAAGCGTTATCAATAACATAAGCGTCCTTGCCCTTATACAGAGTAAATTCACCGTAAACAAACAGGGATGTGGATGATAAATTTTGATTTTTATAGCTTTTTGCACGGCGAACAAAGGCTTTAATGAGTCCAAAATCATCGGTAAGCAGAGTGACAAGCCTGTCACTCTCACCTATACTCTGTTCCCTTATAATCAGTCCCTTGGTTTTCGTCTGCATTTTTATTTTCCGTTCCTTTAATTTGGCTATACTGCTTATATTTTAAATAATCACTGACGCTTCCCGTATTTAGAAAGCTTTGCCATAACTCGTCATTCATAAAATCACCTGCCACAGATATTTTATCCTATGGCAGGTAATATAATTTGTGTAAAATTAATCCAACCCGAAGTTGTGAATAAGTCCCTCTCTGTTACGCCAATCCTCTTTTACCTTTACCCAGGTTTTAAGGTTAACCTTAATTTGAAAAAAGCCTTCAAGGTCCTGACGTGCATAGGTGGAAATTTTTTTCAGCATTGAGCCGTGTTTGCCGATAACCATACCCTTATGGTTTTCTCTTTCGCAGTAAATCACCGCTTCTATATCAAGAATATCCTTATCCTCACGCTCACGCATTTTTTCTATTGAAACGGCAATGCCGTGAGGAATTTCCTTATCCATAAGGCGAAGTATTTTTTCCCTTATAATCTCGGAGGCAAGCACCCTTTCCGGCTGATCCGTCAGTGTATCATCCGGAAAAAAGTGAGGTGATGGCTGAGCAAGATTTTCCATTTCCTCCACAAGCTCGTCAACTCCCGTGCCATCGGCGGCACACACCGGCACAACTGCCGCAAAATTATAAAGGGGTGCAAGCTGTGCAATCCTTTGCAAAATCTGCTCCTTATCAGTAAGCATATCAATTTTGTTTATTGCTAAAATTACGGGAAGCTTAAGCTTTGCAAATTTCTGTATAAGCTCCCTTTCACCTTTTTTAATCTCGCCCTTTGATTCGGTAACAAACAGACAGGCGTCAACACCTCCGATAGAGTCACCCACCGCCTGCTGCATTTTTTCGCCTAATTTGTTATGGGGCTTATGATAACCCGGAGTATCGGTAAACACAAGCTGAGTTTCGCCGTTGGTAAGCACGCCCATAATTTTTGTGCGTGTAGTCTGAGGCTTTGAGGATACTATCGCAACCTTCTGCCCCAGCATTTGATTAAGCAGTGATGACTTGCCCACATTGGGACAGCCAACTATTGCAATAAATGCGGTTTTTGTCATAAATCTGCCTTTCGTCAGTCACCCATATAGTAGCTGTTATCTCTTTTAAGTCCGATTTTCGTCAAAACGGTTTCTTCCTTTTCACGCATATGCACCTCTTCAATACCGCCTTTTTCGTGGTCGTAGCCTAAAAGGTGAAGCATTGAATGTACGGTTAAAAATCCGATTTCACGTTGAAGCGAATGATTGTAAGCCTTTGCCTGCTCAACTGCTTTTTCAACGCTTATAACTATATCGCCCAAAATCTTTGCACCTGTATCAAGATTAACGTCGTATTCGCCGTTTTCACCTAACGGAAAAGACAAAACATCCGTTTCCCTGTCAACATTTCTATACTGTGCATTAAGTGTATGTATGGTTTCGTTATCAACAAAACGCACGCTCACCTCTGCACTGCCGTCAAATTTTTCCTGTTGTAAAACAGCATTACAGCAACGGCGTATAAGAAGCCTGATACCTGTTGGTATAACTACCTTTTTTTGGTCGTTGGAGATAATTACCTTTACTGAGTTCATTGCCTATTTCTCTCCTCGTCATATTTTTGATACGCCTGAATAATGTCCTGCACAAGCTTGTGACGAACAACATCCTTCTGACTAAAGCGTACAATTTGAATATCATCAACATCCTTTAAGATGTGCATAACCGTTTTAAGTCCCGATTTTTTACCGTCGGGCAGGTCAATCTGAGTAATGTCGCCTGTGACAACCATTTTTGACCTGAAGCCCAGTCGGGTTAAAAACATTTTCATTTGCTCCGGCGTAGTATTCTGTGCCTCGTCAAGTATTATAAAGCTGTCGTCAAGAGTGCGTCCTCGCATATAAGCAAGAGGTGCTACCTCTATTGCTCCCCTTTCCTGATAACGCTGGAAATTCTCCGCTCCCAGCATATCAAACAAAGCATCATAAAGAGGACGCAGATAGGGGTCAACCTTACTCTGCAAATCACCGGGAAGAAATCCCAATTTTTCGCCTGCTTCAACAGCCGGACGGGTTAATATTATTCTATTTACCTCTTTTGCACGGAATGCGGTGACTGCCATTGCCACTGCAAGATAGGTTTTACCTGTACCGGCAGGGCCTACGCCTAAGGTTATTGTATTTTCCTCAATAGCCTGGGTATATTTCTTCTGTCCTAATGTTTTAGGCTTCACAGGTCTTCCTTTTGATGTTATACATATTGAATCGGTGGTCATTGAGGAAAGCTTATCCTCATTGCCCTCGTTTACAAGAGAAAGCACATACCGCACGTTCTGCTGAGTAAGACTTTCACCTTTATTAATTAGCATCAAAAGACTGTTTATGGTGCGCACTGCAAGGGATACGTTTTCAGCGTCGCCCATTACCTTTAAATCGGAGCCTCTGCTTATTATAGATACACCGTACTCCCGCTCAATAATACGCACATTTTCATCAAAGGAGCCGAAAAGCTGAAGTGCCTGCTCCATTGCATCAAGTGTAATAATCTGTTCTATCATTATTCATTCTCACCGTTTTGGGATTGTGTTTTTATCTGTGCCTTAATGGTTTCAATTCGTCTGTCCTCCACCTTTATAACGGTGAAAACGAAATTTTCAAATTCAACGCTGGCATTCTCCTCTTTACCTGAGGGTACAAAGCCTAAATTACTTATTACAAAGCCTGCAAGGGTATCGTAATCGCCATCGGGAAATTTTATTCCAAGTGTTTCCTCAACATCCTCTATGTCGGTAACGCCCTCAAAAAGATAAGTATTATCGTCAATTTTTCTTATACTTTCTTCCTCGTCGTCATATTCGTCCTCAATATTTCCCACAAGCTCCTCAAGTATATCCTCCATAGTAACAAGTCCGGCAGTACCGCCGTATTCATCAACAACTATGGCAAGCTGAATACGTGACTCCGTCATTTGCGTAAAAAGCTTTCCGCAGGGTATTGTTTCAGGGACGAAAAGGGGCTCTCGCAGGTAATCGTCAATTTTTTCATCGTCTGAGATTTGGGTGCCGATAAATTTAAGCAAATCCTTTACATATATTATGCCCAAGATATCATCAAGGTCATCCTTGTAAACAGGTATTCTTGAAACGCCCTCGTCTATGGCAATTTTTACTGCGTCATAAAGCGATGCTTTCTCCTCAACTGCGGCAATATCCGTTCTGTGAGTCATAATATCCCCTGCCGTAGTATCGTCAAATTCAAAAATGTTGTTTATCATTTCTCGCTGCGATGTTTCAAGCTCGCCTTGGTCCTCATCAACAAGCTGTTTGATTTCCTCCTCGGTGGAGCTTTCCTTTTTAAAAAATCTTAGCAGACCGCCGTTGCCCATAAAGGCATATCCTGTCTCTTATACACATCTGACGCTGCCGACGAAGGCTTAGGGGTAG
>CAMFRO010000083.1 GCA_945982035.1 uncultured Clostridia bacterium | reverse complement strand
TTGATATTAAGGTTTTGCCTAAAACAATGACTCCGGGATTTGAATCCTGGTGGAGAGTAGGCGTTGCCGAGGTTTCAAAGAGCAAGACGGTAGCTGCCGCTTATGACGATATGCAAAAGCAT
This sequence comes from uncultured Clostridia bacterium, assembly GCA_945982035.1. GTDB lineage: Bacteria > Bacillota > Clostridia > Oscillospirales > Acutalibacteraceae > Eubacterium_R. The sequence goes on along the minus strand of CAMFRO010000083.1, from coordinate 6,683 downwards.
ATTAAGGAAACATTTGATTATTAATATTGAGAGGAAAATAAAATGCTTGATCCAAATAAAGTAAAACTTGCTATTGCTCCCATTGGCTGGACCAACGATGATATGCCTGATTTGGGTGCGGAAAATACATTTGAGCAGTGCGTCAGCGAAATGGCACTGGCAGGATTTAAAGGCTCCGAGATAGGAAACAAATATCCCTCCGATCCTGATGTTCTAAAAAAATATCTTGATATTAGAGGCTTGCAGATTTGTAATGCCTGGTTCTCATCATTCCTTACATCAAAGCCTTATGAGGAGACTATTGAGGCGTTCAAGGCTCACTGCGACAAGCTTCACAAGCTGGGTGCAAAGGTTATCGGCGCATCGGAGCAGGGCAATTCAATTCAGGGAGATTTAACCAAGTCAATTCTTGATGAAAAGCCGTACTACACCGATGAGCAGTGGGAAATTGTTGCCAAGGGCTTTAACGAAATGGGTGCCTACGCTAAATCAAAGGGTATGTACTTTACAGTACATCATCATATGGGCACAGGCGTACAGACTGTTGAAGAAATTGATAAGCTTATGGAGCTTACCGACCCGGATTTAGTTTATCTTCTCTTTGATTCAGGTCATCTTACCTTTGCAGGAATTGACCCTGTTCCGGTACTTAAAAAGTATGTTAACCGCGTAAAGCACGTTCATCTTAAGGATGTGCGCCTTGACGTTTACAACAATCAGGTAGTGCCTAATCACATGTCATTCCTTGACGCTGTACGTGCAGGTGTGTTCACTGTACCCGGTGACGGAGATGTGGATTTCAAGCCGATATTTGATATTCTTGCCGACAGCGGCTACGAGGGCTGGGTTGTTGTTGAGGCAGAGCAGGACCCTGCTAAAGCAAATCCCTTTGAATATGCAGTAAAGGCAAGAAAATATATTGCTGAAAAAGCAGGTCTTTAATTATAATTAATAAGCCGCCGATGTTCACCTAAGTGAGCCTCGGCGGCTTTTTGATAAATAATATTAATTTCTGTCAATGGTTTTCCATAATTGTATTCTGCCGGTATCGTTGAAGGCTTTGAGAGTCATAACGCAAATTGGTACGATAAACATACCTATAAATCCGAAAAGCTTAAGGCCGAAATACAGTCCCATAAGGGTAATAATAGGATGAACGCCTAAAGAATCACCTACAATTTTCGGCTCAATATACTGTCTTATTACACTGATTGCAATGTAGATAACCATTATTCCTATTGCCTGCTGATAATTGCCCATAATCAGCGATATAACTGCCCAGGGAATAAGTATTCCGCCTGAGCCGGCAACAGGCAAAATATCAAATATTGCAATGCCAACCGAAATAACCGCATAGTAACTGTTATTCATTATACCCAGCATTGTAAGAATTGAAAATCCTACAAAAAGCTCAAAGAAAGTAATCAGCATTATCAAGCCGTAAGCTCTGAACATTTTTAATATTGTTTTACTGAACACCTGCTTGATTTCAACCAGCAGATTCTTTTTTGATTCCGGAAATTGCTTTTGAATAAATCTTACGATGTAATCGTAATCCTTTGTGAAAAATATCAAAGCGATTATACCGATAACAATGGCTATCAGTGCCGACGGAATATTCTTTACAACATTTACTGCACCGGAAATTCCGCTAACTACGCCTGATTTAATTGACTCCATATTAATGCCGATTGCGCTTAAATCAAAGTCATTAATGAGATTTGTGAAAAATGAAGTAATGGACTCGCTTACATTGTTGTAAATTGAATTAGGCAAAAAATGCAGGAAGTTAAGAATCTCATTTTCAAGGGTTGCAAGAAATGTGGGCAAATCGCTCAACTGATCTGTTATATATTTTACAAACCCGGCAATTTCATTTACACAGGCGGCAAGTATGCCTGCGACAGGGCCTACAAGAATTATCAAAAATACTACAACTACAAGCATGCTAACTAATGTGTGGTGCTTCTTTTTTGTGCGCTTGTCCAGCCATCTTATAGGACGCTGAAAAATTACCGCAAAGAAAAACGAAAGCAAAAACGGTGCAGCTACCCAAAATAAATATTTGAAAAAACAATAAACAATGGCAAGGATTGACGCAAAAAACAGAAGGTTTATTAAAAAGCTTTTTCTGCTTTCAACCTTAGAAGACATTAAATTCCCCCTTATACTATCTTACGATTAAGTAAGAAAGTATATAAATGTTTAGTATTATTCTAAAACAAAGACAGATAATATTCAAGTGATTTTGTGAACTTTAACAAATATTTTGAAAAATATTAAAATAACACTTGTATTTATAGTGCTTTAGTGTTATCATTTAACAAGTGTATTTCACAGTAAAACGATTGTCTATAGGTGGTGGACATTTTGGGAAAGGTAAATTACCTGCTTGTAGATGCCGATATACTGCCACAGGTGTATATTAAGGTTATTAAAGCAAAGAATTTATATGCCAGCGGTGAGGCTTCATCTGCTACACAGGCGGCAAAAATGGCAGGTATATCACGGTCTGCATACTATAAATATAAGGACAAAATATTTGAGTACAGCAAGCAAAGCGGCGATACGGCTACCGTATATGCAAAGCTTAAGGATAACGCAGGCGTACTCAGCAGTGTTATGAACCATATTTACAAAAGCGGTGCAAATGTTCTTAGCGTTAATCAGAGCATACCGGTAAATTCCGTTGCCGATGTGTCAATAACGGTAAGCATTTCTCAAATGAACACTCAAACTGAGGATTTGTTAGATAAAATTAAGGCAACGGCAGGGGTAATATCTGCCGAGCTTATATAAGGAGGATTATACGTATGAAGGTTGCTGTAATGGGCTACGGAACCGTAGGAAGCGGAGTAGTTGAAGTAATTGAGTCACATAAAAGCGTTATCTCAAAGCATACCGGCGGTGAAGCTCTTGAGGTTTCACATATTCTGGATTTAAGAGATTTTCCCGGCGACTCTCACGAAAAACTGTTTACAAAGGATTTTAACGATATTTTAAACGATCCGGAGGTTAAGGTTGTTGCCGAAACCATGGGCGGTGTTAACCCTGCCTTTGATTTCACAATGAAGCTGCTTAAAGCAGGCAAAAGTGTTGTTACCTCTAATAAAGAGCTGGTGGCACAAAAGGGGCTTGAGCTTCTTTCAACAGCTGAGGAGAACGGAGCAAACTACTTGTTTGAAGCTTCGGTAGGCGGCGGTATTCCTATAATCCGTCCTATGAGCCAGTGCCTTGCGGCTAATAATATTGAAGGCGTAGCAGGTATTCTAAACGGTACAACCAACTTTATTTTGACTAAAATGATAGAGGACGGAATGACCTTTGAGGATGCGTTGAAGCTTGCTCAGGATAACGGATATGCGGAAAAAGATCCCACCGCAGACGTTGAAGGATTTGACGCCTGTCGTAAGGTTTGTATCCTTGCATCTCTTGCCTTTGGAAAGCACGTTTATCCCAACCAGGTTGAAACAGAGGGAATTTCAAACATTACATTAGAGGATGTATCATATATTTCCTCCGTCAACGGAGTTATAAAGCTTTTGGGCCAAATTAAATATATAAATGACGATGAAATCGCCGCATTCGTTAGCCCGGCAGTTGTATTTAACGGTTCACAGCTTGCCAGCGTTAACGGAGTGTTTAATGCAATTCTTGTAAGAGGCGATGCAGTAGGCGATGTATGCTTCTACGGCCAGGGCGCCGGTAAGCTTCCCACCGCCTCTGCAGTTGTTGCAGATATGGTTGATTGTGCAAAGCATACCGACAGACGCAAGATTTTCGGCTGGGGCGCAGGTGCAGAGAACTACGTTGTTGACCATAAAGCAGTGCTTGAAATGCCTTTCTATGTTCGCACAAAGGGTACTGAATCAAAGGTGAAAGCGGTATTTAACGATGTAAAATTCCTCAATAGAATCGGTCAGCCATCGGATGAGGTTGCTTTTATTACCGATTCAATGACTGAAAACGAGCTTAGCGCAAAGCTTGCCGATTTCAATGTTATTAATACAATTAAAGTAACAAATTACTAATATATTCAGGAGGACAGTATGGCACTTATTGTTCAGAAATTCGGCGGTTCATCTGTTGCTGATGCCGAGCGAGTAATGAATGTTGCCCGAATTGTCAGTGATACCTACAAGGCAGGAAACGATGTTGTTGTAGTTGTATCGGCACAGGGCGACACAACGGATGATTTAATTGAAAAAGCGGCTGAGATTAATCCTACTGCCGCAAAAAGAGAGATGGACCAGCTTCTCGCGGCAGGCGAGCAGATTTCAATTTCTCTGCTGGCTATGGCTATTGAAAGCTTGGGATATCCCGTTATCAGTCTGTTAGGCTGGCAGGCAGGATTTAATACAAATTCTGTTTACGGCTCTGCAAGAATTAAAAATATTAAGCCAAACAGACTTCAGGCTGAAATTGCAAAGCACAATATTGTAGTTGTTGCAGGCTTTCAGGGTATAAACAGATACGACGACCTTACCACATTGGGCAGGGGCGGCTCCGATACCTCGGCAGTAGCTATTGCGGCAGCACTTCACGCTGATAAATGCCAGATTTTTACCGATGTTGAAGGCGTTTACACAGCGGATCCAAGAAAGGTTGAAAACGCTAAAAAGCTTAAAGAAATCACTTATGACGAAATGCTTGAGCTTGCAACACTGGGCGCACAGGTGCTTAATAACCGCAGTGTTGAAATGGCTAAAAAATATTCGGTGGAGCTTGAGGTTCTGTCTTCTCTTAACCCTGTTCCGGGTACTATTGTTAAGGAGGTTGCTAAAATGGAAAAAATGTTAATTCGCGGCGTTACTAAGGATAAGGACGTTGCTCTTGTATCTATCCTGGGAGTAAATGACACACCGGGCGTTGCCTTTAAGGTGTTCTCAAAGCTTTCACAGAAAAATATCAACGTTGATATAATTCTTCAGTCCTTCGGCAGAAATAATACAAAGGACATCGTATTCACCGTTAATAAGGAAAACGGTCCACTTGCCGTTGAGCTTCTCGGCGAGGTTTCAGACCTTGACGGTGCACAGATTGTTTGCGACACAAGTGTTGCCAAGGTTTCAATCGTAGGTGCAGGTATGGAATCTCATCCCGGCACCGCCACAAAGATGTTTGAGGCTCTCTATGAGAGAGGAATTAACATCAAGATGATTTCAACTTCCGAAATCAAGATTTCCGTTATCATTGACGCAGAGGACGCAGACCGTGCTGTTTCCGCCGTTCACGCCGCCTTCATCCCCAATGATTAATACAAACTAATTAGTTATAAAAAAGAACTGCACTATTCATTAAAATTGTGCAGTTCTTTTCTATTACTGCTATCATAACAGAGTAAAACAAGTTGACAAAGCAGTTTTCCGGTATTAAAATATTTATGAGGTGATTTATTTGAAAAAGATATTTAGTTTGTTTTTATCATTTGTAATGGTGTTTAGCGTTGCAACAGGAATTGATTTTTCCGTGTATGCAGAAACTTATTCCGGATATTGCGGAGATAATGCTAAATGGACTTATGACGAAGATACATATACATTAACGATAAGCGGAAGCGGTAAAATGTATGATTGCCTCAATGATGATGATTTTTATACATTTGACCAATATCAGGATTGGTTTTACGCTACCGGAGGAAAACCTCCTCTTGTTCCGAAATATAATGTAGAAACAGTTGTTATCGAAGAAGGTATTACTTCAATAGGAGCATTTAATTTTTATTTCTTTGATAATTTGGTAAGTGTAAAACTGCCGTCAACACTTAAAAGAATTAACGAAGCTGCTTTTTGGGGCTGTGATTTGCTTGAATCTGTTACTGTGCCGTACGGTGTAACATATATTGGTGAAGATGCTTTTTGTTCTTATTTTTGCGACGGATTTTATCTTGTAGGTTATTCGGGTACATCGGCAGAAAAATATGCCAAAAGCAATGACATTGGATTTTATTCCTTAAGTCCACGTGTTACTTTTTCAACAACCGCTTATACCTATAACGGAAAGGTTAAAACACCAAAAGTTACTGCCAAGAAGAGTGGTAAAACTCTTAAAAACGGTACCGATTATACTGTAACATATCCCTCCGGAAGAAAAAATGTAGGAAAATACGCAGTAAAGGTAGTTTTTAAAAACGGATACAAAGGCAGCGTAACAAAATATTTCACAATAAAGCCTAAGGGTACAAGCATTTCAAGCGTTTCTGCTAAATCTAAGGGATTTACTGTTAAATGGAAAAAGCAGGCGACGCAGACAACAGGCTATCAAATTCAATACAGTACATCAAGCAAATTTTCAAGTGCTAAAACAGTTACTGTATCAAGTAATAAAACCACATCAAAAACAATAAAAAAATTAAAGTCAAAGAAAAAATATTATGTTCGTGTGCGTACTTATAAGACCGTAGGCAAGACAAAATATTACAGCTCTTGGTCAAAGGCAAAGACCGTTACAACAAAAAAATAAGCGGTACTTTACATTGTATGCAAAATTTTTCTTGACACGGGGGTTCAGATGTGGTAATATAGTCCCACAACAAAGAAGGACGCACCCGTTCTCCCCTTAAGCTAATGTGAAAAGGGCAATACTTAATGTGGATTATGTTAAGTGCGGGCGTTCTGCGTCCGCACTTTTAATTATTTTAAAGAGGTGTTTTTTATCAGCAAAGATACTCCGCAGCTTAACGG
>CAMFRO010000082.1 GCA_945982035.1 uncultured Clostridia bacterium | reverse complement strand
ATCAACCGTACCTTGTGATGATACGGTTAACAGTGTAAACAAGATGTCCTCAAAGCTGTTTATTCAAAAGCAGCAGATTATTGAGGAGTATAGCGAAAAGTAGCGGGGTGATATAATTGACAATATTTAATTATACCGTAAACTATATTGATGTTATTCTGTCGGCAATACTTATTCTTTATTTCTTTACAGGGTATAAAAACGGACTGTTAATTACAATACTTAATTTTATTAAGTATGCCGTAGGATTTTTCCTTTCCTTTTATTTAAGCAGTAATTTTTCACAGCCGCTTTATAATTCTCTTATTAGACCGCGTGCGGAAAAAATGATTGCCGAAAATATTGAAAAGGGCGAGGCAGACCTTTCGGCTTATGTAAATGATAAGCTTTCATCTCTGCCGGAGATTCTAAAGGGCGAAATTGATTTGTCTGCGCTGAAAAATACCGGTGATTCACTTCAAAACAGCGTTATGAAGTTTATAGTTGACCCTGTTTTGCTGACGGTTACAAAAATTTTGATTTTCGCCGTGGTTTTGCTTGTATTCTTTATTATTGCCTCTGCAATCATTCACGCAGTAAAGAAAAGAGAGAAGAAAAAGAATTCCTCACCACTTAAAGCAACTAATAAAATTTTAGGTGCGTTAATAGGCTTATTAAAGGGCTTGGTATTTGTGCTTGCAATTACCGCTGTTTTAATGTATATTGTTAATTTGAACGATGATTTCGCATCCGGTAATTCTTTTCTTACCGAGGCTTCAGAAAGCACCGTGCTTCACTTCTTTGATGAAATCAATCCGTTTAACGCCGTTACAAGGAGGCTTATATGATGAATAAGTTTAAAGAAAATGTTAAAGACCTGTTTGAAAATTGGAATACTATTCCAAACTGGATGTGCTTTATTCGTATTGCACTTATTCCCGTTTTCACGGTTATGTTTATTAAAGAGCAGTATATAGCTGCATTTGTTACAATGATAGTTGCCGCACTTACCGATGTGTTTGACGGCAAAATTGCCAGAAAATTCAATATGGTGTCTAATCTTGGCAAAATACTTGACCCCATTGCAGATAAGCTTTCTCAGATTGCAATAGTAATTATCTTGCTTTATAAATTCTGGGACGGTCCGCTTAAATATGTTCTGTTTTTGTTCATACTTAAAGAGGGCTTAATGATAATCGGCGGTGCAATTCTGCTTTCAAAGGGCTTAAGACCTGTTGCCGCAGAAATTTGGGGTAAGCTTGCTACTGTAGTATTTTACACATTTATGATTACCATTATCGCATTGGGTCCAAGCGGTGCATTGGTGGGAGTTTGGATTTTCAAGGAGCTTCCAAGCGCAGTTACTACCATTATGGTTGTCATTTCCGCAGTGCTGGCATTTGCATCTCTTTTTGGCTATGCACCCGGATTCATTAAACAAATTAAAGAAAATAAGCAGAATGAAAATTCTGATACAGATAAATAAACAAACTAATTACCAAGGAGTATTTTTATTAAATGAAACAACAAATGTGTTCCCGCTGCGGCGAAAGACCGGCGGTTGTTTTTGTCCAGAGAGTAGAGGGCGAAAACGTTACCCCCGAGGGATATTGCATTAAATGCGCCAAGGAGCTTAATATCGGTCCCGTAAAGCAAATGATTGACAAGCTTGGCATTACCGATGAAGAGCTTGAGGCGGCGTCCGAGCAAATGAATATGTTTATGGAAAATATGGACGATTTTGATTTCGGCGATTTGAGCGGCATGTTTAATCCCGACAATGCGGACGGTGCCCAGACTATGCCATTTGCAAACCTTTTCGGTGGTGCTCAGGACAGTGCCGACGATACTGATACCGATGAAAAAAACGGTAAAGGTTCAAAGAAGCGTCAAAAGCGTTCAAAAAGAAATGCTCAGGACGATACACGCAAGTTTTTAAACACTTATTGTAACAATCTTACCCTGCGTGCCAAAAGCGGTAAAATAGACAATATAATCGGCAGAGAGAATGAAATTGCAAGAACTATTCAAATTCTTTGCCGCCGAACAAAGAACAACCCTTGCCTTATTGGTGAGCCGGGCGTCGGTAAGACCGCCATCGCCGAGGGTCTTGCCATACGTATTGCAAAGGGTCAGGTTCCCGCACGCCTTGCAGATAAGGAAATTTATCTGCTTGATTTAACTGCTCTTGTAGCAGGTACTCAGTTTAGAGGTCAGTTTGAGGGCAGAATTAAAGGACTTGTTGACGAGGTGAAAAAAGAGGGAAATATTATCCTCTTTATCGACGAGGTGCATAACCTTGTGGGTACAGGCGACAGCGAAGGCACAATGAATGCTGCAAATATTCTTAAGCCTGCCCTTTCAAGAGGTGAAATTCAGGTTATCGGTGCAACAACCTTTAACGAGTACAGAAAGTATATTGAAAAGGATGCAGCTCTTGAACGACGCTTTCAGCCTGTTAAGATTGAGGAACCGTCAATTGACGACGCCTATCGTATGCTCTTAGGTATCAAGAATTATTACGAGGATTACCATAAGGTGCAGATTAATGATACCCTTGTATATAAAGCGGTAACTATGTCCGAAAGATTTGTTACCGATAGATATTTGCCCGACAAGGCTATTGATTTGCTTGATGAGTCATGTACTGCGGCAAATCTGCGCAATCCTGCAATCAGTCAGTGTCAGATTATGACTCAGCGCAAGGAGGATTTGCTTAATCGTATAGACGTACTTTCACAGCCTGAGGAGGGTAGTGAAATTGATTACGAGCTTATAAGTAAATTAAAATCCGAGCTTATCAATATTGATGAAAAGCTGCCTGAAATTCAGGAGAAGGCAAAGGATAATCAGGTGCTTGAGTCGGATTTGGCTAAGGTTATTTCCGTATGGACGGGTATTCCTGCCTCAAAAATTGAGCAGGGTGATATTAAAAAGCTCGCCTCCCTTGAAGACGACCTTAAAAAGCATATTATCGGTCAGGATACTGCTATTGAAAAGGTTGCAAATGCAGTTAGACGAGGCAGGGTGCAGATTAGCCCTAAAAAGCGTCCCCAGTCTTTTATATTCGTAGGACCGACCGGAGTAGGAAAAACCGAGCTTGTTAAACGTCTTGCCGACAATCTTTTTGATTCACCCGAAACGCTTATTAGACTTGATATGAGCGAATATATGGAAAAATTCAGCGTGTCAAGAATCATCGGCTCTCCTCCGGGATATGTGGGATATGACGAGGCAGGTCAGCTAACAGAAAAGGTACGCCGCAAGCCCTATTCCGTAATTTTGTTTGACGAAATTGAGAAGGCACATAAGGATGTTCTTAACATTCTTCTTCAAATTCTTGATGAGGGCAGAATTACCGACGCTCAGGGCAGAACGGTAAATTTTGAAAATACAGTTATCATTATGACATCTAACGCCGGTTCCTCCGACCAAAACACACTCGGATTCAATAAATCCGAAAACGATATTACAAGGGAAGTTACGATGAAAGCCCTTGAAAGATTTTTGCGCCCGGAATTTCTCGGAAGAGTAGATGAAATTGTTATATTCAATCAGCTAACCTTTGACGATTTTCAGAAAATTGCCTGCCTTATGCTTAACGAGCTTGTTGAATCACTCAAGGATAAGGGCATTGATTTGATATATGACGATACCGTTTCCGTTTATCTTGCAAAGAAGGCGTATGGCTCTAAAAAGAATGCAAGAGGGCTTCGTGATGTCGTTCGCCGTGAGGTAGAGGAAAAGCTGGCTAACGCCATTGTATTTAATCAGGATACCGAGATTAAATCCTTCTCGCTTACAGCAGGCGACGAAATAAAAATAAAAATAAATTGAAAAAACTCTTGACAGTTCAACGCACATTAGTTATAATAATGTGCGTTGTGAAATGCGGGTGTAGTTCAATGGTAGAATCTCAGCCTTCCAAGCTGATTGCGTGGGTTCGATTCCCATCACCCGCTCCATTTATGCGCTGTTAGCTCAGCTGGATAGAGCAACTGCCTTCTAAGCAGTAGGCCGGAGGTTCGAGTCCCCCACAGCGCGCCACTTTTATATTGTGGGCTTAAGTGCCTTATATATGGTGGGATTGGCCTAGTTGGTTAGGGCGCCAGTTTGTGGCACTGGAGGTCATCAGTTCGACTCTGATATCCCACCCCATTTTATTATGTACATTCCCATATTGGGGTGTAGCCAAGCGGTAAGGCAACGGACTTTGACTCCGTCATGCGTGGGTTCAAATCCCGCCACCCCAGCCACACCCTGCAAAATTGGGTGATACGATCCATTAGCTCAGATGGCAGAGCACTTGACTTTTAATCAAGGTGTCCGGGGTTCGACTCCCCGATGGGTCACCAAAACAAAAAGAGCAGATTTATCTGCTCTTTTTGTTTTGCTTAAGTGGGGAGTCGAACCAAGAGCTCCGAGGGTTGCTTGCAAGCCTCGGGAAAAAGGTGCAGTGCACCTTTTGATAGCGATTGACGAAAACGACGAAAAAAATAAACGAAAAAGTATGGAAAGCAGAGAGCAGATTTATCTGCTCTTTTTGTTTTGGTGACCCATCGGGGAGTCGGACCAAGAGCTCCGAGGGTTGCTAGCAAGCCTCGGGAGAAAGGTGCAGTGCACCTTTTGATAGCGATTGACGAAATCAACGGAAAAAATAAACGAAAAAGTATGGAAAGCAAAGAGCAGATTTATCTGCTCTTTTTGTTTTGCTTATGTGGGGAGTCGGACCAAGAGCTCCGAGGGTTGCTTGCAAGCCTCGGGAAAAAGGTGCAGTGCACCTTTTGATAGCGATTGACGAAATTGATGGAAAAAATAAACGAAAAAGTATGGAAAGCAAGGAGCAGATTTATCTGCTCTTTAGTCTTTTTGCGTAGGGGACGGGTCTCCCGTCCTGAATAATTAAAAAGTTAATAATTCCCATAAATTCAGTCACAATAATAAAGCCTGTAAAATCTTAATATTTTAAAAATCCTATTGACAAGGTAGGAAAAAGAGTATATATTATAAGCGAAATCCTATAATAATAGTAGGAAAAAGAAAGAAGGCAAAAAATATGATTATATACGCAGATAATGCCGCAACAACCAAATTAAGCGACACCGCATTAAATTCTATGCTGCCGCTGATGAGGGAGGATTATGGAAATCCATCGTCCCTTCATCACGTTGGTCAGTGTGCAAAGGAATATACCGAAAATGCACGTATGACAATTGCTGAGTGCCTAAACGCTCTGCCAAACGAAATATATTTTACCTCAGGCGGAAGCGAGGCGGATAATCAGGCGATTTTGTCAGCCGCCAAAAATGGAGAACGAAAGGGCAAAAAGCATATAATTTCTTCAAAATTTGAGCATCACGCCGTTTTGCATACACTTGATAAGCTGAAAAAGGAAGGCTTTGATATTACTCTTGTTGATGTTTACAGCGATGGTGTTGTTCATCCGGAGGATATAAAAAATGCTATACGTGAGGATACCTGTCTAGTGACTATTATGACCGCTAATAATGAGGTGGGTACAATTCAGCCTATAAAGGAAATAGGCGAGATATGCAGAGAAAAAGGAGTTTTGTTCCATACCGATGCAGTACAGGCTGTTGGACATATTCCTGTTGACGTAAAGGAAATGAATGTTGATATGCTGTCCCTGTCAGCCCATAAATTCCACGGACCAAAGGGCATTGGTGTTCTGTATGTGCGCAAGGGCGTTATTCTTAACAGCTTAATTAACGGCGGCACACAAGAGAGAGGAAAGCGTGCAGGCACCGAATATACTTACGGAATCGTCGGTCTTGCCGCCGCATTAAAGGAGGCAGTTGATAAGCTTGACGAAAATTCTAAAAAAATCTCTGCCGTAAGAGACAGAATAATTGATGGTGTTAAAAATATTGAAAGATGCCATATTAACGGTAATCTTGAGCATCATCTCCCGGGTACTGTTAATATGTGCTTTGAGGGAATTGAGGGCGAAAGTCTTATTTTACTGCTTGACCAAAGCGGTATATGCGCCTCCTCAGGCTCAGCATGTACCAGCGGTTCTCTTGACCCATCACATGTTCTGCTTGCTATGGGTGTACCCATTGAAAATGCCCACGGCTCTCTGCGCCTGTCCTTCAGCGAATACAACACAGTTGATGAGGCAGATTTCATTGTAGAAAAAATTATTGAAACTGTTGATTACCTGCGTTCAATTTCGCCTGTTTGGGAACAGATTAAGAAGCAGGAAAACGCTTAATTTAAAAAAAGGAGATAAAAAATATGGCTCTTTATTCAAAAAAAGTTATGGACCACTTTACAAATCCAAGAAATGTTGGTAAAATTGAAAATGCAGACGGCGTAGGCGAGGTCGGAAACGCCAGATGCGGTGATATAATGAAAATATATCTTAAAATAGATAATGGTATTATTACTGACGTAAAATTCAATACCTTTGGTTGCGCCAGTGCCATCGCCTCCAGCTCTATGGCTACCGAAATGATAAAGGGTAAGCCTGTTGAAGAAGCCGTTGAGCTTTCAAATCAGGCAGTAATTGAAGCACTGGACGGTTTACCGCCGGTGAAGGTCCATTGCTCCGTGTTGGCAGAGGAGGCGGTTAAGGCAGCCGTTAAGGATTATTACGACAAAAACGGTATTGAATACGATAAAGAAAAATTCAGGGAAACTCATAACTGCGAGAGTTGCGGAGCATAAATCTGACGGTCGTGGTTGTGATTATTACCCTAGGGTAACGGTAATAATCCTAACCCGTCAAAAATGTAGTATTAAAGCGATATTTGCCGCTTTCGCTGTTGCCTTGCGCCAGCAAGGCTTCCATCTCAAGACACCAAATCTC
>CAMFRO010000081.1 GCA_945982035.1 uncultured Clostridia bacterium | reverse complement strand
AGCAGGCTTTCTTAATTTTGTGGCTGCATAAATTTTTGCTTTACCGTATCAATTTTAGTTTGTTCAACATTCTGTGTGGGATACCAGCCTTTAGCTGACATTTTATTATAAATTGTGCTTTGAGCATTAAGTGAATCGTTCAACGCTGTTCTGAAAGCCTGATTAACATTCTGTGTTGAAGATTCAATTGAGCCGTGCAAATATAGGTCACACACGCCTTTTTCAAGCAGGAGAAGGTCCTCCATCAAGCATTTATCGTCCATAATTATCCTTTCTTATTGCAATAAAGTAAACAAGCTTTGATAAATCTGTTGATGTTTATTTTTCATTTCCTCAACAGATTTTTTTAATTCGCCGTCCTTAATTTGTGTCGCAGCTTCGCTGAATTTGGTTTGAAAATACTGTTCGTGTTCAAGTGCATCTTCAATATACAACAGTTCTTTATCTGTCATAATCTTCACCTCCGTATTATATTGTCTGCCGAATAGGTAATAATATACATTTTTAATTGAACAGACTTTCTCTTTCTGCTATAATAAGTTTGCAGTAGCGATAAATATCACGTTAATATTGCATTTTTGACTGGTTCGGTGATGAAATGAAGAGAATTTTGCCTATTATCTCCGCAATTATATGCCTAATAACTGCGGTTTATACAATTTGGTATATGCATTTCGGAAATCCCGTTAAAAACAGCGGAGCATTATCAAAAATTGGGCTTGAGCATCACAACTTATTTGTAGTTTGGGGAATACTTACATACTTGTCACTGTCATTTGCGTTAATCATTGCATACAGAAGATTTACAAAAACAAGTGCATATATTCCCCTACTCTGTGTGTCCGGCATTGGTATGATAATGACGTTGTGCTTTGATTTTGTCTATGATGATAAATTCAGCTATTTTATGCATTGCATTGGTTCCCTTACGTTTTCGGCTGTTTCCGGAATTACTGTATTTTTGCTGTTTTTGTTAAACTATAAAAAATCACTTATGTTTAAGTCGTTTACCTACATTACAGGTTTAATACTTGCTATTGATTTAATTTGTCTTTTAATCTTTAAGGAAACCGGACTTATAGAAGCTATGCCGATTATTGCAGGCTATATAATGCTGACTATTGTTAATTTTAGGAGAGAAAAAATTGAAATTACTAAATGAGCTGAAAAGCAACAGTTTGTATCCGTTTCACATGCCGGGACACAAACGTAATTCTAATTTTAATATTCCGGGTGCTGAGATAGATATAACGGAAATAAACGGATTTGACAATTTACATAACCCAAACGGAATACTGCTTGATCTTGAAAGCAGATATAAAATTCTATATAAAAGCAAAAAATCAATTTTATCTGTTAACGGCTCTACTGCAGGCATACTTGCTTCAATTTCTGCGCTTTGCAAGGAAAACGACGAGATAATTATTGCAAGAAATTGTCATAAATCTGTTTATAACGCTTGTTATATCAACAGGCTCAATGTTCATTATATAGTTCCCGAATACAACAGTACTTACGGATTTTTCGGCAAAGTCACTCAAGAACAGATTGACGATGCAGTAAAAAAATATCCTAATTCCAAGGCGGTAGTGATAACCTCTCCTACTTACGAAGGTATTGTAAGTTATGTAAATTGTCCATTGCCTCTTATTATTGATGGAGCTCACGGAGCACATTTTGGATTTTATGATAAATTCCCCGAATTACAAAAGGGCGATATTGTGATTAATTCACTTCATAAAACCCTCCCTGCCCTAACACAGACTGCCGTTATCAATATTTATAATGAAAATTTCGCCGATAAGATTAAGCAGTATATGGATATTTACGAAACAAGCTCACCAAGCTATGTATTAATGTGCAGTATTGATATATGTGCAGATTTTCTTGAAAGTTGCAATGATAAATATGAGCTGTTATTTGCTCAAATTAATGATTTAAAAAGTGAATTATCAAATTTGAGGAATATCAATTTTATTGAAAATGATGATTTTTCAAGAATCGTTATTTCTCACAATAATATCAGCGGATATGAATTTGCTGATATACTGAGAAAAAAATACTCTATTGAGTGCGAAATGGCATCGGAGGATTATATTGTGCTTATTGCCTCCTGCGGAGACACGGAAAAGGGCTTTAGTTCACTCAAAATATCGCTCAAGGAAATTGATTCTTCCGATTATGGATATAGGCACACCGATCTCACATTTTCGCTTCCTTGTCAGGCTCTGCCTATTTACGAGAACAAAAAAACAGTTAAAACAGATTTAAAGCAAGCGGAAAACAAAGTGTGTGCAGAATATATTTATGCATATCCACCCGGAATACCGATAATTGTTCCCGGAGAAATAATTACAGAGGAATTAGTAAACGAAATTCAAAGAAATTACTCTCATTATACATCCGATAGCGGTTTACTTCCCCATAAAATATTGACAAATGAACTGTCATAAATTATAATATGTATAATCTAATGAAAGAGGTGTTATTTTATGAAAAGAATTAATACTTTAAGCTCAAGAAATCTTTGCGAATCTGCCAAAAAGGGCGGTTGCGGTGAGTGCCAGACATCTTGCCAGTCAGCAAGCAAGACTTCCTGTTCAGTTGCTAACCAGAAGTGTGAGCAGCTTAAAAAGTAAAAAATTTTCGTTAGAATTTTCGGCGGTCACGCACCGCCGTTTTTCTATGTAAAGGAACCAATATGATACACGCATACAAAATGAACGGATATAATATCATAATTGACCAAAACAGCGGTTGTGTTCACAGCGTTGACGATGTGGCTTATGATATTATCACACTTTATGAGAGCAAAAGCCAAGAAGAAATAACGGATTTTATTCTAAAAAAATATTCTGACAGGGACGATGTTACAAGAGAAGATGTTGCCCTTTGCTTTGAGGATATTAAAGCGCTTATTGACGACGGCAGATTATTCAGTAAGGACGAATTTGAGAATGCCGCCGCCGATTTTAAAAACAGACAGAGCGTAATAAAAGCAATTTGTCTTCACGTGGCCCACGGATGCAATCTTAATTGTGAGTACTGCTTTGCAGGAAAGGGAGAATACGGCGGTACCGACAAAGGACTGATGAGCTATGAGATCGGTAAGCGTGCTCTTGACTTTTTAATTGAAAACAGCGGTACAAGAAAAAATCTTGAGGTTGACTTTTTCGGCGGTGAACCCCTAATTAACTGGGAGGTTTGCAAAAAGCTTGTACAGTATGGCAGAGAGCAGGAAAAAATACATAACAAAAATTTCCGCTTTACGCTAACTACTAATGGAGTTCTGCTTAATGATGAGGTTATGGAGTTTTGCAACAAGGAAATGGGCAATGTTGTACTATCTCTTGACGGCAGAAAGGAAACTCACGACAAATTGAGAAAAACTCCTCTTGGTACAGGAAGCTATGATTTAATAGTTAATAAATTCAAGAAATTCGCTGACTCACGTAAACAAAGGGATTATTATATGAGAGGTACCTACACTCATTATAATACCGATTTTTCAAAGGACATTATTCATATGGCTGATTTTGGATTTAAGGAGCTTTCAGTCGAACCGGTTGTTTGCGATCCCAAGGAGGATTACGCTCTTAAGGAAAGTGATTTACCTGTTTTAAAAGAGCAATATGAGATTTTGGCAAATGAAATGCTTAGAAGATACAGAAGCGGTAACGGATTTACATTTTATCACTATATGATAGATTTGAACCACGGTCCTTGTATAGTAAAAAGAGTAAGCGGCTGCGGAGTAGGTACGGAATATATGGCGGTAACACCCTCCGGTGACCTGTTCCCCTGTCATCAGTTTGTTGGCGATGATAATTTTAAACTCGGTAACATTTATGACGGCGTAACTAAACCTGAGATACTGCAACAGTTTAGAGAGTGTAATGTATATTCTCATAAGGAATGTAAAGATTGCTTTGCAAAGCTATATTGCTCCGGAGGTTGTGCAGCAAATGCTTATCACACTACCGGAAGTGTTAACGGAGTATATGAATTCGGATGTGAGCTTCACAGAAAAAGAATTGAATGTGCAATAATGCTCAAGGTGGCTGAGGCCGAGGAAAATTTAAAGGTTGAGTATTAACACCTTTGGGAAGAATAGTATGTTCTTCCCTCAGACTGTTGATAAAGTGGTCTGAACCACGCCAAAGTGTTTAAATAATAAAATCTACTCGTAGGGAGTTTGCCTTGTTTTCAACGACCTAACAATTTTAAAAGCGGCATAAATGTTGAATTTATGCCGCTTTTGGCGTTTTTCGTTTTTTGCTCGGGGGCAGTACCATCGTACAGCTCCCACTCGCAAGAAAACGAAATTCAGCTCCATTTCTCAAAATCTGCCAGCGTGTAGAAATATAAAAATTGACTTTTTCTACACGCTGTGGGAAGAATAGTATGTTCTTCCTTTTTTTATTGTGGCAACAGAAAGTAATAATTATTGACTTAATTATTATAATAAGTTATATTATAATTATTAGGTGGCGAGGTGTTAGATAATGAGTTGGAAAGAAATTTATAATGATAAGCTGACAACTGCAGAAAACGCTATCAAGCTGATAAAAAACGGTGATAAGGTGGTTACCGGTTTTGGCGTAGGTGAACCCTTCGGAATAGAACGAGCATTGGTAGAGCATTATAAGGACTTTAACAATGTTGAAATAATAAGTATGCTTACCTTAGGCGATTCGCCCTGGTGCCGTCCTGAAATGAGAGGTCATTTTACTCTTAATTGTTTGTTTGCCTCCCAATCTAACAGGGCTGCAATAGATAACGGAACAAGCGAATTTACCACCTCGCATTTCTACGAAATTCCTGATTTAATCAAGAATTACATATGTCCACGTGTAAGTATTGTTATGGTATCCCCTCCTGATGAGCATGGATATGTATCTTTCGGCACAACGGTTGATTATACCAAAGGCACCACCGATTACTGCGAGGTGGTTATTGCACAGGTTAACAAAAATATGCCTCGCACCTTTGGAAACGCAATTAAGCATGTTAGGGATTTTACTTGCTTCGTTGAAATAGATGATGCATTACCCGAGGTTAAAACAACCAATATTTCTGAAATTGAAATGGAAATAGGCAAGCATTGTGCTGAGCTTATTCACGATGGAGACTGTCTTCAGTTAGGTATCGGCGGTATTCCTAATGCCGTATGCCAACAATTGTTTGATAAAAAGGATTTAGGACTGCATAGTGAGCTTGTAGGCGACGGCGTAGTAGATTTACTTGAGGCGGGCGTAATAAATAACAAGTTAAAAACAATTAATAACGGTCGTACTGTACTTGGAGCGGCATTCGGCTCAAAAAAGCTTAATGATTACATAAACAATAATCCCGCTGTTGAAATGCATCCTATTGATTATGTTAACAACCCAATAGAAATTGCAAAAAATGACAACATGGTTTCAATAAACTCGTGCCTGCAAATTGATTTGCTTGGTCAGGTCGTGTCCGATACGATAGGATTAAGTCAATTTTCAGCAGTTGGAGGTCAGGTTGACTTCGTAAGAGGTGCAACAATGAGCAAGGGCGGACGTTCAATTATTGCTATGCCATCTACAGCAAGAAAAGGCACTGTCAGCAGGATTGTTCCCCTTATCACTGAGGGAAGTGCAGTAACTACACCGAGAAATGATGTAAACTTTGTTGTTACAGAATATGGTATTGCTCAGTTAAAGGGCAAAACCCTCAAAGAAAGAGCAAAGGCACTTATAAAGATTTCGCATCCTAAATTTCGTCCACACCTTATTATTGAATACAGAAAGAGATTTAACGAGGAGCCGTTTACCAAAGATGATTTTGTGAGCTTTAAAGAGGTTATTAAGGAAAAAATCAAGGGCGACATTCATAGTGTCAAATCAAAAATCACTCCGGAAAAGGCATAATTTATATTTATTTAACTATAAATATTCTGCAATTATTGAAATTACACTACTATTATGGTATAATATTTCTATTAAATTATTTATAAGGAGAATAATATGGCATTAATAAAAAAAGAGCATTTTGGAATTGCAAGAAAAATTGTTTCCAATATGACTGCTGAAAGTTGGGAAACTATCCCCCACGCTTGTCTTACCTACGAGCCGGAGGTTACAGCCTTTATGAATGAGTGCAAAAAGCTCAACGAAGGCGTTACCGATAAATCAAAAAAGATTACTATAAACACGGTTATGATTAAAGTAATTTGTGAGGGCTTTAAGGCTGCACCAAAGCTTAATGCTCACCTGGAATTTAACAGAAAGCTTGTTAGAGGTTGCCTTAAAACCTATGACCATGTTGATGTATCAATGCCTATGATTTTGCCAAACGGTGAAATGATGACAGTTAATATGCATGATATGGGTAATAAAACACTTACCGAAATGACTGAAGCTATTAACGATACTGTTAGAAGAGCAAAGAATACAGATTTAACAGAGGTTATGTTTGAAGTTTCTCTTGATAACACCCTAAACAATCTTAAAAAAGGTAAGGTTGCACAAACCATTAACCGCCTTATCGGATCTAAAACCGGTAAGCACAAGGTTAAAACACTTTCCGGTCAGGCAAAGAAGGATTACTACTCAATTCCTGCAACAGACAGATTGACAAAGTACGATATTGAGCAAGGCACAACCACAATATCAAACCTTGGCTCTATATACAGAGATTACAGAGGCGTTTGTACACTTCTTGAAATTATTCCGCCTCAGGTAACCGCATTTGCAATCGGAGCAGTACAGAAAAAGCCTACTGTTGTTACCGATGAAAATGGAAATGACAACATTGAAATCGGAAAAATTATGCCTATTACAATTGCTATAGACCACAAAGCTCTTGATTACGGTGATATTGTTCCCTTCATAAAAAGACTTGACGATATATTTGCTAATCCTG
>CAMFRO010000080.1 GCA_945982035.1 uncultured Clostridia bacterium | reverse complement strand
TCCGTCAAGGCTTTCATATATTTCCTGTGATGCTTTATCTATATCAACAGTATCCTGCTCGGTTTCGCCATACTTATTTGAAAATTCGTAAAACATATCCAGTCTTGATTCAATATTATCAAGCTCGCCGGGGGCAAAATTAAGCTGTTCAAGACGTTGTGAGCACAAATCCTTTATACTTTCTATTGCATCCGATAATCCGTCAAGGCTTTCATATATTTCCTGTGATGCTTTATCTATATCAACAGTATCCCTAATCTGCTGAATTGCACCTTGAACAAGGTTTTCAACGCCGGAATAATTCTCATCGCCGGTCATTGCCTGTTGTACCGCTGACAGCGACTGAACAATGGTTTGTGAATTTAGGACAGCCTCTCTGCGTTCCTTAAGCTCCTGCCACTCGCCTACCTTAATATCAGCCGCCTTTAGCTCGCTAATCTGATAATCAAGCATCTCAAGAACACGGTCCTTCTCGTCTGCATCGGCGGTGAGTGCTTTAAGCCTACGCCTGATTTTTATAAGACTGCGAAAGCTGTTTTTATAGTCCTCGTAAAGCTTTTTATCAGGACTGAGCAGGTCAACGAACATATAATGGAAATCGGGATTAAGAAGTGCCTGTGAATCATGCTGACCGTGAATATTAACAAGTGTGTCGCCTAATTCCTTAAGCATTGTAACCGTACAGGGTGAGCCGTTTATACGGCATTGAGATTTACCCTGAGCTGTGATTTTTCTGCTCAAAAGCAGGGAGCCGTCATCCTCACAGGGCAGTCCCATTTCGTTAAGCTTATTTTTAACATCATTATTTATATCGCAGAAATATGCACTTACATTGGCAGAGTCTGCACCATGGCGCACAAGCTCTCTTGATGTTCTTTCGCCCAAAATAGCGTTAATAGAGTCAACTACAATTGACTTACCTGCACCGGTTTCACCTGTCAGCGCATTAAGACCGGGGCTGAACTCTATATCTGCTTTTTCAATTACCGCAATATTTTCTATATTAAGTGTTTTAAGCATTAAGCATCAACCTCAGCTTTGATGTAAAGGATTTAGCCTGCTCCTCGGATTTGCATAGAATGAAAATAGTATCATCCCCTGCGATTGTACCAAGCACTTCCGCCCATTCAAGAGAGTCAATGGCGGCGCAGGCGGCGTTTGCCATACCGGAAAAGCATTTAATAACAGCGGTATTCATAGCATAATCAACATTTATTACCGACTCGCTGAATATACCGGAGGCACGGTGATTTGTAAATCCGTCGGAATGCTTTTTGCCCACCGAGTAAATATAACGTCCGCCGGAGGAGCGCTCCTTCACAAGACGCAGCTCACGTATATCACGTGATACGGTAGCCTGTGTTACCTGAAAGCCGTATTCAAGAAGCTTGTTTATTAAATCTTCCTGTGTTTCTATTTCAAAGGAGGAAATCAATTCAAGTATTTTAGCCTGTCTTCTTTTTTTCATTTGACTAAATTCTCCTTTCAATGATTTTCTTGTTTAAAATTTCGTAGAAATTTTCCGATTTTACTTTAATGAGCTTCGCACTGTAAGGTGATTTTGAAATAACGACCTTTGTCTGCGGTGTAATCTGCACGGATTTTACACCGTCAACCGATAAAAATGAATTATTGTTTCTGTCATTGTCAATATTGAT
The DNA here is from genome assembly GCA_945982035.1 of uncultured Clostridia bacterium. Classification (GTDB taxonomy): domain Bacteria; phylum Bacillota; class Clostridia; order Oscillospirales; family Acutalibacteraceae; genus Eubacterium_R. The sequence continues at coordinate 5,257 of CAMFRO010000080.1, read as the reverse complement.
ATTAAGCTCTTTATCTGATGATACAATAATGCTTCTGTTAGCAAGAGTATGGGGACATATAGGCGTAATCACAAAGCAGGAATTATCAGGACTTAAAACAGGTCCGCCTGCCGCCATAGAATAAGCCGTTGACCCGGTAGGTGTGGAAATAATAATACCATCAGCACGCACCTTGGTAATCATTCCTTCACGGGAGGACACGCTTATATCAATAAGTCTTGCCAAATCACCTCTGGAGATTACAGCGTCATTAAGACAATGATATTCACCCTTTACGGCATTATCCTCATAAATACAGGCTCTTATCATCATTCTTTCTTCAACAGTGCACTTACCGTTAACTACATTTTCAAGAAGATGAAGCTCATTTTTTTCAAGACCGCTCATAAATCCTACTCTGCCGGCGTTTATACCTAATGTAGGTTTGTTCTTAACAGAAGCGTTTTTTGCCACATTAAGCGTCGTTCCGTCACCGCCTACCGCAATGGCAACATCACAGTCATTGTATAAGCAATCCTCCGGACAGAAGGTAATACTGCCGTCGTCAAAAATGCTTTCATACTCATTGTTTATGTAAATTACACAGTTTAATGAATGCAGCTGTTCAATTATTCTTTTTGTAAGCTCTTTTACGCCGTCATTATCAAGATTCGGTACTATTGAAATAATCATAATTATTACACAGCCTTTCCCGTTCAGTCAAGCTCCGTATGAGAGCTGCTGACAAGCTCGCCGGGGTTAACGTCTTCGTCAATCCCGGGATTATCGGACTTATTAAGATATATCAAATATTCTATATTTCCCTCGGGACCCTTTACCGGTGAAAAATCAAGTCCCTTTACATAAAATCCGTTTTCTATCGCAAGAGAAATAACCCTTTCAACCACCTCAAGATGCACGGCAAGATCTCTTACAACGCCTTTTTTGCCGACCTTTTCCCTGCCTGCTTCAAACTGAGGCTTAATAAGACAGACGGCCTGACCGTCATCTGCAAGAAGTGTATTGAGTACAGGTAATATAAGCTTTAGGGATATAAAAGACACATCAACACTGGCAAAATCAATAACATCCTTGACCTGCTCACGTGTAACGTAACGGAAATTTGTACGTTCAAGATTTACCACGCGGCTGTCGGTACGCAATTTCCAAGCAAGCTGACCGTATCCAACATCTATTGAATAAACCTTAGAGGCGCCGTTTTGCAGCATACAGTCGGTAAAGCCTCCTGTTGATGCTCCCACATCCATACAAATTTTATTTTCAAGATTAATGGGAAAAGCCTTCATAGCCTTTTCCAGCTTCAAGCCGCCACGACTGACGTAGGGCAGAGCTTTACCCCTTACCTCAAGCAAATCATCCTCTTTTATTTCCATGCCTGCCTTGTCGGCCTTTTGATTGTTAACATATACCTGACCTGCCATAATAATTGCTTTTGCTTTTTCACGGCTGGGAGCAAATCCCCTTTCAAAAACAGCAACGTCAAGTCTGATTTTTTTTGACATTTATTAATCCTTTATTTCATTAAGATGTTCAACTATGGACTGCCTGTCCATCTTATATTTTTTCATTTGGCTTTCAACAGACGCCTGCTTGATAAATTCATCATTTATGCAGATGTGTTCAAAATCGGTGCCAATACCCTTTTCCTCAAGGATAGACGCAAACACCTCGCCCACTCCGCCGGTACGTATTCCTTCCTCGTAAAAGAGAATATGACGGCAATTTTTAAGGCAATCTGTTACGCCTTCATCAATTGGCTTAATTTTGTTAAGCTTAATTACAAAGGCGTTTTTACACTCATCTGCCGCCTGAGCACATTGAGAAAAAATACGTCCGTATGTTACGATGCATACATCCTGATCTGTATCGCCGTAAACATAGTAATTTTCTTTTTCATAAGAATAGTCATCGGGCAAAACAGGCTGTGTTCCACGGGGATATCTTATTGCCACCGCTTTCTCCTCTTTATATATCGCCTGATAAAGCATTGATGAAAGCTCATCAAAGGAGGCAGGAGCAAAAACAGTTAAATCCGGCACACTCATAAGATAAGCAGTATCAAAAACGCCCTGATGACTCTCGCCGTCCTCGCCTACAAATCCGGCACGGTCAATACAGAAAACAACCTTTAAGCCCTGCATTGCAACATCGTGGATAAGCTGGTCGTATGAACGCTGTAAAAATGTACTGTAAACCGCAAATACAGGCACCATACCGTTTTTTGCAAGACCGCCGGAAAAAGTAACGGCATGCTGCTCGGCAATTCCAACATCAAAAAATCTGTTTGGAAATTCCTGTGAAAATTGCTTTAATCCCGTACCTTCGCCCATAGCGGCAGTAACTGCACAAATACGTGTGTCCTTAGCCGCCATATTGACGATGGCATCTCCGAAGGCATCGGAAAAGGTTTTGCCCTTGCTGATAGGCTCGCCGGTGTTTATGTTAAACTTACCTATGCCGTGGAATTTTGAGGGATCTTTTTCTGCATAATTGTAACCCTTGCCCTTAACGGTGCTTATATGAATAAAAACGCTGTGATTATGGGCTTTAGCAACAGTCAGCGCATCAATCAATGCATCAAGGTCATGGCCGTCAATTGGTCCATAATACCTAAATCCTAAATTTTCAAAGAATGTGTTTTTATAAACTCTCTTCCTAATTTTCTGATTAATCAGAGTTATTGTTCGTGATAACTGACTGCCTATCTTTGGGATTTTTGCAATCATACGGCTTGCCCTGGACCTAAATGTAAAATACTTGGGAGAAGTTCTAATAGTGGTAAGACTTTTTGCAAGAGAGCCTACATTCTTGCTGATAGACATATTGTTGTCGTTTAAAATAACAACAAGATTATTATTTTCGTTGCCGGAATTATTCAGCGCCTCATAAGCAAGACCGCCTGTAAGGGCACCGTCACCGATAACAGCAATTACCTTTCCCTTATCACCCCGAAGCGATTTTGCCTTGGCAAGACCTATTGCCTCGGAAATAGAGGTTGAGGAATGTCCTGAGGAAAAAATATCATGCTCGCTTTCATCGGGGCGGGTAAATCCACTGATTCCCCCCTCAGTTCTTAGGGTTGCGAATCTGTCACGCCTGCCGGTGATTATTTTATGAGTATAGCACTGATGGCCTACGTCAAACACAATTTGGTCGGCAGGACTGTTGAAAACCTTATGTAAGGCAACGGTAAGCTCCACCACGCCTAAATTTGAAGCAAGGTGACCGCCTGTATGGGAAACATCGTTAATCATAAACTGACGAATTTCCTCACACAGTTGTTCAAGCTGTTTTTTATTAAGTTTTTTTACATCTGCCGGTGAATTTATATTTTCAAGATAAGACATATAAAAACTCTTTTCAATTATTTTTCTCTGTTAACTAAATAACGTGCAAGTGTTTCAAGGAAATCCGAGTCCTCAAAGGCGTCAAGCTGTGCAATGGCATTCTCAGTCAGTCGTTCAACATCCTGACGTGCTTTTTCCGCCCCAACGGCGGAAACATAGGTGAATTTTTCATTTTCGGCATCGGAGCCTACGGGCTTGCCCAATTTTTCCTCATCGCCGTAAATATCAAGCAAATCATCCTTTATCTGAAATGCAATACCCAAATAATAGGCGAATTTTGAGGCCGCCGCCATTTTTTCATCATCTGCACCTGCGGCAATGCAACCCATAAGACAGGCGGCAGAAATAAGAGCGCCTGTTTTGAGCTTATAAACCGTAAGCAGCTCGGATAGCTCCGGCTTTTGAGATTCAAAAATCAAATCAATAACCTGACCGCCTATCATACCGCCTACACCTGAATTTTGTGAAAGCAGACTTACCGCCTTAACTATTCTGTCATCCGGCAAATCCGCATTTGTAATCAACTCAAATGCGTGTGTAAGCAATGCATCGCCTGCCAAAAGTGCCGTTGACTCGCCGTACATTTTGTGGCAGGAGGGATTTCCCCTTCTCATATCGTCATTATCCATACAGGGTAAATCATCGTGAATAAGTGAATATGTATGTACGTATTCAAGGGCGCAGGCAAGAGGCAAAGCACCTTTAATTTCGCCTGAGCAAACTCTGCAAAATTCAAGAGTAAACACAGGGCGCAGACGCTTACCGCCGTTGGCAAGGGAATACTTCATAGCACGAACAACATTCTTTTGACCGTCGTTTGCCTCCGGCAGATACTCAATTAATTTACGGTCAATTATGTCCGTATAATCCTTAAGGGTTGCTATCATATCCGGTGTGTACATAATACTAATCCTTCTCTATTTCAATAATTTTCTGTTTTGCCTGTTCAAGCTTTTTAGTGCACTGAGATGTAAGCCTTGTGCCTTCTTCAAACAGATTAAGCGCCTCGTCAAGAGAGACGTCGCCGCTTTCTAAAATTTTTACTATTTCATCAAGGCGTTTTACCGCCGTTTCATACTTAAATTCATTGCTCATATTTTTCAATTCCTTTTACTGTTGCTTTAACCTCACCGTCACTAAGCCTTACGGTTATATCCTCGCCGTTAACGGCATCGTCTGCTTTTGACAAAACGCCCTTTGAGCCGGTTGTAATTGAATAGCCTCGTGCCAGAACCGCAAGAGGACTCAATGCATCAAGGCTTGCGGCAGATTCGGCAATTTTGCTTTCATTTTTCTCAACCACACGCATTACCGCTATTTTAAGCTCGGACTGACGTACTGTTTTCTTTTCGCACCGGGCGACAAGCCTTTCAAAAGCGTTTTTCATTTCGCCTTGTCTTTGTGTAACGCAACGGCTGATATTATCAAAAATTCTTTTACTGTCGGACAATGCGGAATTGTGTTTTATAATATCAAGCTTATTCTGATATTTTTCAATTTTGTCATTTATTGCCCTTTCAAGAGCAATAGTGTAATTTGAAATATCTGTAAGCAAAGCCTGTCTGTCGGGTACGGCAAGCTCTGCAGCCGCACTGGGCGTAGGTGCTCTCAAATCTGCTGCAAAATCGCATATCGTAAAATCAGTTTCGTGTCCCACGGCGGAAACAATAGGCTTTTTGCAGTTATATACCGCACGGGCAACCTCCTCGGTATTGAACGCCCACAAATCCTCAAGAGAGCCTCCGCCTCTGCCGATAATGACAGTATCAATATCCGCCATACTGTCAATAAGATTAATCGATTTAACTATATCGGCACTTGCGGTTTCGCCCTGTACAACCGTAGGAACGATTACAATATCGCAAAGCGGATAACGGCGTGAAATGATATTTTTTATATCCTCAACGGCG
>CAMFRO010000079.1 GCA_945982035.1 uncultured Clostridia bacterium | reverse complement strand
TATAGAAGATTAATCATTTGTATTATATCGTCCTTTGAAAGCCCGCAAAAGGAGGATAGTTTAATAGCTTCCTCCAAATGCGCCTCAATTTTTTTCAGATTTTCCTCTTTAAGTAAACCGTCATTTCTTTTTGATACAAAGCTGCCCTTGCCGGGAACCGTGTAAATAAATCCGTCCCTCTCAAGCTCTTCATAAGCACGCTTTGTGGTTATTACGCTTATACGTAAATCTTTTGCAAGAGAACGTATTGAGGGCAGGGGAGCGTCCTCCCCTAAATCTCCGCTGACGATTTGAGATTTAATCTGAGTGTAAATCTGTTCGTAAATCGCTACGCCGTTTTTATTATTTATAAAAATCAGCATGGTATTTCTCCTTATCAGTTAACTGTATATATACAGTATATACAGTTGTGGCAGATTTGTCAATACTCTTTTTATTGAGGGCAAAAATTACTAATTTAATTGACTAATTAGCATTATAATAGTATAATAATTAAGACTATAAATTCGGAGGTCTAAAAATGCTTAATACAGAAAAATCATTAGATCAGATAGTAGCTCTTTGCAAGGGAAGAGGATTTGTTTATCCCGGTTCGGAAATTTACGGCGGACTTGCTAACACATGGGATTACGGACCGCTTGGCGTAGAGCTTAAAGAAAATATCAAAAAAGCATGGAGAAGAAAATTCATACAGGAAAACAAATACAATGTGGGACTTGACTCTGCAATTCTTATGAATCCGCAGACTTGGGTTGCGTCAGGTCATTTGGGTGGATTTTCAGATCCGCTTATGGATTGCTGTGATTGTAAAACAAGACACAGAGCTGATGACCTTATTGAGAATTTTGACGGTACTAATGTTGCCGGCTGGTCCAATGAGGAGATGAGTGCGTATATTAAGGAGCACAATATTCCGTGCCCTAATTGCGGTGCTAATAATTTTACCGATATAAGACAGTTTAATCTTATGTTTAAAACCTTCCAGGGCGTAACAGAGGATTCAAAGGACGAGATTTATCTTCGTCCCGAAACTGCGCAGGGTATCTTTGTAAACTTTGCAAATATTCAGCGTACAACACGTAAGAAGGTACCCTTCGGCGTTGCACAGATTGGTAAGTCCTTCAGAAACGAGATTACTCCCGGTAAGTTTATCTTCCGTGTAAGAGAATTTGAGCAGATGGAGCTTGAATTTTTCTGTAAGCCGGGTACAGACCTTGAATGGTTTGATTATTGGCGTTCCTTCTGCCGTGACTGGCTGTATTCTCTCGGTATAACAAAGGAAAATCTCAGACTTCGTGACCACGACCCTGAGGAGCTCTGCTTCTATTCAAAAGCAACAACCGACTTTGAATATCTGTTCCCATTTGGCTGGGGCGAGCTTTGGGGTGTAGCCGACAGAACTGATTACGACCTTACCCAGCATATTAACACATCCGGTAAAAATCTTGAATATTTTGACCAGGCAACAAACGAAAAATATGTTCCATACGTTATTGAGCCGTCATTGGGTGTTGAAAGACTGTTTCTTGCAATACTTTGCGAGGCTTACGACGAGGAACTTCTTGATGAGGAAAAGAATGATAAGCGTGTAGTTATGCATTTCCATCCTGCACTTGCTCCTATCAAAGCGGCTGTGCTTCCTCTTTCAAAAAAATTAGGCGAGCAGGCAGAGGAGGTATTTGCCTCTCTTTCAAAGAAGTTTAATGTTGATTATGATGACGCAGGCTCAATCGGTAAGCGTTACCGCCGTCAGGATGAAATCGGTACACCGTATTGCATCACCTACGATTTTGACTCTCTTGAGGATAATTGCGTAACAGTACGTGACCGTGACACTATGGAGCAGGTTAGAATGCCTATAAGCGAGCTTGAGTCATTTATCGCAGAAAAGCTTGAATTTTAATTTAAGTATATTATAAAAGGTAGTGATAATATGCCGTTAGACAGAGGTTTAATTAAAACACAGGCAAAGGACCTTATAAAAGGTAAAAAGTTAAAATTATTTGTGCTTATTTTAGTGGTTTCCTTATTAACCGGCTCAATATCGCTGGTTGTTAACGTGCAGGATATCTATGACACCTTCAGCGACAGCTCAACAAGCGATTTTTCACAGTTTGGATTTGGTGACGGCGAAGGCGAAAAGGAAGCTCCGAGCAATGACGAGGATGATTTTGATTACGGGCATTTTGAGGATTTTACAGGCAGCCTATCCCTTAATCCTATTAAAGCTTCAAGCATTGCAAGCTCATTGGGCTCATTGGGAGGTATTTTGGAGCTTTTCCTCGCTCCCCTTACAGTAACGCTGATGGGTGTGTTCCTTATGCTTATCCGCGGACGTGATATGGAGCTTGACGACGGATTTTCATATATTTTTAAGGAAACCTTTAACAAGAATTATTGGCACAAATTTGTCCTTCAGCTTTTGTCGGGCATAATTATCGGTATTATGTTCTGTCTGTTCATAATTCCCGGTATAATTTTCTATTACAGGTATTATTTTGCTACGATGGTAATGGCAGATAAGCCTGAACTGTCCGGAAAGCAGGCAATTAAAATATCAATAAAAATGACCGATAATCATAAGGGTGAATTGCTTGCCTTTGATTTATCGTATATAGGTTGGTTCTTTGTTACACTTATAACCTTTGGTATTGCCGGCATTTACACAATGCCTTATTACACAACCGCAAGAGCGCTTTATTATGAGAATTTCAAAATCCGCGCCTTTGCAGAGGGCAAGCTTACTGCGGCTGATTTTGTAACAGATGAAGAGAAAAGGGCAGAGTATTACAGGCACACATATCAGAATAATGTAAATTATCATTATCCTCCGTCAGGTGTTTATTATAACGCTCCCACAGGTGATTATTATAACCGGAACAATCAGCAAAGCAATAATTACGGCTATTATCAGCAAAATAATTCAGCAAATCAGGGTAGCTACTATTATCCCGGACAGCAGCCGCCGAATCCTGCTGACAATTACGGCAGCGGTCAGAGTACGGATTATTATAATAATCCCGATATGTAGGCTTTTAACGTAAAAAATTGAAAAGAAGGCAGTATAATGGCAACACTTAAAATAACAGAGCTTGAAATACCTGAAATTAAAATAATAGAACCTACGTACTTTGAAGATTATAGGGGATATTATTGCGAATCGTATTCGCAAAGAACATTGAGTCAATACGGTATCAATCCTGTCTTTGTTCAGGACGGTCATTCTCTTTCTTTAAAAAAAGGTATAATAAGGGGAATCCATTTTCAAAAAAATCCTAAGGCACAGTTAAAGCTTGTACGCTGTACAAGAGGCAGTGTGATGGACTACGCTGTGGATTTGAGAAAAGGCTCGCCTACATATAAAAAATGGGTTTGTACCGAATTATCGGCAGAAAACAGAAAGCAGCTTTTGATTCCAAGAGGATTTGGACACGCATTTATTACATTGGAGGACAACTGCGAGGTTCAGTACAAGGTGGACGAGCTCTATTATCCCGAGCTTGACAGGTCAATTGCCTATAATGACCCGGAAATCGGTATTGACTGGGGCACTGACAATCCTGTTGTTTCTGAAAAGGATACAAAAGCACCTACACTTGCCGAAAGCGATGTTAACTTTACTATGGAGGAAAACGGCTGATGAAAAAAGCGGTTGTTACCGGTGCAGGCGGATTTATCGGCGGAACGATAACTTCAATGCTTCTTGAAAGAGGCGTTATTGTTTACGGTATTGATGTAAATGAAGATAGCGTAGAAAGATTTAAAAAATACGATAATTTCACGGCAGTTACGGCGGATTTTTCTATGTATTCCAAGCTCAGCGAAATCATCAGTGAACGTGATTTTGATACGTTTTTCCATTTTGCATGGTGCGGATACGGTAGGGATACAAATAATTTTGACGTTCAACTTAAGAATGTAATTGCTGTACAGCAAGCGTCAAATCAGGCTGTAAAGCTGGGCTGTAAAAAGTTTCTTATGGCTTGTTCAAGCCATGAGTATAAAATGAATTGTACCGCTGATATAGAGGGCGCCGAAATTGGTCCGTGCAGTATTTACGGTGCTTCAAAAACTGCGGCAAAAACCTATGCCAAGGTGGAATGTCATAACGGCGGAATTGCCTTTAACGGCGTGATCTTCACTAATGTGTTCGGTGTTGGTGACAGATCTGCGAGAACGCCTAATTTCTTTATAAAAAAGCTGCTGGCAGGTCAGGATTTGGATTTAATACCCGGAAACGAACTATACGACTGGACCTATGTGGATGATATTGCCAATATGGTAATTGCAGTAGCAGAACAGGGAATTGACGGAAAAGAGTATTATGTAGGTAGCAGGATGCTTCGCCCGTTTAAAGAAATAATTACCCAGGTAAGAGATATTATCTCACCGTCGTCAAAGTTGAATTTCGGCGTTTTTCCCGACACCTCGTTTATTGATTATTCGGGAATTAATATTTATGAGCTTTATAATGATACCGGCGTTTGCGCCCGGTGTGATTTTAAAGAAAGTGTACTTAAAACTGCTGAATGGGTAAAAACTCTTGACATTAAAATATGAAATAAGACAAAAAATAACCGGAGTTCTGTTGAGAACTCCGGTTTGAGTTTTATAATGTATTATTCTGCTGATTTTCTTCTTTCGGCAAGGGCTGAGGAGATTTCGGCTTTCTTTTTGCCTACAATGTCATATTTGAACATTGGAATAATTGAAAGCAGAGCCAAAATGCCCGGCAGAGCAGTGTATGCAAAGAAGATAATATCCTTTGTGCCGTTTGTAAATTTACCTGTGTCAAGGGCTTCGTAATAGCCTGATTTCTGTACAAATATAAGACCTACGGCAGTGCCCAGTGCAAGACAAACCTTGATCGTAAGGGTGAGAATTGAATATGCGGCACCCTCCATACGCTTGCCGGTTTCATACTCGTAATAATCAACACAGTCGGCGGTCATAATCATAGGCATAAGCGTTACTGCGCCGAATTGCAATCCGATTAGGAACAGTGAAGCGTAAAACAATACGGTAAGTACCATATTTTTAGGTGATTGGAACCAAAAATGACCGATTACAAATGAGAAAATTGAAGCCGCAAAGCCGTAAACAGATAGGAGAATGTATGCGTTTTTCTCGTTCATTTTCTTAATAAGCAGAGGGCAGAGAGCCATACTAATCATTGAGCCAACGGCGGTTACGATGCCTAAAACGGCTACAAGGTTCTGACTGCCTAAAATTACCGTGGCAGCCTGCACCTGAATACCCATTGCCATCTGTCTGCCGAAACCTAAGAAATATGAAATGATTACGAGCATAAGAGGCTTGTTGTCCTTTAATGCCTTCATCATATCCTTGAAGGATGTTTTTTCGCCGGCAACATAAGGCACTCTTTCTTTATTAAGTAAGGGAATAAGTGCAAAAAGTGCACAACCGAGAATAGCCGTCAAAACTGCTGTCCAAAAATATTCCGACGCAATCATAGGTGTGTCTGTGTCGCCTTCAAATCCAAATACCTGAGAGCCGTTTGGAATAATAAGGCAAACGATGGGCACTATTACCACGCAGGCGGAAAATCCGACTTGCTTAAAGGTGTTTGAAATAGAAACAACATTTGTTCTCTCTGTGGGATTAGGTGTAAGCACCGACGCAATTCCCTGTGAGGGAACATCGCCCATAGTCATGGCAATGCTCCATACAAGATATGTAAGGAAAATCCAAACATAAAGTCCTATGCCTTTAAACGGTACCTTTAAAAATACTATTGCCGTCATTGCAAGCAAAGGCAAAAGGGAATAAAGAATCATTGACTTAAATTTACCGTTTTTGCTTTTGGAACGGTCAATAAGATTACCGACAATTGGGTCAGCAACGGCCGATACAATTTTTGCTATCAAAATCAAAATTGCAACAACGCTGACATTTGCGCCCAGTATAGAGCCGTCAAATTCTGCCTGATACGAATTTAGCAGTCCAACGATTGCCTGGAAGCCGAACAAGCCCAGTGAGTATGCAGCAATTTCCTTGAAATTCATATACTTTTGTTTTGTTATGTCCTCCATAAAAACCTCCTGTTAAACATAAAAAGGCAAAAGCTATCACCGTTGATAGCTTTGCCTTAAAATTTTTTTTAAATCAGTCCTTAAATACCTCTGTAAAAAGGTCAACATTTGCAGCCTTCATTACACCGCTGAAAAGCTTTGAGCCTGCAACGGGAAGAAGTCTGTTGAAAATTGACATTGCGTGAGCATCTATGCCGTGAACCTGCATAGGCACCTTGTACTCAATTCCGCGCATAATCATTTTAACCATAAGGTCGCAGTCTGTTGAAATCATATTAATGATTTTTGCACCCTTGTCGTCGGAATTGGTTTCACCCTGATTGCGGAATATATCCGTCTTTGTAAAGCCGGGGCAAACAAGTCCTACAAACATTTTGCCTGCAAATTCAACTCTGAGAGCCTCAGTAAAGCTCTTGAGAGCGGCCTTAGAAGCAGAATACATAGATGTGCCTGCCAAGGTCATAAGTGCGGCAGAGGAGTCAATGTTGATGATGCCCGGTGTGGGTGATTTAAGAATCATAGGAAGAAGAGTCTTAACAGAATATACGCAGGAATAGAAGTTAATATTCATAGCCCTGTCAATTTCCTCATAAGAATATCTGTCAAATCTCTTGAATTTAGGAAGAATACCGGCGTTGTTGATAAGAATATCAATTTCTGTACCGTTTTCCTTTAATTCCTCGGCAAAGCTTTCCCAATTTTCCTTAACGGACACGTCAAAAAGCTTATAGGAGAATTTGTCCTTGTATTCGTCGCCTAATTCCTCAATGAATTTAAGCATTTTTGGTTCGGACCTTGCCACACCGATAACGGTGCAGTTGTGTTTTTTGATGAGTGTTGCTGCAATGCCTGCGCCCATACCACCGGATGCGCCTGTTACAACAACTGTTTTTCTGTTAAGCCAGCATTCGCTCATAACTTATGCCTCCATTATTTTATTCCAAATAATTATACTATAAAAG
>CAMFRO010000078.1 GCA_945982035.1 uncultured Clostridia bacterium | reverse complement strand
AGCATTTTTGATGCTTTGCAGTTTATCGTGTGCAGATTTGGTCTTAATCAAGGCACAAAACACAGGCATACTTGCCGTATGCCGAGTATTTTAACGAAGAGTAAGGGCAAATCTGCCACGAAAAACCGTGGTTCAGATTATTACCGTTTCCCTAAAGGAGGGCTATATTATGAGAATAATAGATTTGCTTAAATCCGACGCGATAGATTTAAACGTATCTGTTTCGTCAAAGTCAGAGGCTATCAATAAAATGATAGAGCTTCACAAAAAAGCAGGAAATCTTGCGGACGCCGAGATTTACAAAAAGGCGATACTTGCAAGAGAGGAGCAGGGAACAACGGCTATCGGCGAGGGTATTGCAGTACCCCACGCAAAATCCGACAGCGTAAAGGCTCCCGGTTTATCTGCTATCACAGTGCCGGCAGGTGTTGATTACGGTGCACCCGACGGAAAGCCGTCCGACATACTGTTTATGATTGCAGCACCTATGGATGGCGATTTACATCTTGAAATACTTTCAAGACTTATGGTAATGCTTATGGAGCCGGAATTTTGCAACGCTTTGCGAGGTGCAAAAACACCTGAGGAATTTCTCAGCATCATAGATAAAAAAGAGGCGGAGAAATATCCCGACGAGGTTAAGAACGAGGCTCCCAAAAAAGAGGGATACAGAATTCTTGCCGTTACGGCTTGTCCCACAGGTATTGCCCACACATACATGGCTGCCGAGGCTCTTGAAAAGGCCGGCGAAAAAATGGGCTATCCTCTTAAAGCGGAGACAAACGGCTCCGGCGGAGCAAAAAACATCCTTACAAAAAAAGAAATTGAGGAATGTGACGGCATAATCATTGCTGCCGATAAAAATGTTAAAATGGCGAGATTTGACGGCAAGCCTGTTGTAAAGGCATCCGTCAGCACAGGCATCAACAAGCCTGAGGAGCTTATACAGAAAATCGTTGACGGCAGAGCAGCTGTTTACCACGCAGACGGTTCACAGCAGGAGGCAGTTGACGATGACGAAAAGGAAGGCTTCGGTCACAGACTGTATAAGCACCTAATGAACGGTGTATCGCACATGCTTCCCTTCGTTGTAGGCGGCGGTGTTATGATTGCCTTAGGCTTTCTTATTGATACCCTTGCCGGTAATGCAAACGTAGGCGGTAACTTCGGACAAACCAATCCTGTTGCATCGGTTATCTTCTGGATAGGTAAAGCTGCATTCTCATTTATGCTTCCTATTCTTGCAGGATATATTGCTCAGTCAATAGCGGACCGTCCCGGACTTTTGCCCGGTATTGTAGGCGGATATCTTGCTACCACCGGCGCAACGCTCAGCTCACCTACCGGCGACGACAGTGCGGTTTCGGGATTTTTAGGCGCACTGTTAGCAGGCTTTATAGCGGGTATTATTGTTGAGCTGCTGAAAAAAGCGTTTAACTGGCTACCTAAATCAATGGACGGCATCAAGCCTGTATTCATTTATCCTCTTTTAGGCACTGCATTAATCGGCGTGTTTATGCTTCTTATCAATCCTATTGTGGGACTTGTTAACACAGCTCTTTCAAACGGTCTTTCCTCTCTCGGCGAAACCAGCAGACTTCTCCTTTCAATAGTTCTTGCGGCAATGATGGCTACTGATATGGGCGGTCCGTTCAACAAGGCGGCTTATGTATTCGGTACTGCCGCAATTGCAGACGGCAATACCTGGATTATGGCGGCAGTTATGATTGGCGGTATGGTACCACCTATTGCAATCGCACTGTCAACAACATTCAACAAGAAAAAGTGGACAAAAGAGGAGATTAAGAACGGACCTGTTAACTATCTTATGGGACTTTGCTTTATAACCGAGGGTGCAATTCCTTACGCTGCATCGGATCCCCTTCGTGTAATTCCGTCCTGTATGGTAGGCTCTGCGGTCGCAGGTGCAATAACCTCCTTGTTCGGATGTGCATGTCCTGCACCTCACGGCGGTATATTCACCTTTGCGGTGGTTGAACATCCGCTTGGTTACTTGATTGCCCTTGCGGCAGGCTCGGTTGCAGGCGCACTTATGCTTGCATTGCTCAAAAAAACAAGAAAAGAAGAGGTAAATGTGTAATGGTATCAAAGGATTTTACAATTAAAAATAAAATGGGACTTCATATGCGCCCTGCCAATGTTTTTGTAACGGAAATGACTAAGTTTAACTCAGATGTCAATATTATAATGAACGGCAAAAAAGTAAACGGCAAAAGCATTATGAACATTATGGCTGCCTGCATTAAATTCGGAAGTGAAATCACCGTTGAATGTGACGGTGCAGACGAGGCGGATATGCTCGCAAAGGCAACAGAGCTGATTGAATCGGGCTTTGGCGAGGATTAATTAACAAATCACCTCTCCGTATAATGCGGAGGGGTGGATTTTAGGTATTAATACATAATACCTTTAACATCATGAGGTGAGATTATGCTTAAAGGAATAGGAGTATCACAGGGCTACGGCATAGGAAAAGCAGTAGTTATCAAAGATATCAGCCTTGATTATAGTGCGGTAAAATATACCGACGCAGAGGACCAGAAGAACAGACTTCACAGCGCTGTTGAAAAATATACAGAGGATACAAAACAACTTGCTCAAGAGGTTAGAAAAAGTGCGGGCGATAAAGAGGCTGAAATACTTGAAGGTCATCTTATGATGCTTCAAGACCCCTTTATGCTTTCTCAAATGGATGATAATATTGACTCGGGAGCAACTGCCGAAGCGGCGGCGAACACGGTTTGCACAATGTTTATTGATATGTTCTCAGGCGTTGACGACGAGCTTACAAGGCAAAGAGCCTCCGACGTAAAGGATATACGTGATAATTTGCTTCGCTTGCTTTTAGGAATACAATGCGTTGATATATCGGCGGTTCCTAAAGGCTCGGTTCTTGTGGCAAAGGATTTCACCCCGTCAATGACAAGCCGCATTAACAAGGATAATGTGGCGGCTATTGTTACAGAGGTAGGCGGTGTTACAAGCCATAGCGCAATTCTTGCTAGGGCAATGGGCATACCGGCGGTTTTGTCGGTTGCCAACGCCTCAAATATTATCAGTGATTCACAGGAATTGATTGTTGATGGCTTTAAAGGTAAAATTATAACCGAGCCCAATCGCTCCCTTCTTGACGAGTATTTGCAAAAGCAAAAGGAATATTTAAAAGAAAAAGAGAGCCTTACTCAGTATTTTTCAAAGGCAACCGTTACAAAAGGCGGTGTGGTAAAAAAGGTTTACGGTAATATCGGTAAGGCGGAGGATGCGCAAAACGTGCTCCAAAACGGCGGAGAGGGTATAGGACTGTTCCGCACGGAATTTCTGTTTATGGACAGAGAGCACGAGCCTACCGAGGAGGAGCAGTTTGAGGCTTATTCTACTGTCGCAAAGGCTATGGACGGTAAAGAGGTTATTATCCGTACCCTTGATATAGGCGGTGACAAGGCCGTTGATTATCTTTCCATAGATAAAGAGGAAAATCCGTTTTTGGGACACAGGGCAATTCGCTACTGTCTTGACAATTCCGACATTTTCAAAAAGCAGATTCGTGCAATTCTGCGTGCGGCTCAGTATGGCGACATAAAAGTTATGCTTCCGCTGGTTACTACGGTTGATGAAGTGCGCCGTGCAAAGGATATTATTGCAAAGTGTGCCGAGGAACTGAAAAAAGAGGGCTTAAGCTATAAACAGGTTCCCGTGGGCGTTATGATTGAAACGCCGTCGGCGGCACTTATTTCCGATTTGCTGGCAAAGGAGGCGGCGTTCTTCTCCATAGGCACCAATGATTTAACAGGCTATGTTATGGCGGTGGACAGAGGAAACGCAAAGGTCAGCGGACTTTATGACGTTTTTCAGCCGTCGGTATTGAGGGCAATAGAAATGACGATTAAAAATGCCAAGGCCGCCGGAATACCTGTTGGTATGTGCGGTGAGGCGGCATCGGACAGCAGGCTTATTCCATTGCTTGTGGAGTGGGGACTTGATGAATTTTCCGTATCCCCATCATCAATTCTTCAAACAAGAAAGAATATATGCCATTGCGATTAATTTGGCTTTATTTAACACGCTCCGTCAGCCTTTTGACCGGCGGAGCGTTAATTTTTGACATATTGTGAAAAAAATGTCAATCAGTATATCGGACTGTAAAATGCACAAAAATTATTGTGAATTTATTATCAATTTGTTGAAAAAATAGAAAGTTGCACAAAACCCTTGCACTTTTCAAATATTGTATTAATATATAAGGGCAAACAAAAATTGTTAATTAATTGTCAATCTTTCATAGGAGGAATACAAATGGCAAAGGAAATAATTGACAGCGTTGAAAAGCTTGAAGCAGAGATTGAGAGAGTTCGCAAGGCTCAGCAGGAATTTTCAACCTATACACAGGAGCAGGTGGATAAAATCTTCTTTGCTGCCGCAATGGCCGCAAACAAGGCAAGAATCCCCCTTGCAAAGGATGCAGTTGCGGAAACAGGCATGGGCATAGTTGAAGATAAGATTATCAAAAACCACTATGCCGCAGAATACATCTATAACAAATACAAAGACACAAAAACCTGCGGTGTTATTGATGAGGACAAGGCTTACGGCACACAGCGCATAGCAGAGCCTATCGGCGTAGTAGCTGCCGTTATCCCTACCACAAATCCCACATCAACCGCTATTTTCAAAACCCTTATTTCACTTAAAACAAGAAACGGTATTATAATTTCTCCTCACCCAAGAGCAAAGAAATGCACAGCAGATGCGGCTAAAATTGTTCTTGATGCAGCAGTAGCAGCAGGTGCACCTGAGGGAATTATCAGCTGGATTGACGCTCCGTCACTTGAGATGACAAATCTTCTTATGAAAGAGGCTGACATCATCCTTGCAACAGGTGGTCCCGGTATGGTTAAAGCCGCATATTCAAGCGGCAAGCCGGCTCTTGGCGTTGGTGCAGGTAATACTCCTGCAATCATTGACGAGTCTGCCGACATTAAGGTTGCCGTTAACTCAATCATTCACTCAAAGACATTTGACAACGGTATGATTTGTGCTTCCGAGCAGAGCTGTATCGCTGACAAGAAGGTGTATAAAGAGGTTAAGAAGGAATTTGAGGCAAGAGGCTGTTACTTCCTTAAGGGTGACGAGATTGATAAGGTTCGTAAAACTATTATTATCAACGGTGCTCTTAATGCAAAGATTGTAGGTCAGAAGCCTGTAACAATTGCCGCTCTTGCAGGTGTTGAGGTTCCTGAGGATACAAAAATTCTTATCGGCGAGGTTGAATCCGTTGACATCAGCGAGGAATTTGCTCACGAAAAGCTTTCACCTGTACTTGCTATGTACAAGGCAAAGGATTTTGACGATGCGCTTGACAAAGCTGCTCAGCTTGTTGCCGATGGCGGTTACGGTCATACATCCTCTATATATCTTGACGCTACAAACGAAAGAGAAAAGATTGATAGATTTGCCGCACGTATGAAAACCTGCCGTATTCTCGTTAATACACCTTCTTCATTCGGCGGTATCGGCGATCTTTACAACTTTAACCTTGCACCGTCGCTTACATTGGGCTGTGGCTCATGGGGTGGTAACTCCGTATCGGAAAATGTTGGCGTTAAGCATCTTTTGAATATTAAGACTGTTGCAGAAAGAAGGGAAAATATGCTTTGGTTCCGTGCACCTGAAAAGGTATATATCAAAAAAGGCTGTCTTCCTGTTGCTCTTGACGAGCTTGGCACCGTTATGGGCAAGAAGAAGGTATTTATCGTAACCGACAGCTTCCTTTACAACAACGGTTATACAAAGCCGATTACAGACAAGCTTGATTCTATGGGTATTGTTCATACAACATTCTTTGATGTTGCTCCGGACCCGACTCTTGCCTGTGCAAAGGCAGGTGCGGCTCAGATGACTGCGTTCCAGCCTGACTGCATTATCGCAATCGGCGGCGGCTCCGCAATGGACGCCGGTAAAATTATGTGGGTAATGTATGAGCATCCGGAGGTTGATTTCCAGGATCTTGCAATGAGATTTATGGATATTCGCAAGAGAGTTTACACCTTCCCGAAAATGGGCGAAAAGGCTTACTTTATCGCTGTTCCCACATCAGCAGGTACAGGCTCAGAGGTTACTCCTTTTGCTGTTATTACAGATGAAAAGAGCGGCATCAAATATCCTCTTGCAGACTACGAGCTTCTGCCTAAGATGGCAATTGTTGATGCAGATATGCACATGACTGCTCCTAAGGGACTTACTGCCGCATCAGGTATTGACGCAGTAACTCACGCACTTGAGGCTTATGCTTCAATGATGGCTACCGAATACACAGACGGTCTTGCTATTGAGGCACTAAAAAATATTTTTGAGTATCTTCCACGTGCCTATGACAACGGTCCTAACGATCCCGTTGCAAGAGAGAAGATGGCAAACGCCGCTACAATGGCAGGTATGGCATTTGCAAATGCATTTTTGGGTGTATGTCACTCAATGGCACATAAGCTGGGTGCATTCCATCACCTTCCTCACGGTATTGCAAACGCATTGATGATTAACTATGTGCTTGAGTTCAACGCCGCAGAGGTTCCTGCAAAAATGGGTACATTCCCACAGTATGATTATCCTAAGACTCTCAGAAGATATGCCGAGGTTGCAGAGGCTTTGGGCATTGAGGGTAAGGATGACAATGCTAAGCTTAAAGGTCTTATGGCTAAGATTGAGGAGCTTAAGGAGAGGGTAGGAATTAAGAAGACCATTGCAGATTACGGTATCAGCGAGGAGGACTTCCTTGCGACACTTGACGAAATGGTTGAGCAGGCATTTGACGACCAGTGCACCGGTGCTAACCCAAGACTTCCGCTAATGAGCGAAATCAAGGATATGTACCTTCGCGCTTACTACGGCAAATAATAATTAGGTTTCCGATTATTACCGTAACCCTATACAAAATCACTGCAGAAAATTAATGTTTCTGCGGTGATTTTAATTTTTATGTTTATTTAACCGCCCAATTGTGCTATTATTAGTA
>CAMFRO010000077.1 GCA_945982035.1 uncultured Clostridia bacterium | reverse complement strand
AAGGCAGGAGATTCCATATCCCTTTCCGAAGATAAGGCCGGTCAAACTCACAATGCAATAGGAATAGATTATAACGGAGACGATACAGATGAGCTTGCTTATTTTTCTCTGTATTCCGACGGCGACGGCTATGCCTCTGTAAGAACCTACAAAAGGTCAGGCTCAAGCACGCTATCCTGGACTCAGGTCAGCGACCGGAACATACAGATTTCCAAGGATAATGAGATTCTTGATATAGAAACGCATCAATCAAAGGGATACACAGCTATGACAGCAGGCGACTTTGATGCTGACGGCAAGGAGGAGCTTGCCTGCTATTTTCCCTGTGCAAATAACGGCTGCGGCGAACCCTTTGTCGGAATTATTGATATTTCCGATGATGGAAGCTTTAACATCAATGATATGAAAAAGATTTATCTTTCAAATATCAGAAGTGATCTTGATGATTTGCAGCCGGGTGATGATCATTATGAAAACTGGTATATGCCTATTGTTGCCCTTTCTACAACTTCTATAAGGGCAAACGGTGCAACCGACAACAAAAAGTCCTATGACGATCTTGTTATCAACATAAGCATTCCTCATGCATATTACGATAATGATGTTAATATGAATTCCTGCTTGGCAATTTATTCTTATAACGGAAGCGGATATAGTAATAAATTTCAGCAGGATCTAAAGTACGGCTCTGAAAGAATGACGAGCATAAATTCAGTTGATGCCGACCTTAACGGAGACGGCTACAACGAGCTTGTTGTTGCAGGCTTGTGTGCAACAGGATTGTCGGGAAACAACGACGAGGGAACAAAAAGCAGCAGCGAAAATTTTGTTCAGCTTATTTTCTGGGACGGAGAAAAATATGATCTCGTATGGAGCAATCCTAAAAAGATTAAAGCCTCCGGTCAGATTGCGTTGGATTGGTATGCCCAAGAGCCTATTGCAATTACAGCGGGAAGGTATAATCCAAATACTCCCGTAACAATGGATTATCTCTGCGTTCAGGGAATAGTAGTAAGCTGTCAAAATGCAAAGGTGTATGGTACACAAAGAATGGAGCCGGAGCAAAACGATACTAAATATGTAGTTGATACCTTGCCTTATATGGATAAACAGCTTTATGACGAAGCCTCATTTAGAACAGAGTATGAGACTGATATTGAGGAGCTTTGTGATGCTGCTGATAATGCCTTTATAAGCACGGCTGATTCGGGAATGTTCTATGTAGGCGGCGGTACGGAAACTATTGTCCTTCTCACAGGTGATGAATCTGCCTCCGACCATGACAATATGAGCTACGATGTAATTCTTCTTTCCTGCGACAGTGCAGGTAATTGGCTGGTAAAGGCTTATGACGACTATATTCACAATCAGGATGAGGACGACAAGGGGACATATATGTCTATCTGCTTTACAGATTGTGATGAAGACAAAATGTACTATAAATACAAAGGAAAAACAGTAGGATATTCAAGCCCAACCTTATATTCTGTTGTTCAGGCACCGCCGTATTATGAAGAAAATAACGAAGCCACCGTTAGATTCACGGTTTCCCACGGAACCGAAAGCGGCACTCACGGAGATTGGGGAATCGGTGCCGGTCCAAGTGTTTCTTTCGGAAAAACCTTATCCGGGGATAGTAGATTTGAGGGAGAATTGGTTGGAAAATATGTAGGTAGCTATACCAACAAAAAAGCCTATGATACTTCAACCTCACTAACCTTATATGCAAATCAGGATTATGCCGTTTCAATGGTTATTCCTATTATAATATGCCTATACGATGTATATTATCCAAACGGAAATAACGGGCAGGGAGAATGGGAAGAGGAATGTATTACCAATGATCTAAAGCCTGCTCTTGCCGCTCTTCCTATTGATGAGTACAACCGATTAGCGTCTGAGCTTGAGGA
The DNA here is from genome assembly GCA_945982035.1 of uncultured Clostridia bacterium. Taxonomy (GTDB): domain Bacteria; phylum Bacillota; class Clostridia; order Oscillospirales; family Acutalibacteraceae; genus Eubacterium_R. The sequence continues at coordinate 5,331 of CAMFRO010000077.1, read as the reverse complement.
CGAGGAGCAGAAAAAAGCGGCACCGGTTATAGAAAGTCTGCCGGATTCCTCTGCCGGCAATCCATACGAATACAATCATAATTTAGAAGATTTAAAATCGGATATGTCTGTTCTTGATAGCGACTTGAATAGTATTGTTGAACCGGATGGAGTTCAGATAAGTAATGACGCTAAATCTAAAAGCAATGATATCAGTGTTTCCGAAAGCTCCGAATGGGAAAACGGATTTGAACTTACATTTAGCGGAAAAATTAATTTTAACCTTAAGCGTTTCCCCGATATAGCATTTGAAATCGGTGGCGGTGCAACTTGGATTTCTTCAAGCTCCCACGGATTGTCATTTGTCGCCGATTATGATGCAATCAGGTCTGATAACAGAGCGACTATTGATACCGAAAGCAGTAAGCGCTACGAAAAATATGTAGGTGCTGACGGAAAGCTCAAGGAAAGCAGTATCACCCATTATCAGTCGGCAGACTACACATATTCGCCTAAACCCATAGCGTATCCCAGCGGTTTGTTAACAAAAGATCTCAGCGATGACGAACGTGAGAATGACGTATATCTTCTCAGCTTTTATACCGACTCCTTCGGTGGAAAGCCGCCGATGCTGCCTGAATACTTCGGAGTTCAAAGCGTAAAAGAAAACGATGACGAAACTTGCTCAATAACGCTTGCTTGGAAAAACGATTTAAAATATATAAAAAATGTTGATGATAATGATCGTACTCCCGATGCCTTCAACATCTATGTTAAGAGTCTTAATGCAGATACCGTTACATTGGTTAACAAGGAAGGTCCGATTTATCTTGATAAGGAAAACTCCATAATGACCTACAAGATAGACGATATTCAAAATTTATCAAAGGATTATGTGTTCTATATTGCCGCTGCCTATGTGAAGGAATCAAACGGTGATCGCAATAACACAGTAACCAATGTGTACGAAAGTATTCTCGGTAATCCCGTAACACTCAACATAGACAATTTTCAATACACAGACGGCGTAATAATTACAAAGCAGCCTGAAAATTTCTATGCAAAGAATGTGGGCGATGAAGCCACCTTCAGTATTGAGGCGTTTGACAGTAAGGGCGAGACTGAAAATCTGTATTACTATTGGCAAACCTATAATTCAGAAACCGATAAATGGGAAGACGCAAAAGGTGATAAATCATCAGATCCAAAGACCTATGTATTTGTTACCACCGAGGAAAGCTTTGGATTGCCTATAAGATGCCTTGTAACAAAGAATAAATCCACTGCGGAAAACTATACTGCCACATCAAATGCGGTTACAGTTGTCAATAAGCATACTCATAATTACAGTGATAACGGCTTTTGCAAGATTTGCGGACAGTATCAGCCTGCCATTCTTAACGGAGATACCTATGAAATAAGCAACGCAGGTATGATGTTCTGGTTTGCTTCTCTTGTAAACAACGATAGTGCTTACGCTGATTTTAAAACTCAGAACGCAGGAGCAAAGGGTGTGCTTGTTAAGGATATTGACCTTGAAGATCGTGAATGGAAGCCGATTATGAATTTTAGCGGCTCCTTTGACGGACAGGGATATTCAATTTCCAGATTTAAAATAACTTCAACAACCTCAAGCTCCGGATTATTCGGCTCTGCAAACGGTACTGTTACCGACTTTACCCTTAAAGGAGAGATAAAGCTTTCTGCCAACGGAGAAAAGGTCGGAGGTGTTGTAGGCTCCGCCAACGGTGCAACAATAAAAAATGTTGCTTCCTATGTCAATATTTCCAATACTGCAGGGGAATTAAAGCATATCGGTGGTATTGTAGGCTGTATTGAAAACAAAGTAACAACTGTTGATAAATGTGTTTATTACGGAACCTTGAATGTTGAAAATTCTCACGACTGTATAGGTGGTGTGGTAGGATATTCAAGCGACGGTGCAAGAATCAGCAACTGTGCAAATCACGGTAATGTAAGTGCATCAAAGGACGGTGCTTATATCGGCGGTATTCTTGGATATGTAAATAATTCAAGCGCAACAGTAAAAGATTGCTATAATTACGGTAATGTAAGCAACGGCGGCAACACAAAATACTGCGGAGCAATTATCGGTTGGGCAAGAAATTATACAACAGCAAATATTGATAATAACTACTATCTTGATTCCTCTTCCGACCTTGCGTTCGGCAGCGAAGGAATATCCGGTGCAACAGCAACTGCTAAAACTTTTGATAAATTCAAGTCGGGCGAGGTAGCTTATCTCCTTAACCACAAGGTTACAGACGGTACACAGGCATGGTATCAGAATATTGATAACGGCAAAACACCTGACAATTATCCTAAATTCACCGGCGGAACGGTTTATTACCTTGAATACAAAAGCAGCTATTCAAATTTCTATTCCGAAAAGCCTGAATTTGAATTGGACGAGGACGGTAATTTCATAATTAAAACCTACGACGACCTTGTGAAGCTTTCAAATCTTGTCAGAAGCGATTATGATTTGTACGGCAAAGCAAACTATATCCTAATCAATAATATTAAAGCTCCGGATGATTCTACTTGGACACAGGGTATTGGCTCTGCTGAAGACGATAAGCCGTTTAACGGAGTCTTTAACGGAAATGGATACTGCATCATTGGTCTTAATGTTAATTCTTCTGAGTACGGAGGCCTTTTTGAGATAATCGGCCGGCAGGGAAGTGTTAAGGATTTGTTCGTGTTTGATTGCGACTTTAATACTTCATCAAAGGTATCAGGCGGAATAGCCGCTGTAAATAACGGTAAAATTGACCATTGTATAAGCGGTGTGAATTTCACATCGGGTACCATTTATTTCAAGGACAGAGAAATTAAAGCCTCTGCGTTAAATTCAAGCATTAAGGGTGACATTGCCGGTGGTATTGCCGGAACAAGCTCCGGATTGATTAAGGGATGCCGCAATTCCGCAATTGTATCCGGCAAGCAGTGCTCGGCAGGTATTGCAGGAGAAAATACCGGCGAGATTTTCGGATGTGCCAACAATGCTAAAATTGGTTCCTCAAGCAGTGCTGTTTCAGGCGGACTTGTCGGAAAGAATAATGGAACGATTGAAAGCTCTTATAATTCTGCTTCAGTAAACGGTAGCAATTCAAACGCCAAAGGCTCTATTGCGGGTATAAACGGATATAACAAATCAGCTCCGATTGTTAAAAATGTATTTTACAAACAATCAAGCGATCTCAATGCAGTAGGAGCGGATTCGGCGCAAATACCGGATAGTACTAATGTAGGAATATCGGATACCTCTGAATTTAAGGATGCTGATTTCGTCGATAAGCTTAACGATGTCAGCGATGAGTCGGTTGTTTGGACCGATAATACTTATATTAATAAGGGCTATCCGACAATAGAGAGCAAATTCATAAAAATCAATTTTAAATCAGCAGGTAACAAAATTACAATCAAGGGAAATATGCATAAGGATTTGAATGTTAGATATGATGTGTGTGACGAAAATGACGAAGAGTATTCGCTTTTGTCATCGGCAGTCGGCAAAAATAAGATTCTTAAAGCATATTCACTAAGCCTTACCGATAACGACGGAAATTATATTCCTGCCGAGCTTTGGACCAGAGAGGGATTTGAAATATCCGTCCCTGTTGACAGCAAAAATGTTAAGCTTGCAGCAATAGACAATGACGGTAATGTTACATATTACAAGCCTGACTCTGTTGAAAACGGAATAGCTGTATTTACTGTTTCGCATCCTACATCATTTGCTATTGTCAAGGCTGCGGTTAACGTAAATAAAAGTGATAAATCACCTCAAACCGGTGCAACGGAGTATATTGCAATAATGCCTGTACTGTTTGCAACGATTGCATCAATTCATATTATAAAAAGAAGGAATAGATTTGAGTAATACAACGAAAAAACCAAAGAAAAAAATATTGACAGTCGTAATTGTAATTGTTACTATCGCGGCGTTAGCAATCGGCGGAGTGGTTGTTTATAACTGCTTCTTTGCCGAAGATACAACACAGTCAAAGGGCGTTGTCGGAAAGGTGTCCGACGGTTGGGATACCGGTATTGAGGAAGAGCCGACCTCTGAGGGTAGGGGCATACAAATTCCGGGATATGGTACTGCCGTGATGAACGCAGGAGATACAAGTCTGGTTTTGAGTATAGGTAATCCAAAAACCAATAGCTGCGGCTTTTATGCCACCTTGAAGCTTGAGGACGGAACCGAGCTTTATAAATCCGAATTGCTGGAGCCCGGATACGGACTTACGGAAATTCCGCTGACGCAAACTCTAAAGGCAGGAGAATACACTGCTATAGTTTATTATCAGTGTGTAACTCTTGACGAGGAGCATACTCCGCTGAATTCCGCTGAATCGGAATTTACACTTATTGTTAAGTAAGGTCGTGCATACGGCTTTCTTATAAAAATTATTTATTGAAAGGATGTTTTTTATGAAAACAAAAAGAATTATCGCAGCACTGATTGCGGCTGTACTTGCTGTAACACCTTTTATGTCGGTATCTGCCGCAACACTTACCGATGGGACTGTTGACAACTCAACAGCAGTAAAGGCAAATATTGAGGATCCGGGCTCTGTGTCGTATGTTATCACTATCCCTGAAACAGTTGACTTCGGAACACTCACTCAACCGGACAGTATAGACGCAGACCACTATGCAATATATCGCTTTGATGTTGAAGCAACCGAGCTTAACATAAAAAGTAATCAGGGCGTAACTGTTTATATGAAGGATGCTAATTCAACAGACGATCAATTCTATCTTGAACAGCAGAATACTGAGACTCCGTTTAAGATTTCTTATGATGTTTATGATACAACAGTAACCGTTGACAACATAAACACCTATGACCCTATAAATAACACAGCTGAGCCGGGAACATACGGCTATCATCTTTGCACATTCTTATCCGATGCACAGGCAAGAAGACAGCCTGTTAATCTTGCGTTGAACCAAAATGCTCTGTACGATCAGACTCTTTCAAATATTGCAGGTGATTACAGCGGCACAATAACATTCCACAGTTCATTATTTGAACGCAGTTAATCAGTTGATGATTGATAGTTCTTTTTATCTGAAATGAAAAAGATAAGAATTAATACATGTTTGAATATTTTTATTATTCCTTTGCTTCTTATAGCTTTATTGCTGCCTACCACTGCTTTTGCGTCACAGACAGATAGCGGCGTAGAGGTAATTGCTCATATTGAAGCCTCTGAAAAGGATAATTCATCGTCTGTTATAAAAAATACAGATTCTAAATCACCGCAGACAGGCAATAACAACATTCTTACTGCCATTGCGGTTTGCCTAAACATTGGC
>CAMFRO010000076.1 GCA_945982035.1 uncultured Clostridia bacterium | reverse complement strand
AGATTTACATAAGAGCGGTTGCTTATGCCGATGTTGCAATTAACGGATTGAACGCAATCATAACCTCAACAAGCGGTGACGCATCTATAAACAATGTTAAAATTACAGGTGCCTCTACCGCCGTAGTTTCAAGACTTGAAGCTCCGGTTATCACATCTGCATCGGATATAGGCGACGGCACTGCAATTTATGACAGCGAAAAGGTTACAATCACCGACAGTAACGGCGGAGCGGACGTATATTACAGCGTAAACGGCTCGGAGGAAAAGCTTTATGACGGCGAGTTCCGTCCCTTTGACAGTGCCACCGCCAAGAGAGGCGATACTGCAACGGTTACCGCTTATGCTAAATTCAATGACGTTGTTTCGGAAACCACTACGGCTCAGTTTACATTTGCCGGTGTTAACATTTCACAGTATAGCTTTGATGACTATTCAAAGAACGTATATAACGGCGCAGTATTCTCTAACGGCGGTGTTTACGGAGAAAGCGGAAGAATGACTGCTTATACCGACGGAAAGAGTCAGTATGTACCATTGTGGAATATTGATAACGGCGCATATTCTGTTGCACCGGATGACGGAGCACTTTGGAGTGCAGATTCCGGATTTAGATTTGAAATAACCACCGCAGGATATGAAAATGTAAGCTTCACCTGTAAGGCTTATACAACAGGCTCAGGACCAAACAGTGTTTCCCTTCAGTACAGTCTTGACGGCAGTGAGTGGAAAACCGTCAGCGAAAACGTACAGTTAAATGCAAACAGTGTTCTTGAGCAGGCTTTCTATAATGTTCAGCTTCCTGCCGAGTGTGCAAACCTGTCAAAGCTTTACATTAGGCTTGCCACTACCGAAAATCTTACTCACGGCAGTGCAACCGTTGCTCAGACAACCCTTCACAATAATCTTTCCAAGGGTAATCTGTATGTGAATGACGTTGTAATAAGCGGTGAGGACGACGGCACATATAAGATGCCATATACAAACAAGAGCAGTAATTATTTCGGCGCAACAGGAACAATTACCTACACCAGTCCCGACGGTGTTGCTATGCAGTACAGCGTTGTTGATTATAACGGAAATATTGTTGAATCAGGCGCATATCCCGAAACAGGCATTGCTTTGGCCGGCGTTGCAGGCTTCAGCCCGTATAATGCAGAGCCGTACACAGTTTCCGTATGGGCAGGCGACTCCGATGACAGAAGTCTTGTAAACACACGCAGGTATTATTACAAGGGCAATACAATTACGGAATTTAACTATAACGATTCCACAAGACCGCTTACAAGCTATCTCAATGCAGATTCAACCCAGGCTTTGAACACCGCAGGAACTAACGAGGGTAAGCTTTCAATGCTACCGGATTCAAAGACTGCAACAACATTGAGCTATACAAGCACCTACGGTGTTAAGGTTTCTTGGGCGGCAGATAACATATTTACTTCAACAAAAGTCTTGGATGTACCGGAGTCTAACGGCTACTGGCTTATTGAAACAAGCAGTACAGGATATACAAATCTTACCCTTAACCTTGATCAGCTATCATCAAATAAGGGACCGAGAGACTGGGGTATTGCTTATTCCACCGACGGCAATGGCTTCACTTATGTTGCAAACTCCAATGTCCGTGCAATAAGCAATGATTCCTCCTCAACGGGAGCAGTTGAAACATACAATAATTTTGCACTTCCTGCAGAATGCGACAATCAGGAAAAGCTTTATATTAAGATATTTATTAATGGCGGTGAATCAGTTGACGGCGCCGAGCTTGAAACGGTAATCAAGGGTAATACCGGTATTGATAATATTACGCTTTCCGGCATTGCTTTGCCCAAGAAGGTAAGCGTTACGGTTACTCCTGTTGCTCTTGAAAATCCGACCGACACAACCGGCACCTACGCAGTTGACGCCAAGGTTACAATTAACGGTGTTGACTACACAACAAATAACGGCATTGCCTCTGTCACTCTTAACGAGGGCGAGGAATATACCGCTTCGGTATCCGTAAACGGTACATTTGAAAATACCGTTACCTTTACTGCTACAGAGGGCACGGCTGTTACAGTACCTGTTGTATGCCTTGATATGAACGGCGATAATATTATCAATGTTAAGGACTACGCTATTATTGATAAAACAATCACCGATGCAGACAAAAAGGCTAAGCTTAAGTCAATATTCCCAAGCTTTTTGGGCATAAGGGGCATTGATTTTACCTATATTAAATAATTACTATATTATAACATCGTAAATAATGAGAGGGTGAGGCTATGAAAAAGAGAGTAACAGCTTTATTGCTGGCAGTATCTGTTCTTATTTCATGCTTTGCCCTCAGCTCTTTTAACGCTTATGCTGAGTCAAAGACCATTGATATTCTTGATTTGGATTATTCAATAAAGACTACCGGCTCAGAGGATATGGCGTTATTTTTGTTTACTCCCGATGAGTCGGGTACGTATTCGCTTTTGTCATACAATGTGGCAAAGTCAAATTGCTATCTTATGATAAAAACGGTAAACGAAGACGGCTCCAAAACCCTTAAACAGCTTGCCTTTTCTAACGGAAATGAGAATTACGAGGCGGACGGCCAAAAAAATCAGTATCAGTTTCGGCTTACCTACCACCTTGAAAAAGGTGTTACTTATTACTATTACTGTGGTTGGAACTCGGCAAATACCACCTCCGGCACAATGAATGTGCGAATGAGGTGCGACAGCTACGACGATGATGTAATTGACCATATTGAGCTTGAATGTAACGTAAAGCTTCAGGCGTTTTCCGGCGGAAGCTGGCAGAAGGACTACGATGGCAATTCGTTTTACTTTTATTCAATTTCACGAATTGCCGCCAATATGAATGTTACACTTGTTTACAAAAACGGCGAGAGAGTATCCTCAGGAGTGGGTAAAGATACTGTTGACGGTCATCAGATTTCATATAGATTTGACCAAATGACTACCCATTGGTATCCCGAGAACAATGATGAATACAGCGGAAGTAACACTCTTACCGTGTGCGTTCTTGACAAAACTGCGGATTTCAATGTTCCTATTGAAAGTGTGGCAATGTACACCGTCTATGGCAAGGTTGCGGATTATTATGACGGTCAGCCCATAGAGAATGCATCAATTACGGTAAACGGCTCCGCTGTTGCAAAAACCGACTCTCAGGGCGAGTTTTCTTATACCGCTCCGGCAGGGTTCTACAATGCAACAATTACATCTGATAAAGCCATATCCCGAAATGTAACCTATGTGGTAGAGGCTGAGGCGGGCAAAAATGATTTTAGAAATAATCCGGTAACTCTTGTTACGGGCGATTATAATAGGGACGGAGTTATTAACGTAAAGGATTACGCTTATATAGATAAAAATTTATCCGGCGACGAACAGCTTTACGCAAAAAACAAGTTTAAATTTACATTCACTTTCACAATGTCCTCCTACGAATCATTAAAGATTTCGGATTCACAAGGCCAGTAAAATTATAGCCTTTGATAAATCATACATAATTTTTTAAAAAAAATTTAAAAATGTATTGACAATTACCAAATGTTGTGATACTATTTACACGTGGACTGATGTAGCTAAGTTCATATATGCAAGGAGCACAGCCCAAAAGGCTAATGCAGAAAATGAAGGACCGTAAGGGTCCTTTATTTTTTTGCCTATAATATTTTTAAAACCAAATTCTGCCTCCCTTTTTCAAGGGAGGCAGCAGCGTGTAGAAAAAGTCAATTTATATGTTTCTACACGCTGGCAGACTTTGAGAAATGGAGCTGAATTTCGTTTTCTTGCGAGTGGGTGCTGTACGACGGTACTGCCTCCGAGCAAAAAACGAAAAACGCCAAAAGCGGCATAAATTCAACATTTATGCCGCTTTTAAAATTGTTAGGTCGTTGAAAACAAGGCAAGCTTGCATTAAAAGTCTCTACGAGTAGATTTTATTATTTAAACACTTTGGCGTGGTTCAGACCACTTTATCAACAGTCTTCTGCCTCCCTTTTTCAAGGGAGGCAGAATTTTAAGCCTATATTTCAAATAAAATTCGGGACGGGGGACCGTCCCACACAAGTCATAATTTATATTAATCTCTTGCTTGTCCTCGTTTTATTCGTCATCCTTGGTAAGGTAATCCTTTAAAATAAATATTGGACGGTTTTTAACCTGCGTAAAGACCTTTGCAAGATATTCGCCCAGCAGTCCCATACAAAACAACTGCGTTCCGCCTAAAAACAGCAGTAAAACCACAATGGTTGCATAACCCGGCACGCTGATACCGAAGCAAAGCTTTTGAACAATAACAACAATCAAATATATTATTGACAATGCGGCAGAGATAAAGCCAACATAAATGGAAAGCTTTAAAGGTGCAGTGGAAAATGACACAATTCCGTCAATGGCATATCGCATAAGCTTTCTAAAGTTCCATTTCGTTTCGCCGCTTTCTCTGTCAGCAACGGTATATGGAATGTATTTTGTGTTAAATCCTATCCAACTGAATATGCCCTTTGAAAAACGGTTATATTCCGTCATTTCAAGTATGGCATTTACCATTTTCCTTTTCATAAGCCTGAAATCAGAGGCACCGTTGACAAAATCAATATCACATATCTTATTTATCATCTTGTAAAACACGGATTTTATTGCCGATATAACCTTGCCCTCTTTACGCTGCTCCTGATAAGCCGTTACGCAGTCGGTATCCTCATCCTGCGCCATAACCTCCAGCATTTCAAGCACAACCTCCGGTCGTTGCTGCAAATCGGCGTCAATCAAGCACACCATATCGCCCTTTGCCTTTGATAATCCGGCATATATGGCAGATTCCTTGCCGAAATTACGGCTAAACGACAAAACCTGAATGTTATGCTGAGGATTTGACTCAAAAAGCTTTTTTAAATTTTTATAGGTGTTGTCGGTGCTGCCGTCGTTGACGAATACAAATTCGTAATCTTCAACCCTTGATGCAAACACCCTATTAATCTCGTTAAAAAGTTTTTCAACATTGTCCTGCTCATTGTAACAGGGTATAACAAGCGATAAATTCATATCTTACCTCAATCTATTTATTTGCTTAGTCCTTTACTCATTCTGCGTCAATCAAATTATTTTCTTCAAGGAGTCTTACAAAATTTTCCACATCACGACGGGCTGTTTCCTCGTCAATATCGTACTCGGTAGTGACAGCCTTCACTGCGTCATCAACTGTAATATCCTTTAAAAAGCAGTCCCAAAAAAACGCACCTGTTTCGTTTAGCGTAACCATACCGTTAAATTCCAGTGCCTTTTTGCCTACGGGAACTACTATTTCCGAACCTGCAATATTGCGTTTTGCAAAGCCCTCTTTTATCTTCATTTTATCACCTTGTTATTAAAATTACACAAATATTATACCAAAGGCATACCTTAAAATCAATAATATCCCAAAATATGATAAAAAAATAACATTTGCTCTTGATTGAGTTTTTATTATTGGTTATAATAATGGTTGATAATTTAATAATTATTTAGATATGGCTTGAATGGCAGAGCATTTTGTCACAAGTCTATTGAAAGGAGTTAATAAAATGGTCTATTCAAACGAAGTAGAACAGATGTGTACCGTTAAAAAGGGTCCGCATCACGGTCCGGCTCCTATCCCTGAAGAGGGAAAGTGGGTTAAGTCTTATGAAATCAAGGACATCAGCGGTTTTTCACATGGTATTGGTTGGTGCGCACCTCAGCAGGGTGCCTGCAAAATCAGTCTTAATGTTAAAGACGGCATTGTTGAGGAAGCCCTTGTAGAAACAATCGGTTGTTCGGGTATGACTCATTCAGCAGCTATGGCGGCTGAAATTCTCCCCGGCAAGACTCTTCTTGAGTGCCTTAACACAGACCTTGTTTGTGACGCTATCAATGTTGCTATGAGAGAAATCTTTAAGCAGCTTGCTTACGGTCGTACACAGTCTGCATTCTCAGAGGGCGGCCTTGTTGTAGGTGCAGCACTTGAGGATTTGGGCAAGGGTCTTCGTTCACAGGTTGGAACAATGTTCTCCACAAAGCTTAAGGGTGTTCGTTATATGGAGATGGCAGAGGGTTATGTTACCCGTATGGCTCTTGACGATGAAGGCGAAGTAATCGGCTACGAGTTCGTTAAGGTTGGCAAGATGCTTGAGGACATCCGTCACGGTGTATCTCCTGACGAAGCATACAAGAATAATATCGGTAACTACGGTCGTTTTGCAGAGGCTGCAAAATATATTGACCCACGTGAAGAATAATAAAGGAGGGCATTTCAATGGCAAACGATGTAAAGTTTGAAGGCAAAGAAAGAAGAATGGCAAAAATAGAAAAGTGCCTTGCCGAATATGGAATTGAAAGCCTGGAAGCAGCAAGAGAGCTTTGCTTGTCAAAGGGCGTTGATGTTGATGCTATCGTTAAGGGCGTTCAGCCAATCGCATTTGAAAATGCAAGCTGGGCATATACTCTCGGCGTAGCAGTAGCATTCAAAAAAGAAGTTAAAACCGCTTCTGAAGCAGCCGCTGCAATCGGTATCGGCTTGCAGGCATTCTGCGTTCCCGGTTCTGTTGCAGAGCAGAGAAACGTAGGTCTTGGCCACGGTAATTTGGGCGCTCGTCTTCTCAGCGAGGAAACAAAGTGCTTTGCTTTCCTTGCAGGTCACGAATCATTTGCGGCAGCTGAGGGTGCAATCGGTATTGCCCGTACAGCAAACAAGGTTCGTAAGGAACCTCTTAAGGTAATTCTTAACGGTCTTGGCAAGGATGCTGCTTATATTATTTCAAGAATTAACGGCTTCACCTATGTTCAGACTCAGTATGATTATTATACAGGCGAGCTTAAGATAGTTCAGGAAAAGGCATATTCAAACGGCGAAAGAGCAGCAGTTAAATGCTACGGTGCCGATGATGTACGTGAGGGCGTTGCTATTATGCAGCACGAGTCTGTTGACGTTTCTATCACAGGTAACTCAACCAACCCAACTCGTTTCCAGCATCTTGTTGCAGGCACTTATAAGAAATGGTGCGGCGAAAACGACAAGAAGTATTTCTCAGTTGCATCAGGCGGCGGCACAGGCCGTACACTTCATCCTGATAATATGGGCGCAGGTCCTGCTTCCTATGGTCTTACAGACTCAATGGGCAGAATGCACGGCGACGCTCAGTTTGCAGGCTCTTCTTCAGTTCCTGCCCACGTTGAAATGATGGGACTTATCGGTATGGGTAACAACCCAATGGTTGGTGCTA
>CAMFRO010000075.1 GCA_945982035.1 uncultured Clostridia bacterium | reverse complement strand
TGCTTTATTACTTTTGCTATATCAAAAAAGTATTTCACAGGATTTGATTTTCTGGGAGTAATACGATAAATTTCAGAACCTTTTGAAAGAAACTCATCTTCATATGGAATTGTTTCATTAGTAGAAACTACTAAATCAATTATAACATTTTTGAAATATTTATTCATATTTGAAACAAATACTTCTACTCCACCGAGATTTGCCGTATATCCGAAGTGCAAAACACGTAGTTTCAACTAAATCACCTCTAAATAAAAGTTTTGTAACCATTTAGCAGTCTGATTAATGTCATATCCGCAGTCGGCAAGTTGTTTTTTTGTGTTTATACGTGCATAGCCTTGGGAGTATTTCAGTATTTCACGTGACCATACTGACGGAGAATCTCTTAAACTGCAAAATTCCACCAAATCGGTAAGCTTTATTTCCTTTGAAATAGTATCTGAGCCTACAATATGCACTCCCGATGCCTGAGCCTCTACGAGAGAAACGGGAAGTCCCTCTCTAAATGACGGCATACAAAAAACATCAATAGCAGACAATATTTTTTCAATATCACTTCTCACTCCGGCGAAAATAACGCAGTCGTTTAAGCCTAATTGATTTACCTTGTTTTGAATTTCATCCTTTAAATCCCCAGTTCCAACTAACAGCAGCACGCTGTTACTGTCGTTTTTATGAAGCTCATTAAAGATATCAATTAAAAACGAGTGATTTTTCTGTATATGAAATCGTGAAATATTGCCTACAACAAACCTTCCCTCTATGTTAAACTCTTTTCTTATTTCGTTACGGTAATTTTCATTGTAAGCGAATTTATCACAGTCAACACCGTTATTGATAACCTTGTAATTATCCCTTTTTGATACATTTTTTCCAAACAACCACTGACCTGCAATTTGCGAACAGGCAAAGAGATAATCGGCACTATATCTTAACGGCAGTCTGTACAAATCGACAACCTTTTGACGTATTCCCGACTGTGATTTAGCGATATGGCTATGAGCAATAGTGAAAATTCCGCATTTTTTTGCCATAGGAAAATACACAGCTGCAGTGGCAGTATTATGGGCATGAATAATCTTGTATTCTTTATGAGTATCAAGGAAAATTTTCCACTGGTTTTTGTATGTAAAATGATTCAAAACATTGTAACGCGGAAAGCGGTATATTATTCCACCGAGGCATTCTATTTCATCGTCATAATCACATTTTTCAGATGTATGAACAACAAAGTCAAATACAATTTTGTCCCTGTCAATATTCCTAAACACGTTCATAGCCAGCGTTTCGGCACCCCCTCTGTTAAGGGTTCCGAAAACCAAAAGCACTCTTTCAGGTTTACTCATAATTATACTCCGTTTTCATAAATTGAAGCAAGTTGCTTTGCACAGTCAAAAATATTCCATCCTGCGTCTGTTAACTCTTTTATTGTATTTCGCCTTAGTATATCACAATCCTTCAGACATTCATTCGCCCAATCGGATATACTGTCATTTAGAGATTTTACAGTTACCAAATCCGTAACCGCAACTTCATTTGTGATTGAATCGGACATTATAACCGGCAGTCCTGCCGCCTGAGCCTCTATTACAGATACAGGCAATCCTTCACTTGTTGACGGAAACAGGAACAAATCAGCCGCCTGAAGCAAATCGGATACATCGTTTCTTATCCCTAAAAACATTACGTCATCAGTGATACCGAGCTTAGTGCACATTGATGATGTTTGCTCAGTTTCATTTGCGCCAATAAGTATCAATTTTGAATTTGGTTTTATACTCTTAATCTCAGCAAATACTTTTAATATAAAAGGGTGATTTTTTTGCTTAATGTCCGTTCTGCCAATATGACACACCGTAAATGAATCTTTTAAATCCATTTGATTTCTTGCTTGAGTTCGTTTGTCAGGATCAAACGCATATTTTTCACAGTCAATAGCATTATTAAGAACAACAAACGGTTTATTGCCGAACCATATTTTACCCGCCTCATTACTGCAAGCAAACTTATGTTTGATAAAATATTTTGCATAAAGACTTAATATTTGATTACGCCACGAATTGCCCTTTAAGGAATACTGTGTAGTATGGCAATGAACAAATATATTATTAATTCCTGCCTTTTTAGCCGCCAGTGCTATAAATACGGCAAAGTGAGGACAATGAATATGTAAAGCTTGCCACTGATTTTTATGAGCGTTAAAAAAAGAATTCATTTTTCCCGTTATCAAATCCTTAGGCGACGGTGGGTCAATTTTATATACCTTGCCGCCAAGAGCCTCAATATCAGATTTTTTTGTTTTATCCTTTTCGGAAAAATAAACAACGTCAAACTTAACACTTTCCGGCATTGCTTTTGCATAATTCAGTATTACGCTCATAACACCGTTTGACACGCCGATATCCGGTATCATATGTAAAATTCTCATAACAACCCCAATTCACTGTATATGTTTACCATTTCGGGAATGACCGCTTCTTCACTGTAAAGTTTGGCTTTAGCAATACTGTTTTTTCCAAGTTTCTCTGTAAGGTAAGGATTATCGTAAAGGCGAAGAATACATTCTGCCATATATGCACTATCGTTAAGTGGAACAAGAAAACCGTTCACTTCATCCTCTGCTAAATCATTATTTCCTCTAACATTTGTTACCACAAGCGGATTTCCCACTGCCATAGCCTCAACCAGATTTATTGGCAGTCCCTCTTGCCTGCTTGTTGATACAGAAATATCACTCATTGCAACAAGCTTGTCTATATCGCGTCTATAACCCATAAAAAAGACATTATTTTCAATACCTAATTCTTTTGCCTTATTTCTATACTCACTTTCGTTGTCGTTATGTCCAGGTAGCAGCAGTTTGATATTATCATGTTTTGTTACAAGAATTTTCATTGTTTCAAAAATCATTTCCTGATTCTTTCTGTAAGAAAAATCAGCAGGATAAATTAAAAGAAAATCGTTTTCATTAAATTTGTATTCTCTGCGTAAATTCATTTTTTCTTTATTTGATACAGGTTTAAATTTTGACAAATCAACTCCGACACCGTTTACTTTAACAATTTTTTTTGCATTAAAACCTTTTTCAGTTGCAATAGTGTAGTCTTCGTTGTTTATCAAAATAAGACAATCCGTAAATTTTGAAAGAAACTTTTCAACATTGTAAAAAATTAGCCAATTTTTCTTTGACGCACCCTTGTAAAAATGAAATCCATGGGCGGTGTAAATGAGTTTTGTGCCTTTTTTTCTTGCGTCTCTTGATGCAAGACGGGTAACAACTGCGCCCATTGGGGTATGACAATGAACAGCGTCATAATTGTTTTCGTCAATAATTTTTTTTAACACTTTATATGCTTTAATGTTTGATGTACTGTAAGGACTTCTGCTGAACGGCACTTCATATACCTTGTCAAGAGCTGACAAATCAAGTCCCGGTTTTTCATCGGAGTTGTCCTTAAAAGCACTGTGAACCTCACAACCCTGACGTTTTAATTCTTCAATAAAAGGTATATGAAATTGTCCTATATGACTGCTAACAGTCGCAACAAATAAAATTTTCATTTAATCACCGATATTGCAAAAAAACGACTCAAGATCGGATTCAACAGCTTCATCATAAGTTATTCCATCTCTTATTGCTTTTTTCATACTTTCCAGCTTATGCTCTCCGGGAAAAAGAACTCTACCATCCCGAGAAGAATTTGATGAGTGAATTTTATTTATATATTCATCTGTCAAAACATAAAATTCTTCATCCATTACAACGTTGGGGTCTATGGCAATAAAAGTCTGTCCAACATTCATACAGGAATTATCCTCGGAATAAAACTTATTTACACCTGTTGAAAAAGCCGCACCTGATATCATACCTGAAAGCATATCAAGGACAAGCGCAAGTCCGTAGCCCTTGTGCTCTGCCATTGGAAGAACAAAACCTTTAATTGCTTCAAGGGGATCTGTTGTTGGATTTCCGGACGAATCAAGAGCCCAATCAGACGGAATTTGTTTATTCTCAAGTCTTGCTTTATTTATTTTGGATTTTGCAACTTTGCTTGTTGCTATATCATAAAGTATAGGCCCATCATTTTTACCGGGTATTCCGACTGCAAGAGGATTCGTGCCTAATAATTTCTCTTTTCCGCCCCACGCCGCCATTGCTGCAGGAGAATTACAAAATGTTACGCCGATAAGCCCCTGCTTTACCGCAAGATATGTATAATAAAATGCAGGTCCGTATGTATTGCAATTTTTTGAAAAAACAGTAAATATACCCTCATTTTTCGCTTTTTCCACAGCAAAATTCATACAGTATGAAGCCGAATAAGGACCGATAGCATTATCCGAATCAATAACTGCAAACGAATTTGTTGATTTTATAATTTTAAATTGCGGATTTACATTGTATGCTCCTGCACTTAATTTTTTGATATGTGCAGGCAAAACTGCAAGACCATGGGTTTTTACCGAGCAGGCATCCGCCGTAACAAAACATTCCGCTATACATTCCGCCTGTTCCCTGCTTAATGAATAATTCATAAGCAGACTGATGGTTTTCCGCTTTAATTCGTCAATTTCATATTTTTTCATACCAATAACCTAACGCTGATTTATTTCCTGCGTTTCTTCCTGTGATACAGTTACACCAACATTAACATTATTTTCATTTTTCAAAACATTAATAACCGTCATAAACATAATCTTAATGTCAAGCCAAAGGCTTACATTGTCAACATACCATACATTGAGGCGTATGCGTTCGTGCCATTCTACCTCTTTTCGTCCGTGAACCTGTGCCCAACCGGTAATTCCGGGCTTTACATTAAACATACGCTTTTGTTCGTCTGTGTACTGTTCAATCGGCCATGGGTGATAAGTAAGAGGCGGGCGAAATCCTACAACAGACATTTCACCTTTCAAAATATTAACAAGCTGCGGAAGCTCGTCAATACTTGTTGCTCTTATAACTTTTCCAACCTTTGTTACTCTCGGATCCCCTTCAAAGGAATACTGACCTGTTCCTGTTTGCTCTGCACCAACACACATAGACCTAAATTTATAAATAAGAAATACTTTACCGTTTTCGCCAAGTCGCTCCTGTTTAAAAATCACAGGTCCTTTAGAGTCTATCTTTATTGCAATAGCTGTGATTATCAAAAGCGGAGATAATACAATTAGTCCTATAAGTGACACCGTAAAATCACATATTCTCTTAAAATACTTATACATATAACTTACCTATCAACAATTTTGTTTATATATTTCTGTGTTTCAATTTTATTAATTTCAAAAAAATGCGCATCACATACTGCAAGTTTATTTTCATATTCGCGTAGTTCTTTAATTCCATTATTGAATATTTTTTTTATCTGTTCTTCATCTGTATTATATCTTAAATCACAAAAGCTTCTTGATAGAATTACCATAGAAGAACCAAGCCTATAATGCTCTGCTAAAATATTTTTCGCAGGCAGTAAATTATTACTGCCCACCTTACCAACTCCGCCGAAGCCGAAGGGTATATTTTTTTCATTCAGTTTTTTTGCAATTTCATCTACCGTCCCGTCCGTAACAAGTTGAAAAAGAAATTTCTTTTTTTGACTTAAAGACAAATCATTTAAACCTATATGTACCTCATCAATGCCGTCAAATTCAAGCACATCGTCAAGACAAAGTCGAGCCTCATCGGTTTCAAGCAAAAGCATTGTTTTTGCTCTGCCGTTAACTATATCAAGAAACCTTTTAACTTCACCCGGTGTTTTCCACATAGGAAGCATAATATAATCTGCGCCTGCTGAAACAACTTCATCTATTTCATTTTGAGAGTTTTCGTGAATCGGATTTACTCTTACAAGAAGCTTTGACTTATCTAATACACGGCGAACATTTTTGACATCGTCAACTGTATGGTGATTTTTTACGGTATCAAGTCCGCCCTGACGCTTATCCTTACCGATATATTCCATATCAATAAAAATTCTGTCCACACCGGCATTTTGTGCTAAAAGTGCAATTTTAGGATTGTTAGTTATATAAAATAATTTCAGCATTATTCATTTTCACTTTCTTTTCCAGCTTTTTCCATTTCCTGCATCAGGCGGTCGTGGTGTTGCCCTTGTTCATTGCGGACAAGTCTTGCAGGAATAAAGCAAAACAGGAAAACAACGGCGGCACCCAAAAACAGCTCCATAGGATAGACAATATTTTCGTCTGCAACACCTTTATTGTATGCAGATATAATCACCTGTGCTATTACGGGACCGATAATCATAGGTACCAGCACATACATAACCATACGGCATCCTTGGAAAAGTCCTTCCTTGCCCTTAGGGATATAATCACGATATGAAGCGGTAAACAGACCAGCCATAACAAGACTTACGCCGATAAGCAAAATTCCGCCGATAATCAAAATTATCGTTTCAACTGTTTCGTTTTTATCAACGAAAAATTTTGCACTCCAAATTATTATACAGCCTAAAATACCTGCGATGATAGTTGGATAATAGAAATGCTTTTTGCCGTATTTGTCCATTGCGGAGGAAACCATTACAGACACAACCGCCGCAACCACCATAATTATTCCCACGGGAATAATATAATTTTTAATTTTCAGCGTCCCCTCTACAATATTGAACAGATAGTTTATGTAAATCTGATACGCTATTGCGGACACCATATTGCCGGCAAGACAGATATATAACATTTTATTTTCCTTAACTACTTTAGGATTTAAGGAATAAATAAAATCCGAAAAGAACGGAGCGTCCTTTTTAGGCATCAAATCCTTTCGGTCCTTCATAATAAAAAGCCCGAGGAAACCGCTAACCGTAGGGATAATGCCCATAATTATAAAAAACTTCCTCCAGTCGCTAACGGTGGCAGAGGCATTTGTAAATGAGTCAAAGCCGCCGAACACTATCGCAATGGCAAACAAAGGCATAATAGCCAAAACAGTATCAATTCGTGCCCTGTTAGAGGTATTTGTTACATCGGTTATCCAGGCGTTATATGTAGCGTCGTTGCTTA
This sequence comes from uncultured Clostridia bacterium, assembly GCA_945982035.1. GTDB lineage: Bacteria > Bacillota > Clostridia > Oscillospirales > Acutalibacteraceae > Eubacterium_R. The sequence continues at coordinate 245 of CAMFRO010000075.1, read as the reverse complement.
TTGAGCCTATCACAGACATAATGCAGTCCATAGCAACAACAAGTATTACCATAGGAAGAACCTTATCCGCAGAGGGCTGCATAGGAACAAGAGCAAATGCCGCAATGGTAAAGCCCCACACAACATAGCCCCAGCATATAAATGCTTTTCTCTTACCGGCACGGTCACTTAAAGCACCGCCGATTAATGTTGCCAAGGTGGCAAATGCGGCAGAAAATGCAACAAGAAGCGTTGTGGCATAAGGC
>CAMFRO010000074.1 GCA_945982035.1 uncultured Clostridia bacterium | reverse complement strand
AATATATACCGCCGTTTAATATTTTTTGAATTTTAGTCATCATCATCCGATGAAAGCTTGAGCACGGCAAGAAATGCCTCCTGTGGAACTTCAACAGAGCCGAACTGGCGCATACGTTTTTTGCCCTCCTTCTGCTTTTCAAGCAGCTTTTTCTTACGGGTAACGTCACCGCCGTAGCATTTTGCCAAAACGTCCTTACGAAGTGCTTTTACGGTTTCTCTTGCAATAACCTTACCGCCGATTGCCACCTGAATAGGCACCTCAAACAAATGACGCGGAATATGCTTTTTGAGCTGTTCGGCAATTTTACGTGCTCTGGCATAGGCTTTTTCACGGTGGATTATAAACGACAATGCGTCAATAACATCACCGTTAAGCAAAACATCAACCTTAACCAAATCAGACCTTCTGTATTCCTTCATCTCGTAATCAAAGGAGGCATAGCCTCTTGTCCGTGATTTAAGAGCGTCAAAGAAATCATAAATAATTTCGTTAAGGGGAAGCTCGTAATGAATATCAACTCTGTCGGGAGTTATATAGTCCATATTTTTGAATATGCCTCGCTTATCCTGACACATATCCATAACCGTACCCACAAATTCGGCGGGAACGTAAATATGAGCGTCGGCAAAGGGTTCCTCGCAATAATCAATATACGCCGGATCGGGATAATTAGTAGGATTATCAATTTCCACCATACTGCCGTCGGTAAGAAAAATTTTATACACAACCGAGGGCACGGTGGTAATCAAATCAAGATTGTATTCACGGTCAAGGCGTTCTTGAATAATCTCAAGGTGAAGAAGGCCGAGAAATCCACATCTAAATCCGAAGCCCAGTGCACCGGAGGTTTCAGGCTCATAGGACAGGGAGGCGTCGTTTAGCTGAAGCTTTTCAAGTGCGTCGCGGAGATTTTCATAATCGGCTCCATCGGCAGGATAAACGCCGCAGAACACCATTGGATTAACCTTGCGGTAGCCCGGCAAAGGCTCGCTTGCAGGATTTGATGCAAGAGTAACGGTATCACCTACGTGAGCGTCGCCTACGGTTTTAATTGACGCAGTAATATATCCAACCTCACCTGCCGTAAGCTCTGACGCCTTTTCCATACAGGTGGCACGCATATATCCAACCTCAACAACTGTAAATTCCGCTCCGGTGGACATAATTCTCATTACATCCCCCGCCTTGATTTTTCCCTCTTTAATTCTCACATAAACGATAACGCCTCGGTAAGAATCGTAAATTGAATCAAAAATCAGAGCTTTAAGGGGTTTATTATCGTCGCCCTCGGGAGCACGCACCTCGTTAACAATATACTCCAGCACCTGCTCAACATTTTCACCTGTTTTTGCACTTATCCTCGGAGCATCAAGACATGGTATTCCTATAACATCCTCAACCTCCTCGGCAACTCTTTCCGGATCGGCAGCAGGCAGGTCAATTTTGTTAATTACAGGCAGAATATCAAGGTCGTGGTCAAGAGCTAAATAGGTATTTGCCAAGGTCTGTGCCTCAACACCCTGTGAGGCGTCAACAATGAGAATTGCACCCTCACAGGCAGCGAGAGAACGGGAAACCTCATAGTTAAAATCCACGTGACCGGGAGTATCAATAAGGTTAAAAATATACTCCTCGCCGTCCTTTGCCTTATAATTAAGCTTAACCGCATGGGCCTTAATGGTAATTCCTCTTTCACGCTCCAGCTCCATATCGTCGAGAATTTGCTCCTGCATATCTCGCTTTGAAACAGAGCTTGTAAGCTCCAGCAATCTGTCCGCCAAGGTGGATTTGCCGTGGTCAATATGTGCAATTATAGAAAAATTACGTATGTTTTTCTTATTTACCGCCAACTGAATATCCTCCGATAACATTTGTACTTAAAAGCACGGCGCAAACGCAAAGCACAACGCTGAGCATTATATAGCACAGTGCAGTAATTGTTTTGCCGCTTAAAAAAAGATTATATGCTTCCAGCGAAAAGGTGGAAAAGGTAGTAAAACCGCCGCACACGCCCACCTTTATAAACAAAACAAGATTTTCATTCAAATTATATTTTTGAGCCGCCGCGGCAATAATGCCGATAGCAAATGCGCCCAAAGCATTAATAAGTAAGGTAATAAGGGGAAACGATGTGAATTCCTTAACGGGAATTAACCCTAAAAGGTATCTTACCACCGCCCCTGCCGCACCTCCCAGTGCAACAAGCAATACGGACATTTTTTGCCCTCCGTAAATGATTATTTATTTTCCATATCCTTTACGGCTTTATACTCCGATAGAGTTTTTGAGCCGTTTCTTGCTCCTTTAAAAAGCCTGTAAATATAGTAAAACGGCAGAAGATACGGCTTTTTTTCAAGAGCTCTGTAATCGGCAATCATCTTTTTCTTTTCAGGAAAAAGACGGCGAAGAATATATTTCTTCTTTGCATTTTGAATATCACCGTTTTCGGATAATTTTTCAATATTCCTTCTCAGTGCGATATTGCCGTCACCGTAAATTCCGAAATTAATATAATTTTCAAGCAGCTTTATTTCTTCATCATTCAAAGGCTCTTCGTCAAATATTTTAAAGGCAAGGTCTCGGGATTTTTTCTCATATTCAGCAATACCGTATTCCTGCATTTTACCGCTGATATAATCCCAATTAAGATTATTTTGCTCCTTTTTTAAAAACAAGTAATTATCCGCCAGAAAGCGCACACCGCATCCTGCCGTGGAATAATGCTTATACATATGGCAAACGCTGTAAACATACACGTCATCAAGCCCCATATGATACATAAAAGGATTGCCCGAATCAACGAAAGAATTTCCCCATAAATTATTAAAGCGAGGGCAAAAATCGTGCTGTTCAAAAAACAGATTACGGTGAAATTCAAAGGTACAGTAGGGTGCTTTGAAATAATCATCGCTGTTTTCCCCTGTTGCAATAGGCTTGTAGCCGAATTTTTTCATAATCTCAGCGACAGCGTCCCTGTTTTCCTCATCAAACAGAATATCGTTGTCACTCATTTGGCGCATAGATTCCTTTGGATAATAGTTTTTCAAAATCATACCTTTAAGGGGCATAAATCTGATTTTGTTATCCTTAAGAGCGTTGAAAATGGCGCTTCGCTCATTATTAATCGTAATCATTCTTTTAATTTCGGTTAAATTATAATTACGCCACTTATCCTTTTCATACTGTGGAATACTGTCAAAATCGCATATAACAGGGTAAATTATATTATACACCTGATGCTTTTTTGCAAGAGAAAAAAGCTCCTTAAAATCAACATCACCAATATCCTCGCACTCTTTTTGATTAATTGCGCAGGAGAGAAGATGAATTAAACAGTTTACTTCGTTATTCTGTGATACCATAGCTTACATTCCTGTTATTCCAAAATATCAAGTGTTTTGATGTATGCGAGAAATTCTTTTACATCGGCTCTAATCTGCTCCTCGGGAGCATCATATTTTTCAGTCATCGCCTTTACGATGCTGTCCTCGGTCTGCTGAGTTTTAAGCAGGCTGAAAATAAAGCCTGCGCTGGGGTTGTTGTTGATAATTCCGTTAAATTTTTCGGACATTTTTCCTGTTGCGATTGCAAAATCGTTGCCGTCAATATTACCCAGCATAATTTCGTCCTTTAATTTCATATTATCAGTCCTTTATAATTATTTGCTGAAATGCTCTAAAATCTGATGTGCTACATAAATACCGCTGGCCGAAGCATGAGAAAGTGAATGGGTTACACCGCTGCCGTCGCCGATAATATAAAGCCCTTTATGAGCGGTTTCAAGATTGTCGTCAATCTCAACCTCCATATTATAGAATTTAACCTCAACGCCGTAAAGAAGTGTGTCGGGGTTTGCAGTACCGGGAGCAATTTTATCAAGGGCGTAAATCATTTCAATAATTCCGTCAAGAATACGCTTTGGAAGTACAAGAGAAAGATCGCCCGGGGTTGCGGAAAGAGTAGGTCTAACAAGTCCTTCTTCAATACGCTTTGGCGTACTTCTTCTGCCGGATACAAGGTCGCCGAAACGCTGAACAATTACTCCGCCGCCCAGCATATTTGAAAGCCTTGCAATACTTTCGCCATAGCCGTTGCTATCCTTAAACGGCTCGGAAAAATGCTTTGATACAAGCAGAGCAAAGTTTGTATTGTCGGTTTGCTTTTCCGGGTCCTCATAGCTGTGACCGTTTACGGTAACGATACCGTTTGTATTTTCATTTACAACAATACCCCTCGGGTTCATACAGAAGGTACGCACCTGGTCCTCGTAATTCTTTGTTCTGTAAACAATTTTGCTTTCGTACAGTTCATCGGTAAGATGGCTGAAAATAACTGCCGGTAGCTCAACACGAACGCCTAAGTCAACACGGTTTGACATTGTTTTAATATCAAGGTCACGGCAAACGCCCTCCATCCAGTGACTGCCGCTTCTGCCTACGGATATAACGCACTTTTCGCAGGTGTATTTTTTATCCTTAACGATTACGCCGTAGCCGTCGCCGTCGGCAATAACCTTATCAACGTGACTGTTAAAGAAAATATCCATCTTGTCCTTAAGATAGTCATAAAGATTATTAAGCACAACATAATTTATATCTGTACCCAAATGACGAACCGAAGCCTCTAAAAGATTAAGCTGATTCTGCATACAGATTTTTTTGAAATGAGAGCCTGCGGTGGAGTAAAGCTTTGTACCCTCGCCGCCGTATTTCATATTTATATCGTCAACGTATTTCATAAGGTCAATAGCCTTGTTCTTGCCGATATGCTCGTAAAGTGTGCCGCCGAAATCGTTTGTAATATTGTACTTTCCGTCAGAAAATGCACCTGCTCCGCCAAAGCCGTTCATTATAGCGCAGGTTTTACAGTGAATACAGCTTTTTACCTTTTCGCCGTCAATTGGACATTTTCTTTTTTCAAGAGAATTACCCGTCTCAAACATAGCTATTTTCAAATCGGGATTTTTATTTATAAGCTCGTAAGCGGAGAAAATTCCGCCGGGTCCTGCGCCTATAATAATAACATCGTACTTCATAATTAAACCTCGGTTTCTTTATTTTTCTTCAGCTCTTCAAACATTGCAGTCATTGTTGGATTGCCTCTTGTCAGCTTTTTTACGGATATATCATCAACCTTGTTGTTTGCAATACGAAGCTGATTATCCGATCTGGTAAGAGCGTCTTTGATTTTCTGCAAATGCTGAATTGATTTGTCAATTTCCTGTATTGCTTCATCAAAACGCTTATGCGCTTGATTATAATTATACGAAAAATTATCCTTAAAGTCCATAAGACTTTCTTCAAAATGAGTAATATCAATATTTTGATTTCTTACGTCGGCAAGCTCCTGCTTGTATTCAAGGGAATTTAACGCGGCGTTTCGCAGTACGGTAATCATTGGAATGAAGAACTGCGGTCTTATTACATACATTTTTGGATATCTGTGGGAAACGTCAACAATACCGTTGTTGTATAATTCGCTGTCCGATTCAAGAAGTGTAACAAGCACGGCATACTCGCATTTCTTTTCGTTTCTGTCCTTGTCAAGCTCCTTAAAAAAGTCCTCATTTTTGTGCTTGGTGGCAGTAGTGTCCATTTCGTTTTTCATTTCAAACATAATGGAGATAATTTCAACACCGTTTTCATCGGATTCTCTGTATATATAGTCGCCTTTACTGCCCGTTCTTGCGTCATTGTCTTTTTCAAAATAAGCGTTCTTAAAAGCCGTGGCACGCAAAGTGTTAAACTCGTTTTCACAGTGCTTTTCAAGGCTTTCGCCTATCATTTTTGTGGACAGCTTTGTTTTGAAATCCTTATAGTAATCAATCTGCTCGTCTTTAAGCTTAAGCTCGTTTTCGTATTTTTCTTTAAGTGACGCCCGGTCAAGCCTGTGCTTTTCCTCTTGAATTTGCAGACGGCTGTTAAGGCTGTCTCTTTCTCTTTCAACCTCGTTAACAGCACGTGTTACGGCAAGCTCTTTTTCAGCATTACCTCTGTCAATCTGTGCTTTAAGACGTTCAATTTCAGCATTTTTGTCTGCAATGGTTTGGTTAAGGGTGTTCTGTGCCTGCAATTTTGCTCGCTCAAGAGCGTTTTGCTTGTCCTTTTCCAGCTCGCCCTGACGTCTTGCAAGCTCCTTGTCAAATTCGTCATTACGAACCTGCTGTAATATCTGTGAATATTCGGATTTATCCACCTGAAATACCGTCCCGCAGTTGGGACATTTTATCTGTGCCATACAGTCCTCCGAAATAATTATAATTTATCGTAATTCATTGTCAGGCAAGAAAGTTAGCCTAACTTCTTGTGCGGTCGCAGGCTCAGCCTGCAAATAATAATTTAGTTAAATTTTCTCAACCAGTGCCACCGCTTCAACGTGGCTCGGTTGTTCAACGAAAAACATACTCAACCCCTATTGTACAAGGGAATGGTGGAACACCTATTTTCGCCCTAAAATGGGTATGTCGAACCGATACAAACGCTCCGTTGCCTTATTGCTCGTATAGGCAAATAAGGTATATCTCTGTTGTCTAAATTTCAAGTTTCTTGTCTAACGCATCAACTTGACAAGCTGAAATTTGTCAGCATGTATTGTTGACTTGTAACTACCCTTGTTTTAATTCAACACATACTATTTCTGGATAATTAAATAATCTTACAGGTATTATACTATTTCCCAGGCCACGACTTACTATCATGGTTGTATCTTTCATTTTGTATTCACCTTCCGTATATTGTGGATTAAATCCCTGATCAGGAGCAACCACACCCCCCATAAACGGGAGTCTAAATTGACCTCCATGTGCATGACCCGACAATACCAAATCCACTTTTTCTCCAGAATAATTAGTAATATATTGAGGTTCATGTGCTAACACCACGGTAAATTCACTTTTATAATCTTGCAAAATATTAGTCAAAGTATTATCTGATAAATTTCTATCGTCCAGTCCCACCAATGTAAATGATGAATCACCCTTATATATATTTACGCACTCGTTTTCAAGAATTGTTATTCCACTATCTCTTAATCCACTTAATAAAATATCCAAATCTTTTTCATCTAACCAATATTCATGGTTACCTGTAACATAATATGTTGGACAAATCTCTTGTACTGTTTGAGCAAATTCTAATGCTCTGTTTATATTGGTGTGATTTGAATCCACCAAATCTCCTGTAATAACTACAATGTCTGGATTCTGATTTTTAATTATGGCTATCAGCTTATCATTATCTCTTCCGAAATATGCATTATGGAAATCTGATATTTGAACAATTTTAAATCCATCCAAATCACCTGATATTTTCTCTGATTGCACTATGAAATTATCCACTACCAGATGCTTGTTTTGATACAAAAAAAATAAAACAAAACATACACATACAAAACCAAATATTAGAACCCTTTTATGCTTTATGTTTTTTATTTTATATAAACTTATCATATTGCCTTTCCTCACAAAATAGGAATTTTATCTCTCTATCATGGATTCAGATATGTAATCGGATTCTGTGCCGACT
>CAMFRO010000073.1 GCA_945982035.1 uncultured Clostridia bacterium | reverse complement strand
CCTAACGAGCCTTTCTTGACTTAATTGTACACAAAGGTCAAGAAAAAATAAACCTATGCTCCGTAGAATTGAGGATTTTTTATAAAAAAACACACGAAAACATAATGCCTTCGTGTGTATAAATACTATGATAGCTGTGCTTTGCCTGTGCAAAGCTCGTAGTATCTGCCTTTTTGCTTCAGCAGATCATCGTGGTCTCCTCGTTCAATTATTTCGCCGTGCTCAAGCACCATAATTGCATTGGAGTTGCGTACCGTTGAAAGCCTGTGAGCAATTACAAATACCGTTCTACCCTCCATAAGTGAGTCCATACCCTTTTCAATATGATATTCTGTTCGGGTATCTACCGATGACGTCGCCTCGTCAAGTATCATAACCGGTGGGTCTGCAACTGCGGCTCTTGCAATGGCAAGCAGCTGACGCTGACCCTGTGAAAGATTTGAGCCGTCCCCTGTAATCTCGGTATGATAACCGTCCGGCAGATGCTTAATAAACGAATGAGCAGAGGCAAGCTTAGCTGCGGCGATACATTCCTCGTCTGTTGCCTTTGGATTACCGTAGCGGATATTATCCATTACTGTACCGGTGAACAAATGAGTGTCCTGAAGCACCATGGCAAGCGAGTGACGTAAATCTGCTTTCTTAATTCGTTTAACGTCTATTCCGTCGTAAGTGATTGTGCCGTCTTGAATATCGTAGAACCTGTTAATAAGGTTGGTAATTGTGGTTTTGCCTGCTCCGGTGGAGCCTACAAAGGCAATTTTTTGACCGGGCTTTGCATACAGATTAATATGCTTGAGTACTGTTTTATCCTCAACGTACGAGAAGGTAACGTCATCAAATACAACCTTGCCCTCAACAGGAATTTTTTTGTCGCCGTCAATCCAAAACCATCTTTTGCCATTTGGCATTGACTGCTCCTCAAGAGTAACAGTACCCTCGTCAACCTCACTTTCCATATCCATTATTTCAAAAACACGCTCTGCGCCGGCAAGGGCGGAGAAAATGTTGTTCATCTGGTTCATTATCTGGTTGATAGGCTGTGTGAACTGCTTTGAGTAGCTTAGGAAGGTGAAAAATGTGCCTATGTCAAGGGCACTTGTGAGAACAAGTATTCCGCCTGTCAGAGCGATGGTTGAATAAGATGCACCGTTAATTCCGGTGGAGCAGGGTCCCATAATGCCCGAGTAAAAATTTGCCTTTGTGGCAACTGTTCGGTATTTGTCATTTAACTCGTCAAATTCCTCGGTTGCCTGTTCCTCGTGGTTAAATACCTTTACAACACGCATACCCTCTATTGTTTCCTCAATGTTGCCGTTCATTTCACCAAGAGCATGTTGCTGGGCGGTGTAGTATTTTTTTGTTTTCTTTGCAATGTATGCAGAATTTACAATCATTATCACAAGAAATACGCAGGCAACAAGGAATAATTGCCATTTCAGTACAATCATCATTATGATAATGCTGATAAATGAAAAAGCGGATGACACAAGCTGAACTATCGTCTGCTCCAGCATATTTTGGATATTGTCAACATCGTTGGTAAAACGGCTCATTATTTCGCCGTGGGTTTTTGAGTCAAAATATTTCAGCGGCAAGGTTTGCAGATGGTCAAACAAATCCTTTCGGATGATGTTGGTGGTTTTGTAAGATAGCTTCACCATAATTTTTGACTGAATAAAGATAAAAAGGGAAGCACCCACATAAAATGCCGTAACTATGGCAAGGTTAATCATTAACTGCTTTACGCCCACTGTTGCAAAATTACCTGCTCTGATTGAGTCGGCAACGTCGTTAAGAATGGGCTTTAGCCAATATGATGCCCCTGTGGAGCATACGGTGCTTAAAATCAGCATAAGAAATACAATTATTAAAAGAAGCTTGCTTTTACCCATATATTTTAATATTCTGGTAAAGGTTTGCTTTGCCTGTTTAGGCTTTTGTCCGGGCTTTCCTCTTCCCGGAGGTCCCATTGGCGGCATTATTCAAGCACCCCCTTTTGCTGAGTTTTGTAAATTTCCTGATAAATCACATTGCTTTTAATGAGTTCATCGTGCGTTCCGACTGCGTCAATTCTTCCGTCGTCAAGCACAATTATTTCGTCCGCATTTTGTACGGATGAAATTCTCTGTGCAATTATTATTACGGTAGTATCTTTAAATTCGCTGTAAAAGCTGTTGCGTATTTTTGCCTCAGTAGCGGTATCAACGGCAGATGTGGAGTCGTCAAGTATAAGTATTTTCGGATTTTTTATCATCGCCCTTGCGATACAGAGCCTTTGCTTTTGTCCGCCGGACAGATTGAGTCCGCCTTGAGCAAGCACTGTATCGTATCCGTCAGGCTGGCGCATAATAAAGTCGTGAGCCTGCGCCGCTTTACAGGCGTTAATAATTTCTTCGTCGGTGGCGTCTGATTTGCCCCAACGTATGTTTTCTTTAATTGTACCTGTAAATAAGACGTTTTTCTGAAGCACAACGCCGATTAAATCACGCAGTGCCTTTAAATCGTAATCCTTTACATTTACGCCGTCAACCAAAACCTCACCGGCTGTAACATCATAAAGTCTGGGTATAAGGTTAACAAGACTTGATTTTCCGCATCCGGTGGATCCGATTATGCCTACAATTGAGCCGGGCTCGGCAGTAAAATTAATATTATCAAGAATTTTATCGTCCTTTTTATCCGTGTTGTAGCTGAAATCAACGTTTTTAAATTCAATTTTACCCTGTGGATTTTTGGGAATGAAAGGGTCTTTTGGATTTTGAATATCAATTTCGGTGTCAAGAACTTCAACAACACGGTCACCGCATGCCTTTGCTCGTGTAAGCTGTAGCAGGAACATTGACACCATCATAATGTTCATCAAAACCTGTACAATATATGATGATAAAACGGATATTTCGCCTACATCCATTAAGCCTGCGGCAGCGTCGCCTGCACCCTTGTAATAGATGTAAACAATTACTATGTTCATCATCAGCATCATAATTGGCATCAGCGTTACGATAAGTCCGGCTGCTCTTGAGCCCTGCTTTGCCAGCTGGTCGGAGGCGGTGTGAAATTTCCTTTTCTCCTTATCCTCACGGACAAAGGCTTTTACAACTCGTATGCCTATAAGATTTTCCTGTACCACTCTGTTAACATTATCAATTTTTTTCTGCATTTTTTGAAACATCGGAAAACCGAACTTCAGCACAAGCACGATTATTACCAGCATAATCGGCAGCATAATCAGCAGAATTAACGACAGCCTTGCGTTTATTGAAAAAGCAAAGACTGCGGAAACGATAAGCAGAGCAGGTGCCCTTACAAGCATTCTAAGGCTCATCATCACAGTATTTTGCAGCATAGTGATGTCATTTGTCATTCTCGTTGTAAGGGACGAGGTAGAAAAGGAGTCAATGTTTTTGAATGAAAAATCACTTATTTTTTGATATAGGTCACGCCTTAATCTATATGAAAATTTTTGGCTTACGATAGATGAAGATTTCATTGTGGCAAGGCCTCCGCACAGACCTATTAATGCCAGTGCAAACATTAGCAGTCCCACTCGGATTACATAATTTTTTACATCTGCGTCGCCTGCGGCGGCTCCGTCAACCTCGTTGTAAATTCTGTTGGCGATTGACGGCATAGCAAGCTCGCATATTGCCTCGGTTATCATACCGGCGGCACTTATTATGCACAGATGCCATAACCCTTTGAGATATTTTGCCAGCTTTTTAATCATCGGCATCATCCTCCTTTAAGTTTTGTATTGCTCTGTCAAGAAGCTTTGACAAAGATTTAATTTCTTCTTCAGTCATACCCTTGGTAATATATTTTTCCTGAGAATCCATTTTTTCTCTTATATATTCAGGCACGTTTCTGCCCTTTTTAGTAAGGTAAAGATTAGTAATTCTTGCATTACTTTCGTCCGCTTTTTTAACAAGAAAGCCTGCGTGCTCCAGCCTTTTTATGCTGATGGAGGCAGTGGCATTTGTAACGCCTAAATGCTTGGCGCATCGGCTTACGGTGGCTCCCTCATTATCTAACAAAAACAAAATAATGTCCTGCTGCCCCGAAAATAATCCCATCTCGTTAACAACCTTGTTGAACCTGTGACGAAGCAGTCTTGACAGGTAATTAACACGCGGACCGATAATTCCCTCCGGCGGCGGTGATTTGTAATGTCCCGGTTTCATTTTTCATCATCCTCTTAATAATTAGTCGGCTAATATTAGTCGGCTAATCGTTATTATATCACAATAATATTAATTGTCAATATGTTTTGATGATTATTAAAAATTGTGTTGATATACATATTATATTGTGATAAAATATGCATTTGAACTAAGGAGGCGTTTGCCGTGGATTATAATTTATGCGATTATAATACAGTAAATTCAATATTGTCTAAATTCGGCTTTACCTTTTCAAAGGCATTGGGTCAGAATTTTTTAATAGACGACAGTGTTTGTCCTAATATGGCACAGGCTCTTGACGCAGACGCCGATACTGCCGTGTTGGAGGTTGGCCCCGGTATAGGCGTGCTTACAAAGGAGCTATGCCGTACTGCCGGAAAGGTTGTATCCGTTGAGCTTGATAAACGGCTTTATCCCGTGCTGGCGGAGACCTTGGCGGATTATCCTAATTTTGAGCTTGTTGCAGGCGACATTATGAAGATGGATTTGCCTAAATTGTTTGATGAAAAATTTAAGGGATATTCCAAAATAAAAGTATGCGCTAATCTGCCGTACTATATAACATCTCCGGTTATTATGACTCTGCTTGAAGGCAATCTGCCTATTGACGAAATTGAGGTTATGGTACAGCGCGAGGCGGCACAGAGGCTTTGTGCACGGGTTGGCAGCAGGGAGGCAGGCGCAGTTACCGTGGCAGTTAAGTATTACGGCGACGCAAAAGTGCTTTTTGATGTGGACAGGGAATGCTTTATGCCATCACCTAAGGTTGACAGTGCGGTAATAAAAATCAGTCTTAACAGCGGTGAAAATAAATATGATGTAAAGAATGAAAAACAGTTTTTTGCAGTGGTGAGGGGAGCCTTTGCTCAGCGCAGAAAAACAGCAGCCAACAGTCTTGCAAGCTCACTGTCTTTAAACAAGGAAAAAATATATTCCGCTCTTGAAAGGTTAAATCTTGATAAAAATATCAGAGCGGAAAAATTAGAAATGGAGGATTTTGTAAATCTTACGGATTTACTATTTGAATAATGGCGAAGAGAGATAACACGTTAGTGTTCAGCGAATATAAAATTCCCAGGGCAATTGCGGCTTTGGCTGTACCCAGTATGCTGGGAATGCTCATTAATATTGTATATAATTTAGCGGACACATTTTTCGTAGGACAGACAAATAACGCAAATCAGGTGGCGGCGGTTTCCGTTTCAATGCCTTTGTTTCTTCTGCTTTTAGCGGTGGGTAATCTTTTCGGTGTAGGCGGTTGCGCCTTTGTAAGTCGTTCTCTCGGCGAGGGAAACAGGGAAAAAATCAAAACCATTTCCTCCTTTTGCATTTACGGCGGAATTATAGTGGGCGTTATAATGGCGGTGATATTTGTTGCTTTCAGACGTCCGTTGCTTTACGTTATCGGTGCGTCGGACAACACCATAGATTTCGCCTGCGACTATCTGTTTTGGATTGCCTTAGGTGCGCCCTTCAGCGTTACGGCAATTATGACAGGCAATCTCATAAGAGGCGAGGGTGCCGCAAAGCAGTCAATGTTCGGAATGATAATAGGACAGGTTGCAAATATAATTCTTGACCCTATATTTATTCTCGGTACAGGCGATAAGCTGTTCGGCATTTCAATGCCCTTCGGCTTTGATTTCGGCGTTGCCGGAGCGGCGATGGCTACCGTAATCGGAAATATATTAAGCGTGTTGTATTTCCTTGTCTATTTTCTCAAAGGAAAATCAATACTTTCAATATCCCCTAAAAGATTTTCAGGCAAAAACGGTATTGCAAAGGGCGTAGTCAGCGTAGGTATGCCGGCAGCACTTAACAATCTTTTGATGAGTCTTTCAAACATAGTTATAAATATGTTCCTTATCAAATACGGCGACAGTGCAGTTGCCGCAATGGGTGTTGCGCTGAAGGCAAATATGCTTGTAACAATGCTGCAAATAGGTCTCGGACAGGGAATACAGCCGTTGGTTGGATATTGCTACGGTGCAAGGAATTTTGCAAGAATGAAATCAAGTATCATTTTCTCAATGGTTTGTAACATTCTTATCGGTGCGTCTGTTACTGTATTTTATATTGTGTTTAGGGAGCAGGTTATACGTTTGTTTATTGATGACGCCCGGGTTGTTGAATACGGCGTAAAAATGCTGACCGCGCTAATGACTCCCGGCTTTGCGATAGGTATAATGTTTATAATAAACTTTGCCTTTCAGGGAATGGGCAAGGGCATACAGTCTCTTATTCTTGCAGTAGGCAGACAGGGCTTGGTGTACCTGCCGGTGCTTATTGTAATGGATAAAGCAGTAGGCCTTGAAGGACTTATTTGGGCCCAGCCTACGGCGGATTTTGTTTGCATAGTAGTAAGTATTATGATGTTTGCCGTAACTATGAAAAAGCTTAAAAAACAGCAAATTAAATAAATGGTTTTCGGAATTTAGGAGAAAATAATATGAGAAACACCACCGTTAAAGAAAAAGAAATACTTTTTTCACGTAAAGGCGAATTAGTACGTATTACTCCTGTTTTAAATAACGCAATAAGGGTGCAGGCATTTCCTGATTGCAGTGTGATTGACGAAAATTATAATCTTATGCCGCAGGATGCCGACTGCATAATTGAAGAAACCGACAGATATGTTACTATGACCACAGGCAGTCTTATGCTTAAAATGTATCATGATGGCAAAATCTTCTTTTTCAGCGGAGACAAAAAGCTGCTTGAAGAACAGCCGGAGCTGACCTTCGGTGATGGAATAAGGCACCATCTTAATGTTGCTTCAGGTGTGTGGAAAAGCCGTGTAACCTTTGAAAGCAATGATAACGAGCATTTTTACGGATTGGGACATCAGTGGGATAACCGCTTTGATTTAAAGGGCAGCTCCTTTGATATTATAAATACAAACGCAAAATGTACAATTCCCTTTGTTTATTCCTCGTTGGGATACGGATTTTTATGGAATGTGCCCTCCACAGGTAGCGTTGAGCTTTCCTGCAACAGAACAAGATGGAGTACAGACGCCTGCCGTTTTGTTGATTATGTTGTTATCGGCGGACAGCCTAAGCAGGTTCTGTCAGCACTTGCGGATTTAACCGGCCACTGTCCTAAAATACCTCATTGGGCAACAGGCTTTTGGCAGAGCCGATTAAGGTACGAAACCCAAGAGGATTTGCTGAATGTTGCACGCAGGTATAAGAATGAGGGAATACCCCTTTCGGTAATAATTGCCGATTATTTTCATTGGACGGAGCAGGGCGACTACCGTTTTGATCCAAAGTATTGGCAAGACGTTAAGGCTATGACCGATGAGCTTCATCAAATGGGCACAAGGCTTGTGGTTTCAATATGG
>CAMFRO010000072.1 GCA_945982035.1 uncultured Clostridia bacterium | reverse complement strand
CCACGTTATAATTCAAAATAAAATTCGGGTGACGGTTTATGCTGTCACCCATTTAGGGTAACGATAATAATCCGAACCACGGTTTATTATCGTTACCCTATGTGTATATAGATAGGAGATTTTTTATGGCGTTAATCACTAAAGCAATTAAAGGCACAAAGGACGTTTTGCCGTCCGAGTCCTATAAAAATCAATATATAGAGTCCACGGCTATTAAAAATGCGGAGCAATTTGGGTATAAGGAAATCAGAACGCCTGTTTTTGAGCATACCGAGCTTTTTCAGCGTGGAGTAGGCGACACCACCGATGTTGTTCAAAAGGAAATGTACACCTTTGACGATAAGGGAGGACGTTCAATAACCCTTCGTCCGGAGGGTACGGCAGGCTCTGCCCGTGCTTTTCTTGAGCACGGACTTAATAACGAAACACTGCCTCAAAAGGTTTGCTATCTTACCTCTTGTTACAGATACGAAAAGCCGCAGGCAGGCAGACTCCGTGAATTTCATCAGTTCGGTGCCGAGTGCTTCGGAACACAGTCACCGCTTGCCGATGCGGAGCTTATATCTTTGGCAAAATCAATAATTGATGATTTAGGAATTAAGGATGTTCATCTGGAGCTTAATTCTATCGGCTGTCCCGAGTGCAGAGCAGAGTATCACAATGCACTCAAAGAGTATTTTTCTGCAAGAAAGGACGAGCTTTGTCCCACCTGTCAGGATAGGTTGGACAGAAACCCAATGCGTATTCTTGATTGCAAAAGCCCCATCTGCTCCGAGATTGCAGCAGGTGCGCCGGTGGTACTTGATTACCTTTGTGATGAGTGTAAGGAGCATTTTGCTAAGGTAAAGGGCTATCTTGACGCAATGAATATTGAATATAAAATCAACCCTCAAATTGTAAGAGGACTTGATTACTATACAAAAACCGTGTTTGAATTTGTTTCTGACGCTATCGGCTCACAGGGAACCGTGTGCGGCGGCGGTAGATATGACGGCTTGATTGAGGAGCTGGGCGGTGCAAAAACTCCGTCCCTGGGCTTCGGTATGGGCCTTGAGAGAATACAGATGGTTATGGAGACACAGAAATGCGAATTTCCTCAACCTGCAAAGCCTGATTTGTTCATCGTCGCTTTAGGCGAAAAAGCCACACTTAAAGCCATTGAAATTGCAAAGGATATGCGTGAGGAGGGCTTTACAGCACTTTATGACCTTAATCAGCGTTCCTTGCGTGCACAGATGAAATATGCCGATAAAACAGGTGCTCAGTTCAGCGTTGTAATCGGCGACAACGAGGTTGACAACGACCTTGCCAAGCTTAAAAATATGCAGACGGGCGACGAAGCCGACATTAATCTTACCACATTTGTATCAAAGTTTTACAGCGTAACATTTAATGATGCGCTGGACGATTTAACAATCAACGGCGAAAGCTTTGATTTTAATTCATTGTTTTTGGGAGGAGAAAAGGAATAATGGCAGACTCCATCAAAGGACTTAAAAGAACGGCTTACTGTGCCGAATTTAATATGAGCAACGTGGGACAAAGGGTAACTGTCTTTGGATGGGTACAGCGTCAGCGTGATTTGGGCAACCTAATTTTTATTGATTTAAGGGACAGAACAGGTATTGTTCAGCTTTCCTTTAATGACCAAACCGATAGAGAGGTTTTTGCAAAGGCTCAGTCCGCACGCTCCGAATATGTTGTTGCCGCTGTTGGTACTATTTCCGAAAGAGAAAGCAAAAACAAGGAAATTCCTACCGGTGATATAGAAATTCTTGTAGAGGATTTCAGAATTTTATCAAAGGCAAAGACTCCGCCCTTTGAAATTGAAAAAAGCGAAAAGGTAGGGGACGAAACCACTCTTAAATATCGCTATCTTAATTTGAGAAACGAAAAGCTTACAAAAAATATTCTTATGCGCCATAAGATTGCAAAAATTGCAAGAGATTATTTTTACGATAACGGTTTTATTGAGATTGAAACCCCGATGATGATTAAATCAACTCCCGAGGGCGCCCGTGACTATGTTGTACCCTCACGTATTCATAAGGGCAAATTCTACGCTCTTCCGCAGTCGCCGCAGATTTATAAGCAGCTTACAATGATTGCAGGCTTTGACAGATATATTCAGCTTGCACGTTGCTTTAGGGACGAGGATTTAAGAGCTGACAGACAGCCGGAATTTACCCAAATTGATTTGGAAATGTCCTTTGTTGATACCGAGGATATTATGGAAATGGCAGAGGGCTTTATCGCAAAGCTTATGAAGGAAACCCTTAATATTGACATTGCACTTCCTCTTAAGCGTATGACCTTTGCCGACGCTATGAACAAATACGGCTCCGACAAGCCGGACACACGCTTTGATATGCTTATTCAGGATATAAGCCAATGGGCAGACAGTACGGACTTTGCCGTGTTTAAAAATGCCGTTGCCGAGGGTGGTGCAGTAAAGGCTATTGTTGCCAAGGATGCCGCCTCCAAATATTCAAGAAAGAAAATTGACAAGCTTACCGAATATGCCAAGGGTATCGGTGCAAAGGGCCTTGCGTATATCCGCTGGGCTGACGAATCACCTAACTGCTCCTTTGGAAAATTCCTTAAGGACGGCGAGCTTGATGCACTTATTGAACAGCTTGGCGTACAGCAGGGCGATGTTGCTTTCATCATATCCGACAAAACAAGAAAAGCCCTTACAATTATGGGTGCTCTTCGTCTTGTTATTGCCAAGGAGCTTGATATAGTTCCCCAGGGCAAATGGGACTATCTATGGATAACCGAAATGCCGTTTTTCGAGCAGGACGAGGAAACAGGCGAATGGGTTGCCGCCCATCATCCGTTTACAATGCCTATGGAGGAGAGCATACAGTATCTTGATACCGATAAGTCAAAGGTTAAGGCACAGGCATTTGATTTGGTGCTTAACGGAACGGAGCTTTCTTCAGGCTCAATGAGAATTACAGACTGCGATTTGCAGAATAAAATGTTTGAGCTTCTTGGTATGACGCAGGAGGAAATTGATGCAAAATTCGGCTTCCTCGTAGATGCTTACCACTATGCCGCACCGCCTCACGGTGGTATGGGTATCGGTCTTGACAGACTTGCTATGCTTATATGCGGTGCAGATTCTCTGCGTGACGTTGTTGCGTTCCCGAAGGTGCAGAATGCCAGCGAGCTTATGAGCGGCGCACCGTCATATATTGATGATGTTCAGCTTGACGAGCTGGGAATAGATATTGCAAAATTTGGGGAATCTAAATCAGAGGAATAGTTCAATGGATAATCAGTACAATTTTTTCGCTATGGTCAATCGTATGAAAATGATTGACCGCTGGGCGCTTATGCGTAATAATTCCAAGGAAAACATTGCCGAGCACAGTCATTGCGTGGCCGTTATTGCCCATGCTCTTGCCGTTATCGGTAATAAAAAATTCGGCAAAAATTATGATGCTGACCATGCGGCTGTTTTGGCTCTGTACCACGATACCACCGAGGTTATAACAGGGGATATGCCCACTCCGGTTAAGTATTATAATGACGAAATCAAAACCGTTTATAAGGATATTGAAAAGATTGCCGGACAGCGTTTACTTAATATGCTCCCCGAGGATTTTAAAGACGATTATGCACCTTTTTTTAATAGGCGGGAGTCGGATGAAGAGCTTTGGCGGCTTGTTAAGGCGGCAGATAAAATCAGTGCACTTATTAAGTGTATAGAGGAATGCCGAATGGGCAACAAGGAGTTTGAAATCGCCCTGAAATCCCAGGAAAAGAAGATTGACGAAATAGATTTGGAGGAGGTAAAATATTTTCAATCCCACTTCCTTAAATCATATTACCTCACTCTTGATGAACATACAAAATAACAAAAAGCGGTTAAGAAACTATTGAAATACCTTCTTAACCGCTTTAATTATTGATTATAAAGTTTTTTATAAATCGTCCGCATCCTGTACGGGATTTTCAAGCTCGTCACCGTAAAAGGTGTCCTTTGTCATTCCGGTATAAGAGCCGTTTGTGTCGTACTGAACATCGTCGGGATTAATGTAGGACGTCAGGTCAATTACTTTTTTACCGTTTTTTACCTGATTTTTGTTTTTATTTTTTTTCATAAAAATCACCTCTGTTTTATTTTTTGCAAAGGTGATTTTTTTATACTGTCTATTAAATTTTTTCAACGTCTATTGCGGAAATTTTATCCATAAAATCCTTAGGCGTAATTACAGTTCCCATATCAAAAAAGTCGTCCATATTCATATTAATATTGTTTACAAAAACAGGAACACCGCTGTATTCAACATCAATGTGAAGCCTCTTGGCATCCTCTTTGATAACCTTTTCGTCGTAATTTGTTTCATCATACATCTTTACGGCGCGTACCTCGTTGTTGTTAATATATTGCAGTATTACGTTTCTCGCTGATTTTGAAACGGAAATGTATCTTGTGTAGTCCTTAGACAGTGCCTGTCCCATTGTCATCTGAGCTACCGCCTTGCAGGCACCGCTGTTTACAAAAAACTCGTTGATAAAAATTGATTCAAGGGTGCTGGTGTCGTCAGGGACAATAATTGCAAGCACATATTTAGCCAGCTTTTTTCCGTATATTGATTTAACAAATTCTTTAAAATAGTGCTGATCCTCTGCAATTTTTGATGCAAATTGATGGTAAAAGGGAATATTGGGAGTACTCTCAAGTCCGGGCATATTAAAAGCTCTAAATTCGTCGCTGTCCCTGTCCTTCACAAGTATTCCCGTATTTGTGATAATCATTGGTATGCATTTAGCCATAGTATCATCTCAATTCTTTTATGCTATGTTCCTATTTTACTATATATTTAAAATCTTTTCAATAGTATTACAATTTAGTAACCATTATAGACATTATTTAACATTATGGTATAATTACGTAGTACGCTTTATGATTTTAGAGAGGTTAAATTTATGAGTGAACAGGAACTTGAAGATATTTTAGACGAAATTAAAAAACGTGCCAACGCCAATACACCGTTGGAGCCTCCGGCTCCCTCGCAAAGAAGCGTTAATCCTTTGCCTGATTTTGACGTGAGCCTTGCAGATGCAGGTAAAAAGCAAGACGCTAAAACGGACCTTACTTTAAAGAAAGAAGAAGCCGACGGCGGAATGTTCGATTTGTCGGGATTTTCAAATTATTCAAGTAGCTCCGACGATAACGAGCCTACTGAACGTGAAAGAAAGCCAAAGAAAAAGAAGAAAAAGGGCAAAAAGGGCGTTTTAATTGCAGCTTTGATTATAGCTTTAGCGGTAGCTGCAGCCACAGGTATATATTTCGGTGTGTTCTATAACAAGGACACGCAGGAAGAGCCGACAGTAACAAAATCCGCCGCAGTTGAAGAAAAGCAGGCAGGCGACCTTAATCCTCTTACAGGTGAGTCGGGATACAACACTAACGCATTGGGCAAACGTCCTGTTGCCGTTGTTGTGGAAAATGAGTATTCATCCGAATCGGTAAGACCTCAGTGGGGACTCAACGACGCCGATATTGTTCTTGAGGGTGAAAGCGAATATTCAACAAGACTCCTTCTGTTCTGGGCAGATTATACCAATATGCCGGAGCAAATCGGTCCCACACGTTCTGCAAGACCTCCCTTTATAAGATTTAGTCAACTGTTTGACAGTGTGTTTATTCATGCCGGACTTTCTCATTCAAAAGGGAATTATGAGGGAGCAGATACTGTTTTCAAGAATGAGAACATAGACCATATAAATGGACTTCAATATGAATCCGACAGTAGCGAAGCCAAATTTTTCGGCAGAGATTATAGCAGAACAAGCACCGTTGAGCATACTGCGTTTTTAAACGGCACAAATGTTCCTGAGCTCCTTGAGAAAACAAATATTAATACCGAATTGGATAGCAGTAAATTTACTTCGTTGAATTTTAATGTTGAGCCTAAGGCCTTAAGCGGAAGCTCCGCAGAATCCTGTGCTTTTAAGTGGTCCGACGGTAGTGAAGGCGGAAGATGTCCTAAAACAGGGAATTATATATATGATGCCGATATTCAAAAGTATGTTACCACCGATTTTGACTCGGATTACGGCACCTCAGATGTTCAGTTTGAAAATCTTATTTTCCTGCTGGACGAAACAGAGTATGTAGTTAAGGATAAC
The DNA here is from genome assembly GCA_945982035.1 of uncultured Clostridia bacterium. GTDB lineage: Bacteria > Bacillota > Clostridia > Oscillospirales > Acutalibacteraceae > Eubacterium_R. The sequence continues at coordinate 1,408 of CAMFRO010000072.1, read as the reverse complement.
TATAAAGGCTCCGGAAACAGCGAAACCTATTGTAACTATGCGCTCTCAGGCGGCGAGGGCAAGGTGTTCTCACAGGGAACATATGTTGACATTACATGGGGTGTGAAAAACGGCAAGCTTTGGATGAAAACTGCCGATGGCAAAGACCTTTATTTAAATCCGGGCAAAAGCTATATCGGATACGGTTCTTCAAACCACGGTGGCTCGATTACTGTTAATTCCCAAACCGATACAAATCAAACAACCGAATAAATTAAGCGAGGCGGCAACCCCGGTTGCCGCCTCTTTTTTATTGGCTAATCTGATTATCTCATAGACTCTTCGTAAGCCTTGATCATCTTTTTACTATGACTGCCTGTACGACTCATAATATTATCAAGCACCTTTTCTATGGTCGTTCCTGCTTTTAGGTGTATTTCAAAGCGTGTTTTATCCTCCTCAGGATACACCGTTATGTCCTTGATGTATCGGTCGACAAACGCCCTGTCAATGTCCTCACCGTCTATGTGGGCTTCGGCTGCTTTTAGTATTGCCTTGATGCTTGCGAGTTCCGATTTGATTTCCTTTTCGGTTTTGCTTTGTGCAGTTAAGGCATCAAGCTGTTGTTGTAGCTTTTCAATCTCCTTGTTGCAATCGGCAGTCATTTTAACGAAATCTTTATTAGTTATATTTCCGTTTGAATTATGCTCAAGCAGTTTTGCCTTCATTTTTTCCTGAGTGATAATGCTTTGATTTATTCTGCTTATCTCCTCTTGGTTTTCATTTGAGTCAAGCAATTCCGACACAAGCCTCAGCACACAGGCGGATAGCTCCTCTATGTTTTGTTGCCCCGATTTGAATATATCCTCAATGATAGGCTTTATCTCATCCTCGTATATCGCTCGTGATGGGCAAGATTGAGTACCGTTGTTTATTTTACCGGAGCATACCCATTTTGATTTTTTCTCTCCGTTTTTTAGTATTGAGTCCTTTCGGTAATACGGTTTGCCGCAGTGAGCACATATCAGCTTTCCTGTCAGTAGGTTTTGATGTACTGTTTTGTGTTGTGCGGTTATTACATCTTGACTTCGCATATACAGAACCTCGTTTGCTTTGTCCCATATTTCCTCGCTGACTATTGCCGGAACAGTTTCGCCGGTTTCGTCCTTATACATTACCCATTCGTCCTCGGGAAGAAATTTTTGCTTCTTTGTGAACAGGTCTGTTATTTTAACCTTGTTGCCTACATAGTAGCCCTTGTATTTCGGATTGCGAATGATGTTGCTCATTGTTGAGTGAGATAGCATTTTTCCCTTACTGTTTCGTATGCCTTTGTTGTAGAAGTGCTTTTCCAACTGCTTCATACTGAAACGCCCGGTGCTATACATTTCAAACAATTCTCTAATGAACTTTGCCTCTTCCTCATCTA
>CAMFRO010000071.1 GCA_945982035.1 uncultured Clostridia bacterium | reverse complement strand
CCTCCTACACAACCGATTTCCGCCTCAACTGCGGCGTCGTACTCGTCTGCAAGGGCAATAACCTCTTTCGTCATATCTATATTTTCATCAAGAGGAAGATGGGAGCCGTCAAACATAACGGAGGTAAATCCTATATCAAGTGCCTGTGTAATTTTTTCAATAGTTTTTCCGTGGTCAAAGTGGACAGCTACGGGAGTGTCCGCATTTTCAGCCGCCGCCACCATAAGAGGACCTATAATTTCAAGAGGTGACTGCTTAAGCCTTACCTCTGCAATTTGAAGAATAACAGGTGCATTTAACTCTTTAGCGGCTTTTAGAACACCCAATACCATTTCCATATTAGCAACGGAAAATGAGCCTACGGCGTAATTACCGTGCTGTGCATCCTCCAGCAAATCTCTCATATTAACAAGCATATCAATACAAGTCCTTTCAACATATAACGAGTTACCCGTAAGCCGAGTTCTGTCGTGGGCGATTATCTATCTCGACGTATTGTTGCCAATACGCTCAAGCCGTCCTTCGGAGTTACGTGCCGAGCAGGCATCTCTCCTGTTGACGTTGCAGCGGATAGGGTTTACATGGCAGCAGGTGTCTCCATCTGCTCGGTGAGCTCTTACCTCGCCTTTCCACCCTTACTGTAAAAACAGCGGTTTATTTCTGTTGCACTTTCCCTAAGGTCACCCTCGGCGGCCGTTAGCCGTTATCCTGCTCTGTGCTGCTCGGACTTTCCTCACATACAGCGATGTGTATGCGCAATCGCCTGGATAACTCGTTAACCTTTATTTTAAATTATTTATACCGCCATTGTCAACAATTATTATAAAAGAGTTGAAAAGAATTATCAATTATAGTAAAATACAGTAGGGTAACGGTAATAATCCGAACCCGTCAAAAATGCAGTATTAAAGCGATATTTGTCGCTTTCGCTGTTGCCTTGCACCAGCAAGGCTGCCATCTCAAGACAACAAATCTCATCTTTACTTCAAGCATTTTTGATGCTTTGCAGTTTATCGTGTGCAGATTTGGTCTTAATCAAGGCACAAAACACAGGCATACTTGCCGTATGCCGAGTATTTTAACGAAGAGTAAGGGCAAATCTGCCACGATAAACCGTGGTTCGGATTATTATCATTACCCTATCAACAGATGTATAAATGAGGTGAGAATTTGCCGAGATTTGATAATGAGGGCTTTAACCCTAAAAAACGAATAGATAACGACAGCAGGGACAGGTCTGTTCCCACTGATGAAAATTACTACGGCGGTGTACCAATTGACCTTGATTTTAACAACAGACAAAGCAGTAACGATATAGTACGTGACCGCCAGAACGAGCAGTACAATCCTAATCAATATAACACCTACAATGACGAGCTTGAGCCGCCGGTGCGTTCCTCACGTCAGCAGGGCATAAATCCTACCGATTACGGATACTCCGAAGAGGAGGAGCATTATCAAGGACGGGACAGAAGCCCAAGCAGAGAAAGACAGCGCCGTCAGGCTCCGCCGGTAAAGCACAGTAAAAAGCCAAAGAAAAGAATAAAAGGTCCTAAATCGGTTTTAATAGGAATAATTGCCTTTATCCTTGCAATAATTTTGCTGATTGTAATGCTGCTAAACGGCGTATTAGGCAAAATAAACTACGACGAGCACAAGGACAACGAATATGTTACGTCAAGCGAGCTGCATAGCAGTCCTTTAGTTAAAAACATTTTGCTTTTAGGCGTTGACGCCCGTTCCGACGAGGAAAGTGAGACAAGCCGTGCGGACTCTATGATGCTAATAAGCATTGATATGAAGCACAAATGCATAAAAATGACGTCTTTTCTGCGTGACACTTGGGTTTATATTCCCGGCCATGACGGTGAACAAAGGCTTAACGCCGCCTGCAGCTACGGCGGTTATCAGGGCGTTGTTGATACTATTGAGTACAATTTCGGTGTTGACATTGACGGATATGTGGTGGCGGACTTTGAAATGTTCAAGGTGCTTGTAGATAGCATAGGCGGTGTTGAGGTAGATGTTACCGAAAAGGAAGCAAAAGAGGTTACAAAGCACAAAAAGCGTTACGGAAACGTTAAGCTTGAAGCAGGAAAGCACAAGCTAACAGGCGAGCAGGCTCTTGCCTACTGCCGAATACGTAAAATTGACACGGATTTTCAGCGCACAAAACGCCAGCGCACGGTTATGACATCCATACTCAAGGAGGTTAAGTCATCAAATCCGTTTACGCTTTATAAAATGGCGTCCAACGCCGCTCCTTATATTGAAACGGATTTAACAAAGGGTCAGTTAAAGCGTACCGCACTGTGCGCCGTAATGTGCCTGTCAGGTGATATGGTACAGACAAAGGTACCCTTTGACGGAACGTGGGAATACGCTAATATCAGAGGAAACAGTGTTATAACCATCAACAAGGACAAAAACAAGGAACAGCTTATTGATTATATTTACAACAAAACAGCCCAGGAAATAACGGCTGAACAAGAAGAATAAGCAAAAAGGTGCCGGCTTAAAAGTCAGCACCTTTTTTATTTGCATTATTTCCATAAGGATTTATAAATATTAATTACATCCTGCTTGTCAATAGGCTTGATTGTGTTTGCCGGGGAGCCTGAATCAATGGCATCTTGAGCCATTTTGTCAATACTGTCAAAGAATTGTTTACGGTCAATTCCGTATTCCTCAAGGGTGGGAACCTGACATATTCTACACAAATCATCGCAGGCTTTGATGAATTTATTTGCGGCGGATTTATCATTTTCCTCAAAGGAAGCCTTGCCGATGGCTCTTGCCATAGCGGCAAATCGGTCATAGGCACCGTCATACACATATTCAAAGCACGCCTTCATAAGCATTGCGTTACTTAAGCCGTGAGGAACATGGAAAAGGGCACCGATGGGTCTGCTCATTCCGTGAATAATTGTTACAGATGCGTTGTTAAAAGCTATTCCTGCCTCAAGTGCTGCCAGTGACATCTGCTCCCTTGCGTGAACATTTCCGCCCTCGTTATAGCAAAGAGGAAGATAATCAAAAATTTTTTTAACTGCGGACAGTGCAAATTCATCTGTCAAGGGCTGCGCCTTGCGTGAAGTAAAGGCCTCTGCCGCATGACACAATGCATCAATACCTGTTGCCGCCGTTACCGATTTAGGCGCCGTTAAGGTAAACATCGGGTCGTCAATGGCCAAATCCGGCAGAACACCTGAGCCGGCAAGAAGCATTTTTATATCCTTTTCAGTGTTGGTGATAATTGTGAATTGAGTTGCCTCGGAGCCGGTTCCGCTGGTGGTGGGAATTGCAACCATACGAGGTGTGCGAACTCTTATTCTCTTGCCCATATAATCGTTAATACTGCCCTCGCCTGCCGCAACTACACCGATGGCTTTCATAGCGTCAATAGGAGAACCGCCGCCTATTCCGATTAAAAACTCGCATTTTTCGTTTTTATAAATTTCAAGACCGGCGTCTATCATTATATCAGTAGGCTCTCCTGTAATTTGGTCATATACCGCATACTCCTGATTATTTGAGTCAAGAACATCTGTTACGCTTTTAACATTTCCCAACTTTACCATTACAGGATCGGTTACAATAAGCGCTTTTTTACCGAAAGCCGCCACAGTATCCTTTGCGTTTGCAAGAGCGTGTTCTCCGTAGAATACTCTTTTTGGCATTACAAACTGATTTCCCATATTTTTTACCTCTTTACCGCAATATAAAAGATATTAAAACAAATTGAATTTTACATACAGTTGTATATTCTACTACAAAATGTGCAAAAGTCAAGAACAATAACGCAAAAAACAGACGCCGTCCCGCACAGGCAGAACAGCGTCTTATACAACTTATTATATTGATTTTATAACAGATTTAAAGTAGTCCGTCCCAGGTGTCAACGTCCTTTGCCTTCATTTCCTCCTCATCAAACCAGTGCTGTGTAACCGATTTGCTTTCCGTAAAGAATCTGTAAGCGTCCTTGCCAAGACAATGCAGGTCGCCGAAAAAGCTCTGCTTGTGTCCGCTGAAGGGAATAAATCCAACCGGTACAGGAATACCTACGTTAATGCCTACCTGACCGCCGTCTGTGTAGCGTGCAAACTGACGTGCGAAATAACCGCTTTGTGTATATATAACAGAGCCGTTTGCATAAGGACTGGCATTCATAATAGCAAGACCCTCATCAAAATCCTTGCACCTTTTAATACAAAGAACGGGACCAAAAACCTCATCTCTGCCGATTGTCATATCTTCGGTAACATTGTCAAATACAGTAGGTCCTACGAAATAGCCGTTTTCGTATCCCTCGGGCAATTCGGGATTGCGTCCGTCAACCACCAAGGTTGCACCCTCGTCAACGCCCTTTTGAATATCGGCAAGTACTTCCTTGAAATGCTTTTCGTATGTAATAGGACCAAGACGTGTATTCTTATCCCAAGCAGGTCCGCAGTTAATGGATTTAATTTGATTTTTAAGCTCCGCTACAAATTTATCTGCGATAGATTCCTGAACAACACAACAGGAAAGCGCCATACATCTCTGTCCTGCACAACCGAATGCTGAGTTAATGACACCGGCAACTGTTCTTTCAAGAGCGCAATCCTCAAGAACAAGAGCGTGGTTTTTAGCCTGGCACAATGCCTGACATCTCTTGCCATTGGCGGCAGCCTTCTCATAAATTTTAAGTCCAACGGGAGTGGAGCCTACAAAGGTTATGCCCTTAACATCCGGATGCTCAAGAATTGTGTTAATCTCGTTTCTTGAGCAGGTAACGATATTAATAACACCGTTAGGCAGTCCTGCTTCCTTGTAAAGCTCGGCAATTCTCATAGCCGTACGTGGAGTAAGGGAAGCGGCCTTTAGCACCAATGTATTTCCGCAGGCAACACAAACAGGAGCCATCCAGCCGAAAGGAATCATAGCCGGGAAATTTACAGGCACAATGCCGGCAAACACACCGAGAGGCTCACGGTATTTTACAGTATCAAAGCCTGTTGAAGCGTCCATAAGACTTTCGCCCATCATAAGCGACGGTGCCTGAGTAGCAAGCTCTGTGCCCTCCTGTGCCTTGCCTACGTCGCCCTGTGCTTCTGACCAGGTCTTGCCGTTTTCCTCACAAACAAGCATAGTAAGCTCGTCATTATGCTCAATAAGCAATTCACGAACCTTGTACAAAATCTGCGTTCTCTTTCTTGCAGGAGTATTTCTCCATTCGGGATAAGCGGCTTTTGCAGCTTCAATAGCTTCCAACACCTCATCATTTGTACAACAAGGAGCTTGACCTGTAACCTCACCTGTTGACGGATTGTGCAGGTCATACCAAACATCTGTTTTTGAATCCTTAAATTCACCGTTTACAAAATATTTGAGCTTTTCCATAAAAAATCCTCACTTAATAAATAATCATTTATTATATTACCATTATTTTTTTATAATTTCAATAATTTTATATAGTTTTTTACAAGTATTTTGTTTAATTTGCCAAATTTTTATGATTGCTCTAAAATTTTTCTCGCCTCAAATAAGGATATATCATTTTCATCGGCAATGCGAGCCAAATCGTCAAATTCAAATTTTTCTTTTTCAGTGCCGAATCCCTGTGAACGCTTAATTGTAAAATCACTAAATGGAATGTATTCTCTATCCATAACACTGCGATGGCACTGAATTTTTCTCACTCCGAGGGTTGTGGTATGCTTAAAAATAAGGTTTGTCATTTTATCAACGGTATCAGATGATGCAATTACCGTCAAAAGCATACCGGGGCGTGATTTTTTCATAGTAATACTTTGAACATAAGCGTCCTTTGCACCTGATTTCATAAATTTCTCAAGTGCATATCCCATTTCCTCACCGGTCATATCATCCACATTACAACGCAGCTCAAACACCGTTTCATCCTCTGTTTCACCTATAAAAGCACGCACGCAGTTTGCCCTGTCAAAATCCTTGGTTCCCATTCCGTATCCAACAGAATCATAAACCGCCAGAGGACGTTCACCTGATTGACAGGAATAGTATTTCAAAATCGCCGCACCGGTTGGCGTGCAAAGCTCTCCGATAACATCACCGCTGTATGATGGCATACCCTTTAAAAGCTGAGTTGTGGCAGGTGCAGGAACATTCATTATTCCGTGGGCGGTATTAACTGTTCCGGAGCCGGTGGCAACAGGCGACACGGCAACCAAATCCGCACCAATATGCTCCATAATAAGTGCAAAGGCAGTAACGTCTGCAATAGCGTCCTTTGCGCCTACCTCGTGAAGATGCACCTGTGCAACAGGCTCACCGTGGACAACGCTTTCCGCCTCGGCAATAAGCGTATAAATCGCTTTGGCGTTATCCTTTACTCTTTGACTTAAATTAAAGCCATCTATGGTACTGTAAATATCATTAATTGATGTATGAGTGCCACCCTTGTCATCAACCAAAACATCAAATTTACTTCCTGCAACCGAGCATTTCTTCGTCTTTTTAAGACTGAAATGAACACCATCAAAGCCCATATTATTTAGGCGGTTTATAATTTCATCGCTGTTATTCATCGTATCTAAAAGTGAGGCGCAGAGCATATCCCCTGCCGCACCCATATTACATTCAAAATAAACTATTTTCATTACTACTCCTGATGATTTATTATACTTGCAATATATCCTGCGCTGAAGCCGTTGTCAATATTAACAACACTGACATTGCTGGCACAGGAATTAAGCATTGCCAAAAGTGCCGATAGTCCGCCGAAGCTTGCGCCGTATCCTACGCTTGTGGGAACTGCAATTACAGGACAGGAGGCAAGTCCGCCGATAACACTTGCCAGCGCACCCTCCATACCTGCTACGGCAACTATTGCCTTTGCCTGCATTATAATGTCAGTTTTATCCATAAGACGATGAATTCCGGCAACGCCCACATCATACAGTCTTACAACCTCGTTGCCCAAGGCTTCAGCGGTTATAGCCGCCTCTTCGGCACAATATAGGTCGCTGGTGCCTGCACAGGCAACAACAATTTTGCCCTTGCCTGTTATGTCAGGCTTCTCCCCAGCCACCGCCGTGCGTGATATTTCATCATATATAATATGTATTTCACCGCCGATTATCTCTGCCTTTTCCCTGTCAAGACGTGTAATTAGCACCGTTTTTTCTCCGTTATCCATTAGTGTATTCACTATTGAACAAATCTGCTCGGCGGTTTTGCCCTGACCGTAAATCACCTCGCATACACCCTGACGTAGCGAACGGTGTGTGTCCGCCTTTGCATATCCCAAATCCACATAGGGTTGAATTTTAATATGATTAACCGCCTCGTCGGCAGTAATCTCCCCCTGTGCAACCTTGTTTAAAATATCCTTAAGACTTTTACTGTCCATAATGTCACCTCGCCTTTAAATAAAAAACCAATTATTATCTTATTCACTACAAATATATTATATAATATCAGGACACAAAGTAAAATGTTTTTTTGCAAAAAAATAAAAATTCCTATTGACAAAGTAGGTATTATCTGTTATAGTACAAACAACACATAAACCTATCAACTTAGTAGGCATTGTAGGAGAATAGGTATGAACAAGATATTTATACAATTATTAAGGCAGAATTTTAGGTACGGACGAATGTAATTCCTTTAAATAAAAAGTTAAAACCATTATTATATCTGTCTCTTATACACATCTCCGAGCCCACGAGAC
>CAMFRO010000070.1 GCA_945982035.1 uncultured Clostridia bacterium | reverse complement strand
ATTTTTATTCTACGGTGAAAACTCTAAAATTAAAGACAATACGAATCAGGATTTTGCAAAAAAAGATATTCTTACGCCTACCTACAAGAAATTGTTTGACAAGATTCAAAATGCTTTTGTAATAACAGTTGACGATGAGGATTTTAACCGAATTTGCAAAGAAAACAACATAGACAGTACGCAGTTTTATACATCAAGCTCCGATTCCGTTAAATGTCTGCTGATGAACGATCTTGACCGTAAGGTTAACAGTACAGCAGTATTCAATAATAACGTTATTGGTGAAAGATTGTATTATAATAATGATGAAAACGAAAATCCTGCTGATTATACAGTTACGGGACTTGTAAAATATAGAAAAAACAATATTGTATATAATCTTGTTCCTCCGGGCTATATATGTGCCTTTGCACCCCTTAGTATGTCCAGATTTGTTACGGATAGCTCTCAGTGTATAAATATATCTGTAATTACTGATAATCATACTGAATTTTGTCAGGACCTTTACAATTTATCCGATAACGATAAAGCGTATCAGGACATGAGTGTAATGGATATTGATGACTCCAATCAAATGATTGATACAATTGTACTTGTGCTTCAGGTGTTTGTTTATGGATTTATTGCATTGATTACACTTGTAACAATTGCAAATATTATTAATACAATTTCAACGGGAATTGATTTAAGACGCAAGGAATTTGCAATGCTTAAATCTGTTGGAACAACGCCAAAGGGATTTAATAAAATGATATGCCTTGAAAGCCTGTTTTACGGACTTCGAGCACTGATATTCAGCATACCAATATCAATTTTAGTTTCATACCTGTTAAATGTAATTTTAGGTGAATCATCCGTGCCGTTTCAGCTAAATATTCCTGTTTATATTGCAACAATTGTTGCTGTATTTCTACTGATAGGCATTTCAATGATAGTATCGTTTTCAAGACTTAAGGATGACTCTGTGGTTGAAACGCTAAAGGAAGATTTAAATTAAGAAAAATGCCGTGGTTATTTCCACGGCATTTTTAACGTTACTGTTATATCAGCTCAGCATTGTAATATTCAATTTCTTTTTCAAGTCTTTCCTTTATCTGCTGTTCGTAGCGTTTTTGGTGTATTCTTGTTCTTATAATGAAAGTAAGTGCAGTTAAAAGTCCGCTTATTACAATCATGCTTACAAAGAATATTATATCCGTTGTCAGTGAATTTCCGGTTGATATCGTACTCCTAAATGCGTTAACTCCGTAGGAAAACGGCATAAAGGGATGAATTATCTGATAAAACTTAGGAGATAGCTCAATGGGATATGTTCCTGCCGCACCGGATAGCTGTAAGCATAGGAGCACAAGAAGTACAAAGGAGCCTACCTCACCCAGCAGGGTGCTGACGAAGAATATCAACGACATAAACGCAACGGATACAAGTATTGACATTAAGTAGGTTGCCAATACGTGTGCCGGTCTCATTCCGTCAATAGCCATCAGCAAGGTTATCATTATTGGTGCCTGAACTACTGCTACAACTACACTGATTATTGCATGGATTATAAAATCCTTTTGACCTTTCCATTTAGCAAGTGAGGTTTTGTAGGGTGAGAACATTAAGCAATATGCAAGACAGGCAACCCAAAGGCCAGCGCACATCATATAAGCCGACATTGCCTCTCCGTTTGAGTTAATATGACGATGAAAAATTTCTTTATCGGTAACAGGCTGAGAAAACATATCCGCCGCCTCATCGCTTGTATTTGTTTGTTCAATTTGCTCAGCACCGTCTTGTAACGATTCCTCAAGAGTTTTTGCTCCTGCCATAAGCCTTGTGCAGCCTGAGTTTATCTCAAGGGAACCGTCATATAATTGCTCTGAGCCCTCTGCAAGACGAACGGCACCGTCGTTTAACTGACCTGCGCCTGAAAGCAGCTTACCGTTATTGGCAACTAACTGTTGAGTACCGTCATATACTCGGCTTACACCGTCTGTATAAGCTGTGATACCTGATTTAAGCACTTGCATACCTTCAATAAGTCCTGTTTCGCCGTCCTTTTCTTTTGTTTGGTCAAGACCTTGCTTAACACTTAACAATCCGTTTGACAGAGTTTTCAACGTCTTTGAAGCAACAGGCAGAGCCGCATTTCCTCCGTCTGATAGCTGCTGTACACCGTCTGTTAATTGAGCGTAAGCAGCTACAAGAGATTTAGCCGTCGTAATTAATTTCTCGGCATTCTCCGGTGTAATGTATGGGCCTATTGCCTGAGCGGTTTTCAACAAATCAATCATATCAATAAGCCGCTGAATGTTTTCCTTTTCCTTGTCCTTTAATCCGGGAATTTTCAAAAGCTTTTCTATCGTACTTTTTATACTATCGTAATCAATGTCGCTTCTGTTTAACAGTTTACACAGATTTTTAAAATCGTCGGTCTGTATAATTTTCTCGCAGCTTTCAATTGTATTGTTGATTTCCTTGATTGTGTCATCGCTTAATTTATAATCCTCGTTTACCGCCTTTTGCAGTTTCTGAATACCTTCATTAAGCTGAATAAGACCGCTTTCAAGAGTTTCAAGATCATTTAAATTTTTCTCTGTAAGTGAAGAACCGATGGTGTCGCTCATTGTGTTTAAACCGTCTAATAGCTGTTCTGCACCGTTATTAAGTGCATTACTGTTAGAATTGAGCATCTGTACACCGTCATTTACTTTATTAACGCCGTCGGTGTACTCGGTTAAGCCCTCCTGTAATGTGTCGGTACCTTCTTCAAGAGTAAGACAGCCCTTGGACAGAGTGTCAAGTCCTGCTGTAATTTTTCTGTTTCCGTTCTTCAGCGCACCTGCACCGTTGTATATTTGATTAGAGCCGTCAGCGGCGGCGGTGAAGCCCTCTCCGATTGTATCAAGATTTGCATAGACAGTTTTAGCATAGGTGTTGATTACTGTTTTGTTCAGCTCCTCCTTGATTGTTTTCATAGCGGATTCGCCAAATTTGCTTGCAATGTAATTTGTACCGGGATTTGTATAATACTTAATCTGCATTTTTGAGGGATTGTCACTTGTAAGAGTGGTTGAATTATATGAAAAATTTTTTGGTATAATCATTACCATATAAAAGGTTCCGTTTTCAAGTCCGTCAAGTGCAACACGTTCGTCCACAAAATTAAATTTAAGTGAGCCGTTAGCACGCAGATTATCGCATAGTTGTTCGCCAATGTTGATTTTTTTGCTGTCATACATAACGGCTTCGTCTTGATTGACCACGGCTACCGGTAAGTTCTGTGTGTTTCCGTATGGGTCCCACATTGAGCCGAGAAACAGCACCGTGTATATAGAGGGGATTAGCATTATCGCACAAACCACAATTATTGAAAAATGCTTTTTAATAAAAGCCCTTATTCCTGATTTTCTTTTTTCTGCCATAAATATCACCAATATACAAATAGTTGAACTAATATTAACAAATAGTAAATTTATTTGTGGGACATTATATTACCAATTTTTGATATTGTCAATGTGAAAATACACGATTATTGACATTTTTGTTAGATTGTATAATTAATGACACTCGGTAAATTAGTATATCCATAATTGACAATAATCTGTATTAAATATATAATATGAATATTACATTTATTTTGGGAGAGTATTTTGAAAAGGTCATTATCTGTATTTTTATCGTTCATAATTTTAATAAGCAGTGTATTTTCGTTTGCCTTTAGTGCCTACGCCGGACAGAGCGTTGTTGTCAACTCTAAGGTTGAGTCGTATGTAATCAGTGTTTCGGGTACGGATATTACCGATGAACTGAAAAAAGCTTTTACATATTGTCGCAACAATGCGTCAAAGGATAATATTTGCACAATTACCACACCAAAAGGAACCTTTGAAACAAGTGCAAATATATATCTGTCAAGCTACACACAGCTTGATATGACTGCCGGAACAACTTTAATTAACGCCACAAACGGAATCGGTAATATCTTTCTTACTCGTTCAGGCACAGGAGGATATGAGGGACTTGTTAATTTTAAAATGTACGGCGGCACTCTCGGTTACCATAGTAATAATAAAAACGGTAACTGTCTTTTAAGAATAGGTCACGCCAGAGATATTCTAATTGATCACGTTACCTTTAAAGACAATTATCAGTCTCATCACGTTGAAATTGCCGCCTGTAAAAACATTACTTTTAACGCCTGTACCTTTGACGGACAAACCTCGGATTTAAGCAAAACAAGCTCAGAGGCTTTACAGATAGATATTCTTGAGGGGAATTCTCATTTTACAAATATGGCACCCTACGACGGAACAATGAATGACGGAGTAACCGTGCAAAACTGTACATTCCAAAATGTTGTGCGAGGAGTGGGTACCCATTCATCCTATCTTAATTATTACCAAAAAAATATCAAGATTATCAACAACACCTTTAAAAATATATCTTCCACTGCAATAACCTGTACTAATTACATTAATGCAAATGTTAGCAATAACACCATTGAAAACTGCGGACAGGGAATTTATTATTATATGATGCGTTCCACATCTAATCTTTCAAAGGTATGCTATCTTGATAAAAACGGCAAAAGAAATATTGATTGCAAAAGTGTGTTGTCAAATAACAAAATCAGTGTAGTGCCCACTAAGGACGTGTCGTCTCCTACTGCAATCTATGTGTTTGGTAATAAGGTTACCGCTGCAAAGGGCTCTGTTCCTGTTGCGGACTACTATGTGGGAAAAATTACTGTAAAATCCAATACTATCAGCACGAAAGCAAACGGAATTAGGCTATATGATGTTAAAAATTCAAATATTTCTTCCAATACTGTAAATTATACCTCTACCGAAAAAAATTCCTCCTCAACTTCGGGAATTTATTTAACAAATATAAGCAATAATAATTCGGTTTCATTAAATAGCGTAAGTAAATTTGAAAACGGAATTTTCATTGACACCAGCGCAGGTAATACGTTTAAATCCAATACTGTTTCCAATACATATAAAAACGGAATTTATATGAGAAACAATAAAAGTGCTAATTCGTTGCTTTCAAATAAGATTAATTCAAGCGGTGATAACGGTATTTATGTTACTAATGCCTATTGCTCAAAGATTTCTTCAAACACAGTCACCTCATCAAAAAAACAGGGAATTTATCTTGCCTCAGGAGCATCGGCAGGAACTGTTGCATCAAACTCAATAACCTCCTCAGGTTCTAACGGTGTTTTGGTTAATAAGAACGCAAAAATTACTAATTTTATCTCAAATAAAATTTCAAAATCTGCCAATAGTGCCTTTAGCTGTGGGGGTAATGTAACTAAAGTATCATCAAATACTTTGACGGATAATAAAAAGTACGGTATATTTTTTGATAAAGGTTCAACCGGTACTGCTTATACTAACAAATATTCTTCAAACAAATTGGGTAATATTGACGCTAAAGGCAAAAGTAGGTCGTATATTTTCAGTAATGTATCTAAATCTTCCGTTAGCAGTATTGTAAAAAATACAGATAAAAAAACAAAAAAGACAAAAGATATTACAGTTAATGTTAAAAAGGTATCATACGCCACCGTATATTATGTTTACCGCTCAACATCAAAATCATCGGGATATACGAGGGTTGCATCCTTGTCGCCATCGTCATTGTCTTATAAGGATAAAAATATTAAAGCAGGAAAAACATATTATTATAAGGTGCGTGCCGTTACAAAGAGATACGGAGTTACCGTATATTCATCATACTCGTCTGTTAAATCAGTAAAAATATAATTTAAGGAGTTATAATTATGCCGTTTATTAACACAAACACAAATGTAGAGATTTCATCTGAAAAAAGAGAAATTCTTAAATCTAAGCTTGGTAATGCTATTTCAATTATGGGAAAAAGCGAGAATTGGCTTATGCTTTCGTTTGAAGATAATTGTAATATGTATTTTCAAGGTGATGATACATCACCCATGGCTTTTGTTGATTTAAGCGTTTTTGGCAATGCAACAGATGAAAGCTGTGAAAAAATGACAAAGGAGCTTTGCAAAATATTTAACGAGGTTCTTGGAATTTCACCGGATAAGCTTTATGTAAAATATTCTTCAAGCAATCAGTGGGGCTGGAATAATATGAATTTTTAATAAAAGCAGGTTGTTACATGAATTTACAGCAGATTATTGATAACAGTCAAAGAATAGTGTTTTTTGGCGGAGCAGGTGTTTCTACCGAAAGCGGAATCCCGGATTTCAGATCCGTTGACGGCTTGTATAATCAAAAGTACGACTATCCTCCCGAAGAAATTCTCAGCCATTCATTTTTCAAAAGCCATACGGAGTATTTTTATAATTTTTACCGTGATAAAATGCTGTGCCTTGATGCAAAGCCAAATTCAGCACATCTTAAGCTTGCTGAGCTTGAAAATGCAGGGAAGCTTAATGCCGTTGTTACCCAGAATATTGACGGACTTCATCAGGCAGCAGGCTCCAAAAATGTTTTTGAGCTTCACGGCAGCGTTCATAGAAATTACTGTACTGAATGTCATAAGCTTTATGATGCACATTATATGAAAAACAGCAACGGTATTCCTAAATGCACCTGCGGCGGAATTATTAAACCCGATGTGGTTTTGTATGAAGAGGGACTTGACGATAATACGGTTAACGGTGCGTTAAATGCTATTTCAAATGCTGACTGTCTTATTGTCGCCGGTACTTCACTTAATGTATATCCTGCGGCAGGCTTTATACGTTATTTTCAAGGCGATTATTTTGTATTAATTAACCGTGATGAAACTCCTGCTGATAAAATTGCCGACCTTGTAATTCACGATAAGGTGGGCGAGGTCTTGTCAAAAATTATTGTTAACAGAGGTTAAAAAATATGTCCATTTCGGTAATGATTAAACCGGCATCCTCAGCCTGTAATTTAAAATGTAAATACTGCTTTTATACCTCTCTTGCAAAAGAACGCGACTGTGAAAACAAGGGTATGATGTCACTTCAAACCGCCGAAAATCTTGTAAAAAGTGCATTTGATTTTACCGGCGGAGAAGATGTGTACTTCACCTTTCAGGGTGGAGAACCGCTTTTACGTGGAATAGATTTCTTTAATAATTTTGTATCCTTAATTAATATATATAACAAGCAAGGTTCTAAGGTGACTCTTTGTGTGCAAACAAATGCAACCTTGATAAATGACGAATGGTGCCGATTTTTCAGCAAAAATAAAGTCCTCGTCGGCGTTTCACTTGACGGCAACAGGGAACTTAATGATTATCGGGTTTATCTTGACGGTTCAAATTCCTTTGAAGATATTATGCAAGGTATTGATTTGCTTAAAAAATATAATGTCACCTTTAATATTCTGTCTGTTCTTACAAAAAGACTTGCGCGGAATATACGTGATTCATACAGATTTTTTAAGCAAAATAAATTAAATTATCTTCAGTACATACCTTGTCTTAAGCCATTTAATGAGAGTGAATGCGAGTATTCAATGGATGTAGAGGATTACGAATATTATTTAAATAAATGCTACAAGATTTATTATAACGATAATATGCGTGGTAATCTTGTATCTATTAGGCAGTTTGATAATTATGCACTTCTTGCCAAAGGACAGTGTGCCGAGCAGTGCGGAATGAACGGTCCATGTTCAACCCAATTTGTTGTTGAGGGGGACGGAAGTGTTTATCCCTGCGACTTTTACTGTACGGATGAATGGTATTTAGGTAATATTAATGAAAAGTCATTTTCTGATTTAAATGATTGTACAAAAAGCGTTGAGTTTCTTAAAGAATCATTCAAAATGAAGGATGAATGTAAAGCCTGTCCTTACTTTGCTTTATGCAGAGCGGGAGGATGCAAAAGAAACAGGGAAAGCACAGATTATTGTGATGCATATAAATCATTTTTTTCAAAATGCACCGATATGATATTTGCAATGGGAAAATAATATACCGTTAAATTTTGAACGTCTGTCAAAAAACTGCAGACGTTTTATTTTTTATGGTTGTATTTACTAACAATTTATGATATTATATAAATA
>CAMFRO010000069.1 GCA_945982035.1 uncultured Clostridia bacterium | reverse complement strand
TAAATGGGTGACAGCATAAACCGTCACCCGAATTTTATTTTGAATTATAACGTGGATTAACAATCTCACGCCACTCAAAATCTCCTCTTTCAACTCCTCTGATTAATGCTTCCGCTGTCGCTATATTAGTAGCAAAGGGAATATTATGAACATCGCACAAACGAAGCAAATCGCTGTCGTTAGGCTCGTGGGGCTTTGCTGTAAGAGGGTCGCGGAAAAAGATTAAAAGGTCAATCTCGTTACAGGCGATACGGCTGGCAATCTGTTGTCCCCCGCCCTGTGAGCCGCTGAGAAAGCAGTTAATTTTAAGTCCCGTTGCTTCCTGGACTAATTTACCTGTTGTTCCCGTAGCACAGACATCGTGACGGCTTATAATTCCGCAGTATGCTATACAAAACTGAACTAACAATTCTTTTTTTGCGTCGTGAGCTATAAGAGCAATATTCATACCTTTCCTCCATAATAATTATAATAATGCCGCTAAAAAAACTTTCACTTGTAAATAATACCATAAAAAACAAAATTATACAAGAAAATATTTTAAAGTATAGGCAAAAAATCAATTCAACAACGTGCCCTCTCTTTGGGCCTTTTTCTCATTTGTGTTGTGAGAATAGTAATAATCAATAATTGACGACGTGATTTTTGCCGTAGATGTACCGGAGCCGGCAAGCTCAATTGCGGAGGCAATGCTTATCTCCGGGTTTTCGTAGGGTGCAAAGGTAATAAGAAAACCGTTGTTATGCTTTACGCCTTTAACAACAACCTGCGACGTACCTGTTTTACAAGCCACCTTTGTATCAATTTGGTTAAATATTGCCTGGGGTCCACCGCCTGTGGCAACCATACGCATACCCTCTCTGACAATCTGAAGATTAGCCTGTGAAACAGACACGGTTTCCACCGCATTTGCACCGGTTTGAGTTACGGTGCCGGTAGCATTTGAAATGCGAGATTTAACAAAATGCATCTGATAACGTGTGCCGCCGTTGGCAATAGTAGCATTGTAATTGCAAAGCTGGAGAGGAGTAAACAGGTTGTCCGACTGACCGATACCTGCCTGTACCGTATCACCGGGCCGCCAGTACATATCAAATTTGCTTCTGTATTCGGGGCCTGCAAGAATACCTGTTGACTCCGGTATTTCAACACCTGTTTTCTGTCCTAAGCCAAACATTGAGCCGTACAGATTCATTTTTTCAATACCCAACCTTTGAGCACAGTTATAAAAATAAATGTTGCATGAATCACGTAACGCAGTTCTTACATTTTCGCCTCCATGGGAGCCTGTGCACTTAAATTTCATTGTACCTACGTGAAAAGCACTTGAGCAGTTAAAGGTTGTATTTTGGTCAACAACACCCTCCTGCAATGCAGCAGACGCCATCATAGGCTTAAATGTGGATCCGGGGGCATAAGCACCCATGGCAAATCTATTGTAAAGGGGCTTTTTTGAATTGCTTGCAAGCTCGTTATATTTTTCGTAATAATCATTCAAATCGTATGTTGGATAGCTTGCTGCCGCAAGTATTTCGCCGTTATTACAGTTTTCAACCACAACGGCACCTGTTGAATTGTAATAGTCAACGCTTTTACAGGTTTCTTCAAGACGGTCCTGTGCTACCTTTTGCAAATCCTTATCAATAGTAAGAACAATGGTATCACCCTGTATAGGCTCCTTTGTAATCTCCTCGGTTACATTGCCGTCGCCGTCAATGGTAACGGTTTTTTCGCCCGGCTCGCCTCTAAGATATTCCTCCATTGCCGACTCAATACCCGACTCACCTATTTCGTCGGTGATTTTGTAGCCTTGGTCCTTAAGCTCGGCATATTCCTCTGCGTTAATCTTTCTGACTGTGCCGATAATATGGGGCGCAAGAGTGGAATCGGCATATTCTCTGTAAGCAACAACTCTTACATCGGCACCCAAATATTTACTGTTGTTCTCTTTAATCTCTGCTACGGTTTCGTCGCTGACATCGTCTGCAATTGTAACCGGATTATCAACAGAAAAAAGGAGCCTTGTCAACTCGTAACGGATATTGCCTATTTCAAGGGCGGTCTTTTTGTCATATCTCTCAAGACCGTATTTTTCAACCATCGCATCAAAGCAGTTTTGAGCCGTGGCATAGTCCTGCAAATTAAGCATATCCTTGCTTTTAAGGTTTTTTATTTCCTTTTCGTAATCCTCGTCATCCTTTTCGGTAATAAAAACAGCATTGCCGGATTTATCAAGCTTTAGAGGTAAATTTCGGGCATATTCTTCATCGTTTTTTCTAAACAGATTGATGAGGCTGACTATTATTTCGTTACGCTCGTCATTTTCCTTTGATGAGGGAAAGTAAGCGGCGTCCAAAATAATGCTGTTGCCCTGTCGGTTGGTAACAAGAGGGTTGCCGTTACGGTCAACAATTTCTCCTCGTGCGGCTTCAATAGGCACGGTATAGGTTTTAACGGTGTTGTTCTGCGCGGCGTAATATTCGTGATTTGTAATTTGAATATCGTAAAGCTCGTATGCAAATCCGCACAGCACCGCCACTATCAACACTATTGCAACAACGGCACGGGCGCTTTTATATCTGCTTTTCACGGCAATCCTCCTTTCTTTAAAAATAAAAAATCAATCACTCACTCATCAAAATCGTTGATTTTATTAAGTTTTCTGCTCAGCGGCTTAAGTATAAGGTAAAGCAACGGAGTAAGTGCTATTGTGTAAACGGCACAGGGAATGTAAAAATAAAACAATGTCCACACAGAGCCGTCTGATTTTTGAATAACCATAAATATAAGCCAATAAAACAGGCAGTACAAGGCGATTGAAGCAGCCGTGCAAACCATGCTTACGGCAAATGTATTTCTAAACACGTATGTTACAAGGGTTGACGAAACAAAACACGCCAGCATAAGAAAAATACAGTTATATCCCATATGCTCAGCACTGACAATATCCCACAACGCACCTGCAAAAAGCCCCAATAGAGCGGCTGCCTTTTCATCCTCATCCAAGCTGATAAGAACACACACGGGAATAAGGATAAAGCAATGTGCTCCGCCTATTTCGGGAAAAAGTCCGGCAGTGTTTTGAAGCAATGCACACAGCATCAAAATGCCGCAGTAAGCTATGTATTTAACGGTTTTGTCCTTTTTGGTAAGCTCCATTACTCAGCCTCGCTTTCTACTGTATTTATTGATGGGTTAGGATTATTACTCCGCATCGGTAAGAACAAAGCAGGAGGTAATAGTGCTGACATCAACACCGGGGGTTATTACGGCATAGGAGGAAATATCCGTAGCCTCGTCGCTGATTTCGTCAACTGTGCCGATAATCAAATCCTTGGGCACTGTTGTGCTTATTCCGGCAGTACAAATAATTGAGCCGTAGGTGATTTTTGTTGACGAGTCAAGATTAGCCATTTTGCACTTACCCTCCTTTGCGAGAGCGGCAGTACCGGTGACATAAGACATTTCACCGCTGACAATCTCGTAAGCGGAAACATTGAAATCCTTATCCATAACTGTTTTAACCACGGAATAATCGGGATAAACCCTGTCAACAACGCCCACAAGATATTTTCCGTAAAGAACTGCGTCGCCCTTTTCTATTCCGTCAGCCTTACCCTGACTGATAGTAAAGGAGCCGTAAACGTCGGCGCTGTCCCTACCGATAACGGAAGCCTGGGCAAATTTGTAATCCGGGTTTTCATCCTTAAGCTCAAGAAATTCCTTGTAAAGCTCGTTTTGCTTTTTTAAGTTTTCATAGTCCACCAATTGCTCCTGCAGCTCGCCCACCTGACTGCGCAAAGATGCAATCTGCTTTTCATATTCTGCATCTCCGCTGATATTTGATGAAATTTTATCAATACCGCTGCTTATTTTTGACGCAACATAATGGCATGGCGCAAAAACAGTGCCAACCACCGTGGATTGTGCCGTTTCACCGTGACCGTTTGCGGCGGAAATTACCGCCCCCAAAAGCAGACAGGCAATTACTGCGGCAACCATTTTAAATCTGCTGCTTTTAAAAATATTTTTCATTCAACATTCCTCTTGCTTATCTTGCTCTTCTAAGCTTAACTGATGTACCCAGCGCAACGCACTCGGTAGGCCTGTCCGGTATGATTACGGGAATTTTTGTATGCATTTCAAGCAACTCCCTAAGACCTCTAAGCTGTCCTGTACCGCCTGTAAGATATATTCCTCGGTCAATAATATCCGCCGCCAGCTCCGGCAGAGTAACCTCCAGCGTTTCCTTAACTGCGTTTACAATGCTGTTAACCGGCTCAAAAAGAATTTCCCTTACCTCTCCTGAGGTTATTTCCATACTGTTCGGAAGACCGTCGGCAAGATTTCTTCCCCTTACCTCCATAGCACCTTCGCCGTCATAGGCTGAGGCGGAGCCAAGCTTAATTTTAATATCCTCAGCTGTGCGCTCGCCGATAAGCAGGTTATGATTTTTCTTCATATATGTAACGATGGCTTCGTCAAGTGCGTCACCGCCGATTTTTATGCTTTTACTGCTGGCAATACCGCCAAGGGACACAACCGCAATATCACAGGTTCCGCCGCCAATATCAACTATCATTGAGCCTGCTGCCTCGTAAACAGGCAAACCTGCGCCCAAAGCCGCCGCCATAGGTGCCTCAATAAGCTCAACCTCCTGTGCGCCGGCACTTCTCGCCGCATCCTCAACAGCTCTGCGTTCCACCTCGGTAACATCTGCAGGAACGCTGATAACGACACGTGTCTTTGTAAACATATTACGCTTGCTTGAACGGTAAATAAAATCGTGAATCATATCGGCAGTCATATCAAAATCCGCAATAACACCGTCGCGGATAGGACGAACGGCAACTATTGAGCCGGGTGTTCTGCCTATCATGGTTTTTGCCTCATCACCGGTTGCCAGAACGCGCTTTGACTTAACATCAACAGCAACAACGCTGGGCTCCTGTATGATAATATGGCCTTTTTTATCCGTAATCAAAGTATTTGAAGTACCTAAATCAATTCCTATATCTCTTGAAAAAAGCATTATGTATTCTCTCACTTTCAGCCTTCTAAATTTTCTGTCCAGCCTATTATATATTAATATCCCTGTAATCTCAATATGTAATTAAAAAATTAATAAATTTGTAAATCTATCGTAACAAAACAATGGATTATCATAGGAAAAACTGCTTAAAAATAAATCTGCCCCCTTTTCAAAAAAGGGGGTGTCAAAGGGGCTGAAATCATCTCTGCGAATTACAATTCAGTTGTAAATGTGTAGCCCTGCTGACGTACATCGTCTATTGCCGAGCCTAAAATATCCGCATTGGTTTTACATACTGCGTGAAGCAGGATAATTTCACCCGGGTGAGTGGACTCGCAGATTTTAGTCAGCGCCTCGGAATTATCAGGCGGATTTGAAGTGTCCCAATCCGCATAAGCAAAGGACCAAAAAACACTTTTATATCCTAATTGATTTACAAGTGCAAGACTTTGCTGACTGAATTCGCCTTTAGGGAAGCGAAAATAACTCATTGTATAATTGTACTCTTTTTTAATATAATTATGGAGGGTCATTACCTCCTCCTTGGCGGTATCCAAATCAATTTCATCCATTGTGTAATGGCGGTAGGTATGATTGCCCACAATATGCCCCTCGTCAATCATTCGCTTTATCAAATCGGGATTATCCTTTGCAAAATCATAGGTAACAAAGAAAATCGCCTTCACCTTTTTCTCCTTCAGAGTGTCAAGAATTGACGGTGTAAAGCCGTTTTCATAACCTTCGTCAAATGTTAAGCACACCTGATTTTTGTTGTCAAGAAGCCATTTTCCGCCCAATGATGAAAAGCTTTTTTCCAGTGAGGCAGGGTCTGTGGGCACCTGATGATTTTCAATATTTCCCGGCCCCCAAATCACTTTATTGGTAGAAAAATCATTGATGTCCGCCAGCTGTGTTGCGCTGGGTGCCTGGGTTGTATTGGCAGACGGAGCAAGGTCATTATCCTTTGTTGAGGGCTGAGTTGTGCTCTCTGTAATATTACTCGTAGTATTATTATTCTCTGTGCCATTCATACTCACCGTGCATCCGCAAAGCAACAGACAGCACATAAGGCACGCTAAAAATTTTTTCATAAATAAAAACCTCCTGCAACAATATTTTTGTCACAGGAGGTAAAAATATTAATGGTAAAATCAGCTATGCTCCGTTTTCCAGCCGGCGGAAATAATTTCTTCGTTTTTTCCCACCTGAGTCAGCAGATTTTCAATAAGTGCGTCATTGTCGGTTTTTGTCGTTATGTAGGCTCGGATTTTCGTATTGCCGTCCTCTGTTTCCGTGCTTTCAAGGGTGTGAAGCAAGGCACCGGAATCATTTTTAATGATATGCATTATGTTTTTGCGCACATCAAGTGCAGATTCCTCGGGGCACACAACGGAAATTTTGTAAATTTTTTCGTTATGCATTTTTTTGCCTTTTTCGTATTTTTTAATTTGGTCAATTTTGCTTGACAAAGGGTGCAGTACAAGATGAAGAAACACTATCACGCCTGCCACCATAACAGCATACTGCATTTTGTCAAGACAGCACAATATACCCACGGAGGCACTTGCCCAAACAGTAGCGGCGGTGTTGAGTCCGCGTACATTTGCGCCATCACGGATAATCACGCCTGCGCCCAAAAAGCCGATACCACTGACTACCTGGGCAGCAATTCGTGTTAAATCGGCATTATCACTGACAAAATAGCCAAACGCCGTAAAGGAAAACGAACCGATACATACGATTACATTTGTCAAAATACCTGCCTGGTGGCGGGTCCATTGGCGTTCAAAGCCAATAATCGCCCCCAAAAGCGAGGCAACAAGCATTCTTATACCAAATCCTAAAAAGGTATCAATAGGATATGTGATTAACAAATCCTTCAATTGTTCTCACTGCCTTCAATGCTTTTCATTTTAAGATAAGCGTTAATAAATCCGTCAAGGTCGCCGTCCATAACTGCGGTTATGTTGCCCATTTCGTAATTTGTTCTGTGGTCCTTAACCATAGTGTAAGGCATAAACACATAGGAGCGAATTTGGGAGCCCCAAGCAATTTCCTTCTGGTCGCCCTTTATATCCTCAATTTTTTCAAGGTTTTCACGCTCTTTGATTTCAACAAGCTTTGATTTCAACATTCTCATTGCAACTTCCCTGTTTTGATGCTGTGAACGCTCAATCTGACAAGAAACCACAATGCCGGTAGGAATATGTGTAAGACGTACTGCGGAGGAGGTTTTGTTTACCTTCTGTCCTCCGGCGCCGGAAGCACGATAAACGTCCATTTTTATATCCTCCTCACGGATTTCCACGTCAACATCATCATCAATTTCCGGCATAACCTCAAGAGAGGCAAAGGAGGTATGACGTCTGCCCGAGGAGTCAAAGGGAGAAACTCTGACAAGACGGTGAATACCCATCTCTCCGTGGAGATAGCCGTAAGCGTTTTCGCCCTCAATAAGAATTGTTGCGCTTTTTATACCTGCTACATCGCCGTCAAGATAATCAAGGGTTGACACCTTGTAGCCGTGACGCTCGCCCCATCGGTTATACATACGAAAAAGCATTTCCGCCCAGTCCTGAGCCTCCGTTCCGCCGGCACCGGCATGAAAGGTGAGAATTGCATTTTTATCGTCAAATTCTCCGCTGAGAAGCGTTGACAGAGTCATGCTTTCAATTTTCTTTTCTACCTCATCAACCGATACTGTGCAGTCCTCAAGCAGGCTTTCATCCTCTTCCTCATCGGCAAGCTCAATCATAACCATAGCGTCCTCATATTCGCTTTTGAGGGATTTGTACGACTGAACCTTTGCTTTAAGAGAACCGATTTTCTGCATAACCTTTTGGCTGTTTGCCATATCGTCCCAAAAATCAGGAGCGGCACTCTGCTTTTCAAGCTCCTCGATCTCTGTAACAAGACCGTCAATATTAAGTGCCTCTTTCAAATTTTCAATAGGCTTTTCCGACTGAGAAAGCCTTGCTTTAAGCTCTTCAAATTCTAACATAAATACCAACTCTGCATTTTATTTTATTATAATCGGTATAATATTA
>CAMFRO010000068.1 GCA_945982035.1 uncultured Clostridia bacterium | reverse complement strand
GCACCACACTGGCAGTGTGGGGGTCAGGGGTTCAAGTCCCCTATGCTCCACCAAAGCCGAAACGACGCCTTTAGGCGTTGCTTCGGCTTTTATTTTTGTTGTCTTCACTCTTCATTTTACTATTCACATTTTTCCAAATTATTCCTATTAATTAATCTCATTAATCTGCTGTTCGGTTACAAGGGGATATGCTATCAAAGCCTCACCGTCAAGATTTTCATTGCGCAATTTAATTAGTGTTAACTGATTGTTGGAATAGGTCTTGTAATAATATTCGCCTTTGTCGGCGTTAATACAGCAGGAATAGGTTGTTATATACTTGTCGGCGTCCTCAATTACTATTGCACCGTCAGTAACGGCCACGCTGTCCAGCAGATGAAAAAAGTGAGCAATACTGCTGTTTTCATCGTTACTACATTGTGAATTTAACAGCAGATACGCCGCCTTTACAAATCTTGACGCAGGGGAAAAATCCCCGGGCAGACCGATGCTTCCCATACCTTTTCCGAAGGGCTTAATATTCTTTTCTTCGCTGAAAATATTAGACGGCTCGTCCGTTCTTAAATTCAAATACTGTGCCGTGTTTGTAAGATGAAATTCAAATCCCGGAGGATTTGTCAGTACGTTTAACGGATTGTCATATACATACAGACCTGTTTTTGTGCTTTCAAGAACTATTGATTCGTTCTTATCGGCAATGTGCCAATGCAGCTGCGCAACGGGCAAGCCCTCTTTAAAGGGTATTGAAATCATATTTACACTCTTTAAAAGCTCCCTTGCCTGCGGTACATTTTCACATTGCGCAAGCACCCAAGGTATAATCTCGTAGGGCGTTATGTTGCTTTTGTCCTCAACGGCCTCCGTGCCGAAATAAGCATATCCGGGAAAATTCAGTCCCGCCATACACAGTCCTTTTTCGTTTGCTGCCTCTGCGTAAAGAGGACAGTTATCCATAACCGACGCCATTCCGATAAGAGCATAATGGCCGGCTATGGATTTTTCCTTTTTAAATTTGAATTGATAATTTCTTGGAGTTATAACAACCTGCTCGCCGAAATTATATCCTATATCCATATTTCTTCCAAAGTAAAAATCCTTCGTTTTAAACGCAATACTTGTACACATAAATAACGCTCCTTTTTTAAGTATTACTATTATAGTATTGTCATTTTTATTTTTCAATACCGGTCATAGACAAATTGCACAATATTAGTTGCAAAAAATATTATTTTTTTGTAAATATTTGCTTTTATAGCTATACTATGCTATTATTGTTTTATTATGTGATGTAAAGTAGGTTTTGTCTATGCTCAAATACGGAAAATGCAGTGAAAGCGGGATTAATCCTAAAGCTGTTTATGATTTTTTAGATAGATGTGAAAGAGAGGACTTGGGTGTAAACAGCTTTATGCTTATAAAACATGTGGCTCCCGGAGTTCTGCTTTTAGGAGAGCCGAATTTCAGAATTGAAAGCATTTAAATATAAAAACCACACGGCTTAGAGAAATCTCCAAGCCGTGTTTTATGTATTGTATATGGTAACGGTAAATAATGTAGAGAAAAAAGAAAAGCCGCTAAAGCGACTTTTCTTTTTGGTGGACACGAAGGGAGTCGAACCCTCGGCCTCTGCAATGCGAATGCAGCACTCTCCCAACTGAGCTACGTGCCCGTGCGAAATATATAATATCACATAATATTTTTATATTCAAGACAGAATATACCTAATGAAGAGATTTTACTGCCTTGTGAAATTTTTTATAATATGATATAATATTAGAGAATTTTTTAAGGAGCGTGATGGTATGAATTCTTTTAAGCGGATTTTGTCTGCTTTTATGGCTTTGTGCGTATGCTCCTTTTGTTTTTCTTTTTATGCGTTTGCATCGTCGGCACCTACGGCTGATATAGAAAAAACTCAGCTGGGTGCCAGCGATACATATTATTCATACAGTGTTGAAACAAAAACGCTGACTATTGAGGGTACAGGCGCAACTCCCGATTTCAGCAATACCTCTACCTCAATTCCGTGGTATCTGTGGCGTTCCGACGGCAGTATAGAAAATGTTGTGATTAAAGACGGCGTTACTGCTTTGGGTAACTATCTGCTTTATCAGGTTAAAACCGCCTCTATTACTCTGCCGGATACTCTTAAACAAATACGCAGTTATGCTCTCGGCAATACCTTAGCCGTTACGGATTGGGTGATTCCCTTCGGCGTAACATCAATCGGCACAAATGCCTTTTACGGATGCTCAACTATGGAATCAATTACGCTTCCCGATACCCTTGCTTCAATAGGCTCCAAGGCATTTTATAACTGTACATCACTTGAATCAATAGCTATCCCGTATTCTGTTACGACTATCGGCTCAAACGCTTTTTATCAGTGCACCTCCCTTAATAATGTAATATTTCAGTCTGAAACAAGCAGTGTGACTATATCATCAAACTGTTTTCTGGGTTGCTCCTCGCTTAAAAATATTACCATTCCTATGAATGCAACAGTGGGTACAAAATTTTTCGGCTATGCAGACAGCAGTACGAAATATGCGGATGCTGCAATGACTGTTTACAGCGGTTCAAACGGACAGACCTATGCTGATACAAACGGCTTTGGATATACCGTCACCGACATTACTTATGCCGAATGTGCAGTTGAATATAAAAATACTTATAACGAAAACAATGTAAACCGAACCTTTGATTATTCATTTACTGCCGATAGTAGTATTGTGTATAATTTTTATACAAGAGGTGACTGTGACGTGTCTGCCGTGTTAAAAGACAGCGCCGGGAATACTATCGCCTCTAACGATGATATTAGCAGTACCGACAAAAACTGTATGGTGTCGGCGCAGCTTGAAAAGGGTAAAGAATATATCCTTACCATATCATCCTATAAAAGCACGGGTACTTATTCGCTTTGGATTTATCCTCAGGCTATCAATACAGTGAATGTTAATGGCAGCTTAACATTTAACGCCTGCGACTCAACCGACAACGGTGAATACAGATATTTTAATATTACCGACGAGCGGCTTTCCGATTTTATCCTAACAATTACGTTTGAAAACGGCTTGAAGGATATGCTCTATTATCAAAGCGGATATTTTGATAACAGAAATATTGAGTATAATGATACTCAAATGGAAAATCCTTTTACCTGCGGCAGTAATACGGCGCAGATTTCATTGGGAGAAATCAATTCGGATTTTGAAGTGCTTGTAAATCACAGCTATACCCAAAGTGTAATTGCCCCCACTGTTGACGATGACGGATATACTCTTAATGCATGCGTACTTTGCTCTAATAGCTACAAGGACAATTTTGTACCAACTACCGCCGTAACAGTTAGCGGACGAGCGGTTTTGGCGCAAAGACCCGATATGAGCCATGCTGATAGTATTGCGTACCCTTATGTAGCTTTTTATGCTAACGGTAGGGAATATACCACCGACAGTAACGGCTACTGGAGCTTTAACACCTTTGACAGCTGCGACATTACCTTTGTAAACAGATTCGGCGGTGATGTTACCGTTCATTTTGATGTTAACGGAGAAAATGTTGAGTATGGGGATATTGCGTTCGTAGGCTATGATTTTAATAAAGACGGCTATGTTAATGTTAAGGATTTTGCTATTTATGCCCATCAGTACAGAAACAGAGAGCTTACTGCGGATTATTGGCAGTATGCAAAATATTTTTTTTAAGAAATCGGTGTGCTTCCTTCCGATTTCTTTTTTATAATAAAATATACTTATTGTCTTGAAATAAGTAAATAAACAATGTATAATCATATAAAATATTGCATATTTTCAGGAGGACGGAATATGAAAAAGGTTGCAATTATTATGGGCTCCGACAGCGATTTGCCCATAGTTACACCTGCAATAAAGCAGCTTAAAGAGCTTGGAATTGAAACAGAGGTAAGGGTTATGAGCGCCCACAGAACTCCAAAGGCTGCTCAGCAGTTCAGTGAAGATGCTGTTGACAACGGCTTTGGCGTAATTATTGCGGCGGCAGGAATGGCTGCTCATTTAGGAGGCGTTCTTGCGGCATCAACTACACTTCCGGTTATCGGAATACCTTGCTCTGCAAAGGTGCTTGACGGTATGGATGCAATGCTTGCAACAGTTATGATGCCCCCGGGAATACCCGTAGCCACAGTAGGCGTTAATGCTGCCAAAAATGCGGCTTTGCTGGCGGCGGAAATTCTTGCTGTTTCAGACAGCGAGCTTATGAATAAGTTAATTGAAATGAGAAAATCAATGGCTGACGCCGTGGCTGAAAAGGATGCGGCTCTCCAAGAAAAAATAAAAGAAATATAATAAAGGAGTACAGTATGCAGAAAAGCTTTAGTGACAGTTATGCAGCGGCAGGCGTTGATGTTACCGCCGGCTACGAATCTGTTGAACTTATTAAATCCCATGTTAAAAAAACAAATATCCCAGGTGTAATCGGCTCAATCGGCGGCTTCGGCGGAATGTTTGAGCTGCCCTTCGGTGAGTACAAAAATCCTGTGCTTGTATCAGGCACCGACGGCGTTGGTACAAAATTAAAGCTTGCTTTTCTTATGGACAAGCACGATACAATCGGAATTGACTGTGTGGCAATGTGCGTAAACGATGTTGCCTGCTCAGGCGCTAAACCACTTTTCTTCCTTGACTATATTGCCTGCGGAAAAAATTATCCGGAAAAAATTGAGCAAATAGTTAAAGGCGTTGCAGACGGCTGTGTTCAGTCGGGATGCGCTCTTGTAGGTGGTGAAACTGCCGAGCATCCCGGCCTTATGCCCGCTGAGGAATATGACCTTGCCGGATTTACCGTAGGTATCGGCGAAAAGGATAAGCTTGTGTCCGGCGAGCATCTTAAAGCAGGTGATACTCTTATTGGTGTTGCCTCCTCCGGTGTTCATTCAAACGGCTTTTCACTGGTGAGAAAGGTGTTTGACATTGATAGCGAGGATAAAATCAATGTTTACGTTGACGAGCTTGGTAAAACTCTTGGTGAGGAATTGCTTACCCCAACAAGAATTTATGTTAAACCGCTTCTCACTCTTATGGACAGCGTAAGAGTTAACGCCATAAGCCATATTACAGGCGGCGGCTTCTATGAGAATGTACCCAGAATGTTAAATGATAATACTCTTGCAGTTATTGAAAAGGATAAATGCTTCAAAAAGCCCATTTTTGACTTGATTGCAAAAACAGGCTCAATTCCCGAAAGAGATATGTACAATACATTTAATATGGGTACCGGTCTTGTAATCGCCGTTGACAACGACAAGGCTGACGAGGCTGTCAGAATACTTAACGCATCCGGTGAGCAGGCATCTGTTATCGGCGAAATTAAAGCAGGCGAAAAAGGGGTAGAATTATGCTAAATATAGCAGTTCTTGTATCCGGTGGCGGAACAAATCTTCAGGCACTTATTGACGCTGAAAAAAGAGGCGAAATAGTAAACGGAAAAATCACTTGTGTTATTTCGTCAAATCCCGATGCCTATGCCCTTGAAAGAGCGAAAAACAACGGTATTGCTACCGTTGTTGTACCGAAAAAGGATTATCCCGATAGAGCTGATTATACCGCCGCAGTAACCAAAGCACTTGTTGATGCAAAAGCAGATTTAGTGGTTTATGCCGGCTTTATGATTATACTTGATTCACAGATAGTAAAGGCATTTCCCGGTAGAATGATGAATGTTCATCCTGCCTTGATACCCTCCTTCTGTGGAAAAGGATTTTATGGTCTTAAAGTACACGAGGCTGTGCTTGAAAGCGGAGTGAAGCTTACAGGTGCCACTGTGCATTTTGTAACCGAGGACTGCGATGCAGGTCCGATAATAGCACAAAAGGCAGTGCCTGTGCTTAACGGCGACACCCCTGAAATACTGCAAAAGCGAGTTATGGAGGAATGTGAGTGGAATATTCTTCCCGAAGCGGTATCGCTTTTCTGCCAGAGCAGGATTAAAATTAACGGTAACAAAACTGAAGTAATTTGAGGTAATATATATGATGATTAAATCTCTCGCTGAAGAATTAAGCGGCAATACTTATCCCGGCAGGGGAATAGTTTTAGGTAAATCAAAGGACGGCAAACACGCTGTAATTGCCTATTTCATTATGGGCAGAAGCGTTAACAGTCGTAACCGTATTTTTGAAGAAAATGACAGAGGCGGTATTCGCACAAAGGCTTTTGACGAGTCAAAAATGGAGGACCCCAGCCTTATCATTTATAATCCTGTTCTCAAGCTTGAGGGTATAACAATTGTAACAAACGGCGACCAAACCGATACGATTTACGATGTTATGAGCGAGGGCGGATGCTATCACGACGCTCTTATTACCCGTGAATATGAGCCGGATTATCCCAACTACACACCGAGAATTTCCGGTATTGTTAAGCCAAACGGCGATTATAATTTGTCCATTTTAAAATCAAATTTAGGTCAGCCTCAGTGTGTAAGATTTTTCTATGAATATCCCGCTGTTGCAGGTCAGGGACATTTTATTCACACCTATAAGTGCGACGGAAATCCTATTCCGTCCTTTGAGGGTGAGCCTACGCCTGTTGAAATTGACGGCGATATTGACTCATTTACCGATATGGTATGGAGCAATCTTAACGAGGACAATAAAGTATCTCTGTTTACCCGTTTTATCAATCTTGAAAATGGTGCAGAGGAAACAAGAATTATAAATAAAAATATATAACAATATAAAGGGTGGCTTTTGTCACCCTAAATATTTTAGGAGGTACATAATATGAGAGTATTAGTAGTAGGCGGCGGCGGACGTGAGCACGCCCTTGTCAGAAAAATCAAGGAATCTCCAAGAGTTGATTATATTGCCTGCTGTCCCGGCAACGGCGGTATTTCTTATGACGCAGAGTGCTTTAATGTTTCTGCTACCGATATTGACGGCGTAGTAAAGCTTGCAAAGAAAATTAAGGCGGATTTTGTGGTTGTTGCACCTGATGATCCCCTTGTAATGGGTATGGTTGACGCACTCAATAAAGAAGGCTTTGCAACCTTCGGACCCGACTCAAGGGCGGCAATTATTGAGGGCTCAAAGGTGTTCTCAAAAAATCTTATGGAAAAATACAATATCCCCACCGCAGAATATAAGGTTTTCAGCAATCCGGAGGATGTTATTGAATATATCAAGCAAAAGAACGAATTTCCTGCAGTTATAAAGGCTGACGGCTTGGCTTTGGGAAAGGGCGTAATTATTCCCGAAAACCTTGATGAAGCAGTAGCAGGCGTTAAGGAAATTATGGAGGACAAAATCTTCGGCGAAAGCGGAAATAACGTTGTTGTTGAGGAATTTCTTACAGGTCCCGAGGTTTCCGTGCTTGCGTTTACAGACGGCAAAACAGTTAAGCCTATGGTTTCCTCTATGGACCATAAGCGTGCCCTTAACGGCGATAAAGGACTCAATACAGGCGGTATGGGTACTGTATCTCCTAACCCCTACTATACCGACGATGTTGCCGCCGAATGTATGGAAAAAATCTTTATCCCTACAATAAATGCTATGAACAGCGAGGGCAGAACATTTAAAGGCTGTCTGTATTTTGGACTTATGATAACTCCTAAGGGTCCAAAGGTTATTGAATATAATTGTCGTTTCGGCGACCCTGAAACCCAGGTTGTGCTTCCTCGCCTTAAGACTGATATTATGGATATATTTGAGGCAATTAATAACGAGACTCTCGCAGAACTTGATATTGAATGGGACAGCAGAGCCGCAGCCTGTGTAATTATGGCATCCGGCGGCTATCCAAAATCATATCCAAAGGGTATTGAAATTAAAGGTCTTGTTAACGGACAGACAGACGGCGTTACAGTATATCACGCCGGAACTGCACTTAAAGATGACAAGCTGGTTACCTCCGGCGGCAGAGTGCTGGGTGTTACCGCTTTGGGCGATGATCTGCAAAGCGCTCTTGATAAATCCTACAACGCAGTAAAAGCAATAGAATTTGACGGCGCTCATTACAGAAATGATATAGGAAAAAAGGCTCTTGCCGCCCTTAAGCAAGTGAGATAAATCCGAACAAGCCTAAAACGGCTTGATTTCGGCATATTTTCACTTTTC
>CAMFRO010000067.1 GCA_945982035.1 uncultured Clostridia bacterium | reverse complement strand
TTTAAGCATATTTCACGGCTTAACAGATTCGGCGCAGACGTGATTGTGAATAATCAAACCGCGGTAATTAACGGCGTTAAATCACTTCACAGTGCTGATGTCAGCTGTACGGATTTGCGAGGAGGAGCAGCAATTGTGCTTGCAGCCCTTGCAGCTGAGGGAAGATCGCAAATCACGGATATACACCATATAGACAGAGGATATGAAAAAATAGAAAATCAGCTTTCTTCAATAGGAGCAGATATTAAAAGGATTAATGATGAAAAAGCAGAATGAAGGAAAATTTAATAATAAAGATTTTAAACCGTTGAATAACGAGCTTGGTTCCTTCAATCTGGAACCGCCTAAGATTTACAGAAAGGAACAGGAAAAAAGATTAACCTACAATCAGGATAATTCCCGTTCGGAAAAATCTAAAGGCAAAAAGACAAAATCAAAGGGTAAAAAGAAAAAAGGCACATCTTCAAAGCAAAATATAACTACTCAGCAGAAAAGAAAAGAAGAAAATCAAAAGAGAAAAAAGAAAATTCTAATTAGAAAAATTCTTTTTTCTCTCGGCGTTGTTTTTTTAATTCTTGCAGTATTAGTTGTATTAAGCTTAACAGTTTTCTTTAAAATTGACACAATAACAATAACGGGAAACAATAAATATACAACCCAACAGATTGAATCGGTGCTGCCAATAGAAAAGAATAAAAATCTGTTTCTTGCCGATACCTCCTCTGCAAAGGAAAAGCTTGAATCCTCTCTGCCTTATATTTATAATGCAGAGATTGACAGAAAGCTACCTTCTACCATTACAGTAAAGGTAACGGAAACCGATAATATATATGCAATTAAAAACAAAGATAAAACATATCTGTTATTGGATAATAACCTAAAGGTTCTTGAATCTGCATCGGCTAAAAAGCCTAAAAATGCAGTGGATATAAAAAAGGCTACCGTATCAAATGCAGTTGAAGGTAATATCGCAGAATTTACGGATAAGCAGACATCAAAGGATTTGCTTGCACTTGCAGATGCTATAAACAAATTAGATTTAACGCAAGCAACAGCTATTTACAGCGACGACATAAATAATAATTTCATAGTTTATGAAAATCGTATCGTATTTAAGTTAGGCTCATGTGACGATTTGGAGAATAAATTGTATTCAGCTTTAGCGGCGGTGGAAAAGCTTAACGAAACAAATCCTCAGGCAGAGGGTGAAATGACAGTAACAGGTGACAAGCAAATATACTTTACAGAGAATAAATGAAAATAATTCGTAAAGTAAATGACTTTACAAAGTAAGTGCAAAATATACACAATTGTATATATTGCACAACAAATTACAAAAAACAACAAAAAAGATTGTAAAAAACATAAGGAATATTTTTTGAAAAGTATTGCAAATCGGTTACAAAACTGTTACAATACCAATTGTAGAAGTGTTATGAGGATTTTCTCATCTGTCACTCGACAATAAATATAAAAATAAGGAGAATGTAATATGGGACGTTATGAAATTGACACAGATGATAACAAGGTAGTTCAGATTAAAGTAGTAGGTGTCGGTGGCGGCGGAGGAAATGCCGTTAACCGTATGGTTAAATGTAATATTAAAGATGTAGAGTTTGTTGCAATTAACTCTGATAAGCCGGCTCTTGATAAGTCCTCGGCTACTCATAAAATACTTATCGGCGAAAAGGCTACAAAGGGACGTGGCGCAGGTGCAAAGCCTGAAATCGGTCTTAAAGCCGCTGAAGAATCAAGAGAAGCAATTACCGATGTTCTCCAGGGATGCGAAATGGTATTTATCACTGCCGGTATGGGCGGCGGAACAGGTACTGGTGCTGCTCCCGTAGTTGCAAAAATTGCTAAGGATATGGGTATTCTGACTGTCGGCGTAGTTACTACTCCATTTGCATTTGAGGGTAAGCGCCGTATGGATCAGGCTAACGAGGGTATAAAGGAGCTTGCTTCCTACGTTGATTCTATTATGGTTATTCCTAACGAAAACCTTAAGCTTGTAAGTAAGGAAAAGATTACCTTACTCAATGCTTTTGAAATTGCTAATGATGTTCTTCGTCAGGGCGTTCAGTCAATCTCTGACCTTGTTAATGCAACAGGTCTTGTTAACTCCGACTTCGCTGACGTTACAGAGATTATGAAGGATGCAGGCTATGCTCACATGGGCGTTGGTCGTGCTAAGGGCAAGGATAAGGCAGAAATTGCCGCTCAACAGGCTATTTCTTCACCGCTTCTTCAGACTTCTATTGACGGTGCAAGAGGCGTATTGCTTAACATCACTGCTTCAACAGATATCGGTCTTGAAGAAATTGATGCCGCATCAACAGTTGTTACAAATGCAGTTCATCCTGATTGTGAAATTATTTGGGGTGCAAACTTTGATGAGGACCTTGAGGACGAAATGATTATCACCGTTATTGCTACACGCTTTGGTGAGGACGGTCCCGGCGCACCGATTAAGTCTGTTACAGCAAACAAGGAGGTTGCTCCTCCTGTTGCCGCTCCTGCAGAGGTTAGTGCTCCTACAAGCTTCTCAGCAAATGATGACGACGCATTCAGCGACATCGTAAGCTTCTTTAAGAAATAATTACTTCATAAGTTTTACCTTCATAAAAATAGCCGGTGTCTATACATCGGCTATTTTTTATTCATTTTGACAATTGTTTAACTAATTGAATATTTAACATACTGTAAAGTGGAAAATTTGTTAAAGCAAGTAAAATACTTTACATTTTCAACGATTTAAACATAGTTTTCCACAAAACCAATGTCTATTAACTGAAGTTTTCAACATATTAAACATTGATTTCCACAATTGTTTTAACAATTCTTATTTGTAAAGGTAAATACCATTACAAAAAATTAATCTCTCTATTCATTATTTGAATAGAGAGATTTTTGCATATTACCATTCACTTTTTGTATATGAGCGAATAATATTAGTTATTATGTTATCACGCTTAAAGCCTTTTCCTTTTCCGCCTTTAACCTGGTCCTGAATTTTGCCTGCTCTTATTGTTACAAAATCTGCTTTATCTGCAATTTTATCAATCGGCGGAATTTCACCAAATTCATAATCCTCGTTAGGAATGTCAATAAGCGGCGTAACAAGCCTTGTGTTAGAAAATTTCTTAACCGCTGTCATTGCCAAAATCATAACCTTGTTCTCTTCCGGCAGAATCAACCTTTTGCAATTCCTCACATCAATTTCGTACATAAAGAAATATGCCTTTCCATCGGGTATGTTGCCCTCGGGATGATGTGTGTGTGTAAATTCAATACCTATATTGGCATCCTTAACCTTGGCGGTTTGATTTAACCCCGCCATATCCCATCGGCCCACAGGCTCCTTCATATCAAATATTTTCAGCCTGCGCTCCTTGTTGTCGGTCATAACGGTTATTTCTTTGTCACCTAATGCCGCGGCTGCAAGAATGTATAGCTTTGTACTGCCTTTGGGAATATCAATTTCCTGCTCACGGGGAATGAAAATATTTTTATTCATATCCGCATTAGGCAGTTTAAATGTAATTCCGTGCACTGTTATGCTGTCGCTTAGCAGCTCGTTCGGCAGGGAGCATCCGGTGCCCTGAAGAATGGTATTAACCTTGTACTCATCCTTTGTAATTCCCACAGCGTTGTATTCAAGGTCAATCTTTTTGTAATTCTCCGACGCCTTGTTGCGTTTAGCGTCAATTTTTACTAAGAAGGTTTTAACCTGATAAGGCTTAATGTCAAATACAAGCTCTCCGTCTTTAACCTTTGCCTCCTTAATAATTTCCTCGGTGGCGTAAGCCTCGTAAGCCTGAGTAATCGGTGCAAAAAGCTTTAAGCTGATTTTTCTGTGCTCCTTGCCCAATCCCTCGTTAACACGGATAACTACTGATTTGCCGTCCTGTGACCTCTTAAATGCTCTTACAAGTACACCGCCTGCACTTATGTTAAGCGCAGAAAAAACGGCGCCTAAAGTGCCCTCACGGCGTGAGCTTGTTTGGAAGGCGGTCATTTTTTTGCCAAACATTTCTCCGTTAACCTGAATGTCGCCGTTGATACCGCCCTTATGAGCCTGTATGCCGAAGGAGAATATGTTTCTGCCTAAATCCTGCAAATCCTGCCTTGCATCCTTTGTAAATGCGCCTGCCGGAGTGTGTATGCAGGTAAGCCTTAGCGTATTGTCATTGGGCTTATCCCATCCGTATTTACAGTCGGAAAATACGCTGACTCCGTAATTTCCGGAGGCGTCTGTAATATCCGCCCATTTCTGTGCCGGCACCTCGTAAAGATTTTCCGTGTTTGTGCCTCGCTCAATACATCCCAGACCTAAATCGTATGTGGCTGTTTCATTGGCACAGGTGAAGGGGAACTGTGCCTTAAGTAAAGCTCTGCGTGACTGCCAGTCTATGTAGTTGTCTACACGGATAACATCACTTCCGGCATCAATGGATACAATCTGTACCGCCTTTGAATAATCAAGGTCACGGGTTACCTTTACTGCAATGCGAGCCGGACCGTTTTCTTCAATTTCAAAAATGGGGGTGTTTGCGTAGCAGTAGGGCTCTGCGTCAATATCCTCTTTTCTCATTTCCCAGCTGGGATAATTCAGCGCACCTAAATTGTGAAGCATGGCAAGCTTAATGGGCTTACTTAGTAACTGAATCTTAATTTTTTTATCAATGATTGAGGCAATGTCGCCGTTTTTGTTAAACAAAATCCTGTATCTGCCGTTTTCAAGTGAATGCTCTGTAACCTTTAGGTCGCTCTTAAGCGTGCATCTTTTGTCACTTGCGGTTACATCATAAACTCTGAAACCGCAGGATGGAGCCTTCGCCTCAAAAATAACGTCAAATTCCTTGCCGTTTTTACTTTTAACCTGACTTGGTACTTCCTTGCCGTTTTCGTCAAGAACCTTAACATATTTAGCATTATGATTTAATTTTACGTGTGCCTCAACTGCGCCTCTGCGCTTTGCGGCAACAGGATTGTTTACAATTACTGCACATTCACTGCACCATGAAGTATCAAGCTCATTGGCAATGGCTCCTGTCGCACCCTCATATTCGTTTTTAAACTGTGAAAGGGATACGTAATAATCGTTCCAGGAGTCATTATATACCTTCATTGTTGACGTGCCGGGAATGTCATCATGAAATTGATGCTGAATTACACGCTTCCACGCAGTATCAATAATGGCTTTTGGATATTTATATGATGTAAGGGCGTCTGCAACAACACAGGCTCTCTCGCACATATCAGCGAGGATTTCATTCTGACTGTTAAGCCTTTTGCTCATACAGCGTGATGTGTAACCGCCTGCACCGTGAGAGGTCATTACAAGCTCGTTATCCCATCGTGGTAAATACGCCTTTTCATCGTCGCTCAAGCTTTCAATATCATTATATATTTCGTCAGAGGAGGCAGAAATTATTTTTGTGTTTTTATCTGCTTTGTTGGCAATAACACCATCATTCACAGCCCTCGCACTGTTGTCATCCGGTGCTCCGCCCCAATCTCCCGTACCGTAAAGATTCATAGTCCATGGCAGATTGTAAAGGGTTCCGTTTTCAGCAATCTTGTTGATTATTCCCATATCTCCTCTAACGTCACCGCTGAATTTGTAACGGTAAGACAGGGGATTTATGCTTGCTATAACAGATGAACCGTCAACGCCGTACCATATTCCAATGTCAAAGGGGCGCTTGTAGGCACCGCCCCAGCTTAATTTTTGAGTGGAAAATCCGTTTAAATTAGCATGGCGTGCGATGGTAGGCAATGCCTTGCCAAAGCCAAAGCAATCGGGCAGAAAAATATCTGTTGTGCGTTTGCCGAATTTTTCCTCAAAATATTCGTTGCCGTACAGGAAATTTCTAAATAATGCCTCCGGTGAGGGAATGTTAACGTCGCCGTTTTCCCATGCCGAGCCGGAAAGACACCATCTTCCCTCATCAATATACTTTTTGATTTGCTCAAATGCTTCAGGATAGTATTCTTCAATAAGCCTGTACCTGAATGCACCCTCAAAATTAAATCTGTAATTGGGATATTTCTCAATTAACTCAAAGTTTTTTTCTATTGTGTCGGGGATAAATTCTTCAATGGTTTTTGCAAGGTCCCATCTCCATACCGTGTCAAGATGGGCGGTTGCCACTGCGTAAACTCTGTTTTCAGTCATTTTTTACTCTCTTATTTCTCAATTATTTCATAAGTAAATTCGTATTTTTTCTGCAAAGCCTTTACTTTGTCCTCATTGTCCTCAATGAAGGTGGGGGAGTAAATGCTCTTTCCGTCAACGCTGTATTCCTTTACAATGTTGTTAAGCTCCTCCCATGCTTCTCTTTCCTGAGGATATCCGTCCTCAAATCTAATTAAAAATTCTCTGTGTTTAGGTAATCTTACTTTCATAGCTGTATTTCCTTTCATTTATATAAAATAATTATATATACAATCACTTGCTATTGCAAGATGGTTTTTGCTTTTTCGGTAAGTATTTTTTCAGCGTTACAAATAGCCTCTTCAACTGTTGTGCCGTCTCCTGCAAGACTTATCATCCTGTCGCCTATTTCAACGCCCTCAATGCTTCCGCTTATTACAACGCATTTTTTTGAATGCTTTTTTGCCAGCATACTGATTTTATAGGGCAGCTTGCCCATAATCGTCTGACTGTCGGTTTTTCCTTCACCGGTTATAATTATATCCGCCTGTCTTATTTTGTTTTCCAAGTCTGCATATTCGCTTAAAATATCAAATCCTGATTTAATTTCTCCCGAATATACCGAGTACAATCCTCCGCAAATTCCTCCGGCTGCACCTGCGCCCTTTATGTTCCTTATATCCACAGGTAGAAATGCGCTGAGTCTTTGCAGACCGTTGTCAAGCTCCTCAACCTCCGTTTTGTTTGCACCCTTTTGAGGAGCAAAAACATAAGCGGCTCCGTTTTTCCCGCAAAATGGATTTTCCACGTCGCATGCAAAGGTAAAGCTTATGTCCTTGATAATATTTGTGAATCCTGCGCCGAAAATATAGTTTAAATCGTTGCCTTTAGGGCGGGGTATTGGCTTTTGATTTTCGTCATAAAATACTGCGCCTAAAGCCGTCAACGCACCGGCTCCGCCGTCACAGCATCCGCTGCCTCCGAGTCCGAGTATTATTTTTTTATAGCCGCACTCATAAGCAAATTTTATAAGACTTCCCGTGCCGTATGATGTGGCAAGCATTACACGCTTTCTTTTCTGCAAGCCGCTGGCTGAGGCACATTCAATAACTGCCTTGTCACCGAATGTAACAATATATGCCTGTGTCTCACAACCGTATATGTCGGTGCATTTAGTATATTTTCTTTCACCATTGCATATACCTTCCATACAGTCTGCAAACCCTTCTCCGCCGTCGGCAAAGGGTAATGATTCTATTTCGTGATTTGAGTAGGCATTTATACCGTTTGTAATGCAATCGCAGACTTGTTGCGCTGTTAAAGTACCTTTAAAGGAATCGGGTACAATGAGTATTTTCATTTTTATCATCTCCGGCAGTAATACTGTATTCATTTTAACATATTTGTATATGTGTTTCAATTGTGATATAATACAACAAGAATTACTAAATATTTATCGGAGCGTGCTATGGCAAAAAGAAAACGCCGTAAATTTTATTCGGCTGATACTGTGTTCAGAATTATTTCTGCCACAGGATTGTTGGTTCTTCCGGTGATAAATTTGTATAAAATTATTTGCGGATTTGTCACCTTGCATTTTGAAAACGGACTTAGCGTAAAGCTTGCACTGTATAGAGTTATAATTGGTGCTTATAAAATCAGTCCCATATATGCTTTTACAGACTTAATTTCACTTTTGTTTCTTTTGTCTGCTTTTGTTGTGATTACAGTTTCTTTACAAAAAAAGTAGTGATAATGGAATAATTGTCAATAATTTGTACAAAAAAATCATAAATTTTTAATAAATTTGCACCTTTTTTTAATAAATTGTATTGACAAAACTATTCTTATATTGTAAAATTATCCTGTCAGTAGACGTGCTGACAAGCAGTAAAACTAATCGACAGGGGTAGCTTTAATTTTCCAATTTGGAAAATTAAAGCTATTCCTGTTTTTTATAGTATTTTTATCATTTTT
>CAMFRO010000066.1 GCA_945982035.1 uncultured Clostridia bacterium | reverse complement strand
TTTTCAATATACTTATCTCTTGTAGGCAGACCTATCTTAATATCCTCATGCACATTTACACTTTCAATGCACTCCATAGTAAGACCTGCTCCGGTGATTTCGTCATACATAGCCTGTACACGCTCCATGGGCCACGCCTCTCCGGCAGGCAAATCGTGAAGCGCAGGTACAACGCCTGTTACCGACGGAATCTGCTTAATCTGTTCCAGCGTTACGGTGTCCTTTTCGGAGCCGAACCAGCGAAACGTCATCTGCATAGTCATTCCTCCTTTTTATTAATCCTAATCACTGTAATAATATCACATAATTACTGTCATATCAAGTAAATAAAGAATTAACTTTTACTGTTTTTGAGAAATTTTTATCTCCTGTGCAATATCCTCAAGACAAAGTATATAGCCTTTTGCCGACGCCTCGTCGCTGTTAAGGCTTATATGGATGTCTTTCTTAATTATCTCAGCGTTTGCAAGCTCATTTTTCACATATTTCTCCACCTGCTCGTTCACAAGCTTAGTCAATGCTCTGTCACTTAAGGTCTGTGTTTTCATCGTGTATATTTTAACCGTTTTTTCGCTTATTCCTATGGGAAGCGTTATACCGTTAACTTTTATGTAGTTATTTTTCACCGTCACGTCGCTGTTTATATATTTGCTTGTGCCTATGTAAAGAGGTATTTTAAGAGAGAAAAAATGCAGGCTTTTAAATACCTTTTTTTCGGTATATGTTTTAAAGCTCTGTTGTCTGCTGACGGTTATGCTGACAGGCTCTTTAACCTGTGCAATAAACTCCCCTCGTGCGTGGGCAAAAAGGTTTGTTTTCTTCTTTTCGCTTTCATATATTCCCGTCACAAGCAAATCGCCCTTTACAACGCTGTCGCCCTTATTCGCCACCTGCCAGCCGTCGTAAACCTGCGCCTTAACAATAATTCCGTCCTTTGAGGCTTTCACATTTGTTATAACGGAATTGTCCGTAATTTCCGGCTTTTCCACCGTTTCGTTAATCTCAACTCTTGCGGTACTGCCGATACGGTTAATATGCACCCAGGCACAGTCGTCAAAGGACGCCATCATAAGATTTTCAATTTTATCCCTGTCTGCCCTGCTCCAATGACTGCCTACGGTAAATCCGATTTCTTCAAGGAAATCCGTTATTTCGCTGTTGGTAACGGCATTGTTTCCCACGATTTCCAAATTCCATATAAACCCGCCCATATAGTTTACAATCATTACAAAGCATAATGCACCGGCAAAAATTCCCGGTCGGCTGCGAAGCTTAAGAAAGGGAAAAACAAGACCTCTGCGCTTAGTAATGCTCAGCCGTCCCGAATTGTGCAGTGCAACACGGTGAAGCCGTTTATACGTGCCGGCAGAGCATCTTGCACGGAGCCGTCCCTGCTCCTGCATAACTGAGTAAATATGTATCCCCTTGTTATAGCACTCGTTGATAAAACCCTCGTTAAATCCGCCCTCAAAAACAAATTCAACATATCCCGCCAGCCATCTAAAAAAATTAATCATAGCACGAAAACTCCATAGATATTATTGTTCCCTCAACAATGGCACCCTCTCGGGAAAAGGAATTTATATACAAATCATCCCCCGAAAAGGTAAC
Source organism: uncultured Clostridia bacterium (assembly GCA_945982035.1). Taxonomy (GTDB): domain Bacteria; phylum Bacillota; class Clostridia; order Oscillospirales; family Acutalibacteraceae; genus Eubacterium_R. The sequence continues at coordinate 6,565 of CAMFRO010000066.1, read as the reverse complement.
AAGGCTTTTTCCCAAATTTATTTTTATCCTGTCTGATGTATATTCAATAATTCCTTTAAGACCGTCAACCACGCATCTTGTATTGCCGAGAATTTCTATATGGGGCTCGCTTGTATAGGTTATCAAATCATCCCTGCTTTTAACACGCCTTATTTTTTTCATAACACCACCGATATAATTATATGAAAGGCTTACTGCTTTTATATCCATTTCTTCTTTTTAAAAATAAGCACAATTGCCGCCACGGTGATTACGGACAAAGCCGTAACAAACACATATCCCCACCGCCATTTCAACTCCGGCATAAAATCAAAGTTCATTCCGTACCAACCGGCAATAACCGTCAGCGGAAGAAAAATAACATTCACCGTAGTAAAAATTTTCATAGTTCGGTTTAAATTCAGCTCAAGAGAGGATTCGTAGGCGTCACGCAGATGCACTGTGCTGTCCCTGAGCATATCCACATTATCCTTTAGCCTGCGTGCCTTGTTGGTAAATATCCTAAAATAGTTAAGCTCGTTTTCGTCAAGCAGCTCGTTTTCGTTATCCTCCAACGCCTCGCCTACATCAATTAACTGCTCATAATAATTTCGCATTATCAGCATATCCTTTTTTATTTCCAAAAGCTTAAGATTGAAGCCCTTTCCGGTATCCTGAGATAACACCTGCTCCTCAAGCTGAGAAATAAGAAATTCCGTCCTTTCAAGATACTTACTGTCGCCGTCAATAACGTACTCAAAGAAAAAATATATTAGCTTTTCAAAGCTGAAGGTATCCCCGGAAAACCGTTTTATGCTGCCCAAAAATTTATCCCTGATGCAGCAGCTTTCGTCCGACACCGCCACAACAATAAATAAATTCTTCCGTATATAATAGGCTATGCGGTCGCTTAACGTACGGTTGTCTGTAATGCTTACAATCTTCAGCGTGCCGAAAATACATCCGTCGCAAACCTCAATTCCCGCACGGAAGCTGCTTTTTCCTGCATCGGTGCAAAGGTTTAAAATCTGCGGTATTCCCAAAATCTGTGCCGTTTTTTTCGCCTCGCCGGGCGTAATATATCCTGCGGTAATCACGGAGCTGCTGATTTTTTCCAAATCCACCGCCGCCGCGTCATCAACAAATTCATAGAACAAATATATCCACTTCCAAATATTTACGTTTTGTGCTATAATGTTTATTATTACAAGCAGGAGACTGAAATATGCTGATTTTTATAATAATTTTGCTTTTGATAATTTTCAACGGAATATCCGCTAAGGGCAAAAACGAATTTTTTGACGATTACTGCGCCCGCAGGCAAACCTCGGCTATAAACGGTATTTTCGCAATCATTATATTTTTAAGCCATTCCTCTGCGTATATACATTTTTCCTCAGCGTTGGATTATAGCTACAACACAATGAGAATATATATGGGGCAGCTTGTGGTTGTTACGTTTTTGTTTTTCTCCGGGTTCGGTATGATGGAGTCAATAAACAAAAAAGGTATGGATTATATAAAAAGCATACCAAAAAACAGGCTCATTAGGGTTTGGTATCACTTTGCGCTGGCATTGTTGCCCTACTTTTTAATCAACGCTGTGTTAAACAGGCACTACACCCCGGCTCAGTCGCTGATGGCATTTACCGGTGCCGGAAATATAGGCAACAGTAACTGGTTTATGTTTGTTACCTTCGCAATGTACATATTTGTCTATATATCTTTTATATTGGGAAAAAAATCAAAGGTATTTGCATTATCTCTCGTCACTCTTATGGCTTTAGGCTTTGCCGTATTTGAATACAAGGTAGGCTTTAAGCGTCGTTTCTACGATACTGTTATGTGCTTCCCCGCCGGTATGATTTACTCGCTGGTTAAGCCTTATACCGACAAAATACTAATGAAAAACGACACATTATGGGCGTGTGCATTTGCTCTGTTTTTCGGTGCCTTCTCGCTAATTTCGCCCCTCAGGCTAAATTCAGCTGCTTATTATACACTATGGTGCTTACTGGCAATGATTCTCATTTTGCTGTTCTCAATGAAGGTGCAAATTGCAAACAGTATTCTTGACTGGTTCGGCAGTCACATTTTCAGCATTTATATGCTGCAAAGAATACCTATGATTATTTTGGATTCTTTAGGGCTTTCAAGCCAAAAATATTTATTCGTAACGGTATGCTTTGTTATTACCATAGTAATGGTATTTGTATTTGATTCAATAACAGATAAGCTTGATTCTTTGATATTCAAGTCACCAAAGAAAACACCAAATAAAATTTAGGGTAGGGTAACGGTAATAATCCGCCAAAGAAAGAGAGAGTGAAATATGCTTATTTTTGTAATAATTTTGCTTTTGATAATTTTCAACGAAATATCCGCTAAGGGCAAAAACGAATTTTTTGACGATTACTGCGCCCGTAGGCAAACCTCGGCTATAAACGGTATTTTTACAATTCTGATTTTTCTCAGCCACGCATCACAATATGTAAATTTATCGGGACCGCTGGATGATCCCTACATAACGCTGAAAAAGCATTTGGGGCAGCTTGTGGTTGTTACGTTTTTGTTTTTCTCCGGCTTCGGTATAATGGAGTCAATAAATAAAAAGGGTACTGACTATGTAAAGTCAATACCCAAAAACAGACTGTTTAAGGTCTGGTATCATTTTGCCCTCGCTGTTGTTCTTTACATTATTATCGGCGAAGTGTTTAACAAGGATTACGATTTAAAGCGCATACTGCTGTCATTTACAGGCTGGTCAAGCATAGGCAACAGCAGTTGGTTTATGCTTGTAACCTTTGCAATGTACATAATAATTTTCCTGTCGTTTATTCTTGTGAGAAGGTCAAGGGTGCTTGCGGTAATTCTTGTTACTCTGCTTACAGGAGCATTTGCTCTGTTTGAGTATAAAATGGGACTTGCAAGCCGTTACTACAACACAATTATGTGCTTCCCGGCAGGTATGATTTACTCGTTGATTAAGCCTTATACCGACAAAATACTGATGAAAAACGACGCAATTTGGGCGTGTGCATTTGCTCTGCTTTTCGGCGGCTACTGCCTGTTTACAACTATGCGTGACAACAGAATACTGTACCACATAATCTGGTGCTTCCTTGCAATGGCGTTGATTTTGATGTTCTCAATGAAGGTTCAAATCGCAAACAGTATTCTTGACTGGTTCGGCAGTCATATTTTCAGTATTTATATCCTGCAAAGAATACCTATGATTATACTTTATCAAATGGGATACGCAAATCACAAATATTTCTTCATAATAGCAAGCTTTGTGCTGACCGTCGCCATAGCGTCTGTATTTGACTTAATCACCGATAAGCTTGACTCGCTGATATTTAAATCACCGAAAAAGCTAAAATAAAACTGACAAAAGCACCGCAGAACAACAATTAATTCTGCGGTGCCTTTTTTATTTTTGTGCATAATATTCATCGGCAGATTTCACACTGTCAAAGCCGTAAAATTTCACCATATTTGCCACGGTTTTTTCAGACAGATTCTCGCCGTTTTTATCCATTCGCATTATCATATCACGATAAAGATTTACCGTTTCGTCGGAATATGTGCCTAATTCCCCACGCTGATAGGTTTCAAAGGAGGTATCCCAAGGCGTGTCCTCCGATGTATGAATAGGTCTCGCAGTATCGTGTAGATTTGGATATTGCCTTGCAAACTCCTCCTCCTGACGAACACGTATTTTAATAATCTCCTCCTGTATATTAAGCCTTTCTGCGCTTCGTCGGGGCAGCTTATCCGCCAATGCCCTGTACTCGTCGGGTGATGTGCTTTCCATCATCCTCGCATACTTTTCCGTAACAAGATTCCAGGGCTTGCTTTCTGCTTGTAAAAGGTCGTTGTAATAGCTTTTAATCAAATCATCATCCCAGGCAAGGTACTGACTTTTTCGCATAATATTAAATGTTTCAAAATCGTCCTGACATTCGGCTCGTCCGCCCTCATTTTGCGTTGCCTGAAACTGCTTAAATTCCAGCAAAATTATATTGTCAATGGTTTTTTCCTTATCAAAAAGCATTTTTCATTACCTCGTTTTTCTGATGCTCAAGAAAATTATCATCGCTTTTGCTCAACCCCTGTTTTTTTAGCTCCTTAACCGTCAGCCGGCAGATTTCTTCAATGAGAATTTCCGCATCCTTCTCTCCTGCACGGCAAAGCAAAAGGCGGTGCAGCAAATCCTTAGCCTCCTTTAAACAGGTGAATTTTTCCATTCCCTTAAACTGCCACTTGTAGTAGGGCATATAGGTTTTATTAAGCAGATATGCACATTCCACGGCTGATTTTACAAATTCATTTATACAAAGCTGTGCGCTGTCAACGTCACCTCTGCGTATCATTCTCGGATAATTTGCCTGTCCCGTTTGTGACATCTGTCCCAGGGAAACTGCAATTTTCTGCCGTCTTACCCTTTCGGGATAATAGGAAATCTGCTTTCGGATTTTCATAAAATTACTGTTGCCCGACTCAAATATTCTGCCGTTTGAGGCGGTGCATAAAAATTCCTGAGGAATATTGTTCCACTCCTCATCAGTCATCGGCGCATGGTCAAGACCTATGATATTTTTATAAAAATCCTCGGTTTTGATAACGCCAACTCTGCCTTTCCCGGTGGAAATAACATTTCGGGCGGAAAAGCCTAAAAATTCCTTTGGCAGAGAGTCGTATTTTCGCTTTAAATCTTCGCCGATTTCGTCAAACACATCGCCGTCAACCCATATACAGAAGGACGGTCCGTAATCATGGTCTGTGGAGTATTCGTCATCAAATCCCAGACACTCGGAGCCTTCTCCTGCAAGTCCGACGGTTATGCTGTTTTTGTACCCTTCAAGCTTCTCACAGATTATGGATTTACCGTACGTTTCGTAATACATCTCGGCAAGTGACAGTCCCGAAATATTCTCTGTCGCCATTTGCTTTCTGCGTTTTAGCGTGTCTTCAACCAAATCAAGATTTTCCTTTGTAACACGGTAATATTCATTAATTCCGTAATGCTCGCCGATTTCCTTTAACGCCTTTTGATAGCACTGCGCCGATTTTTCAAGGTCGCCCATATTGAAATACGCCTCGCCTAAGCCCGACAGTGCCGACGGGTAGTGAGCGTCCTTTTCCCCCGGCTGATTTTCAAAAATCTCCACTGCCCTGCGCATATTTTCCGCACCCTTTTCCGTATTGTGGAGAGCAAAATACAAGTTGCCCAAATTAGTGTGGGTAATGGCAATTTCAATATCGGAATTATCAAGACCTTTTATGATTTCCATTGCCGTTTCAAGCTGATTTTTTGCATCCTCAAGCCTGCCTGTTTCACTGTACAGCAGGCTTAAATTATTGTACAGCGCTGCCATTCTGTAATCGGACCTGTCAAGTCCCTTTTCAAAAATTTCCTTTACCTGAAAATAATACTCCTGCGCCTCGTCATACCTTTTCATAACCCTGTATGCCGTGGCAATATTCAAAAGCACAGTACCGTAATTCACCGTGCCCTTTATGCCTAATTCGTCGCTTAATGCAAGTGCTTTTTCGGCGCAATTTAGGCACTTTTCGTACTTGTCTGTAACCCTGTACAGGCCCATAAGCTCGTTTAATATCACCAAGGCGGCGCCTTTGTCATTCTGCGCAAGTGCGTCACTAACGCCTCCTGCCAGATAGTCCTCAAGCTCCTTGGGGTTGTTGTACATTTCATCAAGCTTTTCTAAAAACGAGTCAAGATTAAACATTATGTGATTAGTCCTCTGTTTTATTTGCCTGTCGGCGTTTTTTCAGCTCGTCCTCAACCTGCGCACGTTTTTCCGGCGTGTAATTGATAAACAAAAGCGGAATTATGTAAAGCAGGCTGCCTATTGCCGGAGTGAGAATTACAAGAGGCCAAATCCACCTGTCAAAGGCGGCAGACTGAGTTCCAACATAGATTGATGCGCCGTCTATTGCCTTGTAATTCAAAAGATGCAGGGCAAGAGTTGCAAGACCTGCGGTAATTCCCGAGGATATTTTAGTAAAAGATGTTTGCATTGAAAATGTAATACCCTCGGTGCGTTTACCTGTTTTGTATTCCATATAATCGATACTGTCGCAGAATATTGCCGTCTGCGCAATGGAGCATGCACCCATAGGAATACAGCCAAGACCGATAATGCCCATTGAAATCCACAGATTTTTTCCCTCAAAGCCTACGAAAAATGCACCTATACGGGCAATTATGTTGCATGCCTGCATAAGAATAAGGGCGTTAACATAGCCTTTGCAAATTCTCTTAAGCTTATCGGCAAATATCATACCTATAAAGCCCGGCAAGCCGGTAACAATATAATAAATCGTGGTAAGTCCCAGCGCACCTATAAGTGTATTTTCTCCCAAAAAGTCCGCCGGTATTTCGTATTTAAAGAAATATGTCACAAGGTTTATGCCGAAGCCCACCGAACCCAGCAGGCTTGACAATGTAACAAGCAGCAGCATTTTATTTTTAAACAGCATTGAAAAGCTTTCAGCCAAACTTGACTGCTGTGTTTCCTGCACAACAAATATACGCTCCTTGGCAGAATAACAACGTATG
>CAMFRO010000065.1 GCA_945982035.1 uncultured Clostridia bacterium | reverse complement strand
GAACGGTAAACGGCACAGGCTGTCCATACTGCTCACATAATAAAGTCCTTGCAGGGTTCAATGACCTTGCTTCACAGTAAGAAGGTCTGAATTTGAAGGTCTTGACTCGTACTTCAAAAATGAGTATAATAAAGCGAATTGATTTTTAGCGGTTTATTCGTTTCAGGATAAAGTGCTTACACCATTTACACCAATTTATACAGTAATCGCAATCAAATTCGATATTATTCGAAGACTTGCGAGCGACCCCAAAAGTACAAAAATTGCTGCGGTAGTAAAAAATATGAGGTCACAGCACATCAAGTAAATGATGTCTGCTTTCGTCCCCACAATGAAGCCACTTGATAAATAATAAATCAGCATTATATAGAAATTGTATAAGGAGAATGTAATATGAGATCAGATTTAATTAAAGAGGGACCCTCCAGGGCACCTCACCGTTCTCTCTTGCGAGCTCTCGGTATCGACGAACTTGAAATGAAAAGACCTTTTGTAGCCGTTGTTAATTCAAAGAGCGACTACATTCCCGGTCATATGCACCTTGATAAAATTGCGGAGCAGGTTAAGGCAGGTATTCGTAATGCCGGCGGTGTTCCCTTTGAGTTTAATACAATCGGCGTTTGCGATGGTATTGCAATGAATCACAAGGGAATGAAATATTCACTTTGCTCCCGTGAGCTTATTGCCGACAGTATTGAGGTTATGCTGACTGCTCATCCTCTTGACGCAATCGTATTTATTCCTAACTGCGACAAGATTGTTCCCGGTATGCTTTTGGCGGCATGCAGACTTAATCTGCCCTGTGTTTTCATTAACGGCGGACCTATGCTCCCCGGTAAAAGCACTGCTACAGTAAACCCAATCGGTCTTTCCGAGCAGTTTGAATATGTCGGTGCAAACGCAGTTGGCAAAATGAGCAATGCAGACCTTGAATCAACAGCGTTTACTGCTTGTCCTACCTGTGGCTCATGCTCAGGTATGTACACTGCAAATTCAATGAACTGCCTTACTGAGTCAATCGGTATGTCACTTCCCGGTTCGGGTACAATTCCCGCTGTTTATTCAGCTCGTCTCCGCCTTGCAAAGCGTGCAGGCGAGAGAGTTATGGACCTGCTTAAAGAAAACATAAAACCGTCCGATATTATTACTGAGAAAGCTATTGAGAACGCAATGAGAACAGATATGGCTATCGGATGTTCAACAAATACAATTCTTCATCTTACGGCTGTTGCCCATGCCGCAGGTCATGATATTGACCTTGCCGACCTTGATAAAATGGGCAGAGAGACTCCGCAGATTTGTAAGCTTAATCCTGCCTCATCAGTATTCATTACCGATTTAAACGATGTTGGCGGTATGCAGGCAGTTATTAAGGAGCTTGCCTCAGGCGGACTTATTCACACAGACTGTCTTACTGTTAGCGGAACTGTTGCAGAGCGTATTGCAGCTGCTCCCGATGCTGACGGCGAGATTATTCATAAGCTTGACAATCCGTTTTCTGCCGATGGCGGTATCGCTGTTCTTACAGGTAATTTGGCAGAGGAGGGTGCAGTTGTTAAAAAGGGTGCCGTTGCTCCCGAAATGATGCAGCACAAGGGCCCTGCCAAGTGCTATAACTCCGAGGAAGAGGCTATTGAGGCTATCAACGGCGGTAAGGTTGTGGCAGGCGATGTTGTTGTTATCCGTTATGAAGGACCTAAAGGCGGTCCGGGTATGAGAGAAATGCTATCTCCAACCTCAGCGATTATCGGAATGGGACTGGGATCCTCCGTTGCTTTGCTTACTGACGGACGTTTTTCAGGCGCAACAAGAGGTGCATCAATCGGTCACGTTAGCCCCGAAGCCGCAGTAGGAGGTACAATTGCACTTGTTGAGGATGGAGACGAGATTGAGATTGATATTCCGGCAAGAGTTCTCAGAGTAAACGTATCCGATGATGTTCTTGCTGAAAGAAAAGCAAGGTGGACCCCTCCCGTACAGGAGCTTTCAGGCTATATTAAGAGATATGCCCAGCATGTCACAAGTGGCTCTAAGGGAGCTGTATTCAGAGAAGATTGATAAAAATGAGCGATAACGGTAAATCAAAAAAAACAAAAAGGCATCATAAAAAGCACCATACGGTAATGCCTTATATTGTCACTCCGATTATTTATGTGCTTATTGCGATGATTGTTATTGTCCCTGCAAGCATCGGACTTATGAACACAGCCGTAAATCTTGTTCACCGTGCACAGAAAACCTTTACTATGGATTACTGTGATGTTCAGGTTGAGGATGTAGAATTTGTTCCCGGTGACACTGAAGCAGGACAAGTTAAGCTGCCGGAAATTAAAGCCTATCAGCAGTACGGCATAATAGAATGTGATGTCGCAGGTCTTAAAACAGATGTGTATTACGGACTTAATAGGTTAAATCTGAGAAGGGGTGCGGCAGGCTCAAGCCAATTCGCTCTTCCCGGTCAGGGCGGTACAGTCAATGTGGCAGGATATAATACAACTGCCTTCAAGTCGCTTAAATACGTAAAAAAGGGTGATGAAATAACCTTTACAACAGGCTACGGCGTTTACAGGTATCAGGTTTATTCCGTTATTAAGTCAAGCAGCTATAAAAGCATTGATGTTGAGGATGGAGAATCTCTAATTTTGTCATGCGATTATCCCGACGGACCCTATTCAAATCAAAGAGGCGAAAAGCTTTATGTATGCTGTCGTCTTGTAAGCGGGCCCGCAGTTGAGGAGGCGGCAGAATGAGCAGAATTTATGAAGAAAAAAGTGTTAGAATAGGAAAAAATATTTTGGCTTTTCTGCTGTTTTTGTGCCTGCTTTTGCTAAGTCTAAGTATTTGCGTCAGAGCAGTATTTGTAAACCCTAATGTTATTACCCGTGTGTTTACGGATAAAGCTTACGCAGACGCTTTGTACGAGGATATTTATGATTATGCCGGAGATTACTGCGACGCTTCCGGTGTTGATAAAAAAATAGTAGATGAAACCGTTACCTATGAAAAGATTTACAATATTCAAAAGGCATACTTCTTAAATATTTTTGAAGTGTCTGAGCAATATAATGAAGAGGCGTTTAATAAGGATATAAGCGATTTAAACGGTGAAATCGTAAAATCAGCAAATACGTATCTTGAGAGTATTTCCGTTGATTTAACCGATGAGGTGAAAAAAGCTACTCAAAATTTTGCCGATAATATCTGCGACTATATCAGGGATAGAATATCGGTGGATTATATTGACGAGGCGTCATCGCTTGTTGGTACGGCAAAAACAGCATCGTCAATACTGATTGCAGTATTTACGCTGGCGTCGGTTATACTTATTACATCAATATATTACACAGGTGAAAAACGCTATCGTGCAGTTAGGTATATTACATATTCCTTCACTGCCGCCGCTCTTACAGACACACTTTTAGTAATAGGCGTTCAGATAATTAAATGCTTTAAGGATCTTGTGATTTATCCCTATTATTTGTGCGACGCCTTAATGAAGTACATAAATAGCTGCGTTTTAAGCGTTGTGGTGGCTTGTGCCTTTCTGTTTTTTGCGGCACTGATTTTTGCCGCTTATACATGGAGGCTTAAGTTTAACAAAAAGTGATATGATGAAAGCAAAGGAAGATAATTGTATGGATGATATAGCTATTTCGGTTGAGCATGTTACTATGAATTTCAACCTAAACAAGGAAAAGGTTGACAATCTGAAGGAATATATGATTAAGCTCTTAACCAGAAAGTTGGACTATAAAAAATTTATTGCCCTTAACGATATATGTTTTGAAGTAAAAAAAGGTGACAGACTTGCAATATTGGGCTTAAACGGCGCAGGAAAAAGCACGCTGCTTAAAACTATCGTAGGCGTTTATAAGCCCACCCAGGGAACCATTACAAAGCAGGGCGTAATTGCTCCGCTGCTTGAGCTTGGTGCGGGCTTTGACCCCAACTATTCCGGTAGAGAAAATATTTTTCTTTACGGTGCAATCCTCGGCTACTCAAGAGAATATCTTGAAAGCAAGTATGACGAAATTGTTGAATTTTCGGAATTGGGACATTTTATTGAAGTTCCTGTAAAGAATTATTCCTCCGGTATGAGAGCACGTCTCGGATTTTCAATAGCAACCGCTGTTGAGCCGGATATACTCATACTTGACGAGGTTCTTTCCGTAGGTGATGCCAATTTCAGAAAAAAGAGTCTTGCCAAGGTTCAGTCTATGTTTGATAAAGGCGTTACCGTGTTGTTTGTTTCTCACAATATTGCGCAGGTTAAGGCAATTTGTAACAAGGCAATTCTTCTTGAAAAAGGTAAAATAATTGCTCAGGGCGACGTGGAGGATGTTGCCGCTGTATATGAGGAAAAAACAAGCAAGCCAAAAGCAAAAAAATAAATTCTCCAAGCTTTCATATAATAAAACAACCCGGCGTGTCCTAAACGCCGGGTATTTCTTTGCTATTTTATTCTTCGTTGTCCTCTTTTGTGGGATACACAAGATCCTCTCTCGTCCAGTCCTTAATTACCTCAAGAAAACGCTTTGCCTCCTCCTTTGCCTGAGGAAGATTGTGTTCAAGACAGTTTCCGCATTCCGACGGTGATGCACCGGGAATTTTCTCCCAATAATCTGCAATGTACTGAAAAGCGTCCTTGATTAACTGTATTGAATAATTGTCGCTGAGGCTTCTTGTAAGAAAATAAAAGCCTGTTCTGCATCCCATAGGACCGAAGTAAATTATGTTGTCGCCGAACTCGGTGTTTCTTACATAAGTTGCAAAAATATGCTCAATGGTGTGTATGGCGGAATTTGTCATAACCGGCTCACGGTTAGGCTCCTTCATACGAATATCATAGGTAGTAATATCGTCGTCAATTCTGCTGATATAAATTCCTCTCTTTAAAATGTTGTGGTCAATTTGAAAGCTTGGTATTGTCTTCATTTTACTTTAACTCCTGTTAAAAATGATATGTTATTTGTAATTTGTTCGCCGGTTGCCTGTCCGCTGATTATTTGCTTAAAGCCTGCTAAAAGATTTACCGCATCGGATTTTGCACCTTTAAATAAATCATCAAAGCTTTCACAGCGTTTTTCGTTGCAATATGGCGAACACCATTCAACCCTGTCTATGTTAACACATTTTTTCGCTTTTTCCAAGTCTTTTGGCTTTATCATTGAAGAAAATTTAAAAAAATGTGTGATAGGCCCCAAAATTGTCTCCGTTATTCTGCAAACACCGGTTAAAATTCCCGTAGGGTCACGCAGTAATTTTTGACATAACACGGTGTCGTCTAATGCACGCCTAACCGCATTTAAGCTGATATCGTTACCTAAAACCTCCGCCACAGTGTATTTTATTACCTGTGCTATTTCATTTTGTGTATTGCCATCAGCCTTTACCGTGTCTGCACCGAAAAAATCCGAGGGCTTTCGGTAATTCCCCTTGCCTGTCAAAAAATAACTGTCCGCACTCATTTCAATAATGTTGTGAGCGGAGCCTTTGTGCAAAAATCTGTTGCCTTTGAGTATTTCGTTTTGCATTGCGTAAACGTAAGGGTGGCACTGCCTGTCCAATGAATAGTGCAGTATAAATCCCGTAATGTAAGATTTTCCGCTGTCACCGGTTTTTTTCCAATATTCAGCAAATGCGTCAAATATTTTGCCCGGCTCGGCACGATGAAGGGCAGAGCCGATTTTTCTAAGAGATAACCCCGGCATTATTACAGGCAAAGCCCTGTGAAAAAAGAATATGTCAGGCCCCTGAGCGCCTATTGACGCCGCCTTGCAGTCATATTCAAAATCAAAATTTTCTTTAATATATTCTTCCATTTCTGTTAAAAACAGATAATGCGTTGCAAAAGCAGGTATGCTAAATCACCTCTTTAAAATCATCCGGAAAGATGCAGTCAATAACCATTTCCTCCTCCGTAATAGGATGATTGAAATATATGGTCTTGCAGTGAAGTGCCTGCCTGTTAATTCTTGAGCAGTCACCCCCGTATAAGCTGTCGCCTAAAAGCGGTGCGCCGATGTGGGCAAAATGCACTCTTATCTGGTGGGTGCGCCCTGTTTCAAGATTAATTTTCAGCAGAGATGCACCGTCCTTTATACTTACCGGCTCGTAATGTGTTACCGCTCGTTCGCCTTCAGAGGAAATACATCTTTTTATAATGCTGTCACCACATCGGGCAATAGGTTCGTCAATTATTCCACCGGCTTTAATCACTTTGCCGACAACCGCATAATAATCCTTTTTTACCTTGCCGGCAAGCTTTGCCGCCGCCAGCTCATTCTTTGCCACCATAACAAGACCGCTTGTATCTCTGTCAAGTCTAAACACCGCCCTAAATGCCGTGTTTTCACTCTCTTTGCCTAAATGGTATGCAACAAAATTTGAAAGCGTGTCGCCAATGTGATTCCTGCTTTCATGCACAGGCAGAAAGGGGGGCTTGTTAAGTACGATAATATCCCGATCCTCGTAGCATATTTCAATATCCATTTTCGTAGGAGAGGGCATATTACCGCTGTCGGCAATAATTATTTTCAGTATATCATTCTCGTTAAGTGTGTCAATGGCACGGGCAAATTCTCCGTTAACTGTGATACCGTTTTTTGTTTTTTTCAGCTTTGTCAGCAGGGAAGAGGATACGCCGAAGCTTTTTAAAAATTCACGTATCTCACGTCCCCGATATTCGCTTGATATTTTAAATTCAATCTCTCTCATTTTAAGTAAAAAAAGGGACAATACACAGTATTATCCCAAAATCATATTTTATTTTGTGTACGATACTATAATTCCGCCGTCGCTGGCATAGGTGGAGTTAAGACCGCTGCATTTTACTATTTCCACAGAGCCGAAGGAGCATAAATCAGCAATTTTTTCCTTAACTAATTCGGCTCTTTCCTCACAGCATACGTGTGAAATAACAACCCTTTTGTCCGATAAATCAACGCCCTGTACATCCTCGCTGATTATCTTTGCCAACTTAATCATAGCACGGTTCATAGCAAAATCCTGTCCTGCCAGGGCGATGTTGCCCTCCTCGGTGCGCCTGCAAACAAGCTTTACACGCAATTTTTTTAAAACCGTTGCCGCTATTGCAAACAGTCTGCCGTTGTTTTTAAGCACGTCAAGTGATTCAAGGCAAAAATACAATGAGGTATGATTTACGATATAATCCTCAACAACACTTACAACCGTGTCAAATTCGGCATTTCTGTCGCCCATTTCAAAAATCTTTTCAGCCACAAGACTTTCAATTCCTGAAGTGGCAAGAGAGTTAAAAATGTGAATTTTTTTGGATGATTCAGGATGCTCCTCAAAGTATAATTCCTTGCCCTGAAGTGCGCTGTTGTATGTGCCTGAAAGCTTGTCGGTAATTGTTATTACATACAAATTTTCTTCGTCACATTCAAAGGCCTTTGCCCATGCGTCGGGAGAGGGACAAGCAGTTTTTGCAGTGGTTTCACAGCTTTTCATACGCTCTATGAAATCATCCTGGTCAAAATTCTCGTCGTCTAAAATTCTGTAATCACCTAATTCCAGCGTAAGCGGAACAAATGTGATATTTTCTCTTTCTCTTATAGGTGCCGTTTTGTCACAGCAGCTATCTGCAATAATTCTGTAATTCATAGTAATACCTTTATATTATTTACTGTGCATTTAATATTATAACAGTATTATCCATATTAGTCAACAAAAAAGACGATTACAAACAAAATGTCCATAATCGTCACCAAATGTCTATTTTTATTAATTTCGGTTTGAGATTACTTTATTGCCTCTCTTGCCGACTTAATCTGTGCCTCAACGCTTGGTACGCTTGGACCTCCTGCAACAAGCCTGTCAGCAACGCATTTTTCCAAATCAATTGCCTTGTAAACATCCTCGTCAAATAAATCACAGATGCTTTTGTACTCGCTTAAATCAAGGCTTTCAAGGGTTTCGCCCTTGTCAATACACAGTGCAACAATTTCGCCTGTTGCTTTGTATGCGTCACGGAAGGGAAGACCCTTTCCTACAAGATAGTCGGCACAATCTGTTGCGTTTATAAAGCCCTTTGCCGCCGCATTGCGCATGTTGTCCTTTAGTACAGTCATTGTGTCAATCATAGGGGTAAAGGCGTTAAGACACATTTTTACCGTGTCAACTGCGTCAAAAATTGCCTCCTTGTCCTCCTGCATATCCTTGTTGTATGCCAGTGCAATGCCTTTCATAACCGTAAGCAGTGTTGTCAAATCACCGAAAACTCTGCCGCTTTTACCGC
>CAMFRO010000064.1 GCA_945982035.1 uncultured Clostridia bacterium | reverse complement strand
ACGAAGCTTAGCTTTGGAAAAGGCAGAAAAAGAAAAGCAAAAGAAATACACAAAGATTGCCCTTATTTTAATTAGCATTTGTATTGCGATAGGTTTAATAGCATTCTTAAAGGTTGATATTTCTTACAGAGCAGCTATTAACGAAGCAATTGAATCAGAACATGCGTGGTCATTTCATTTTGATGTAGATAAGCATCCTAACTACAAAGATGCTCAAGGTTGGGAGCTTTACTGTCAAGCAAAGATGTATTCTGTAAAGGAGTACAAAGAGGATTTCTTAAAATACGAGTTTAAGCACACAAACGCTAAACAAGACAAAGCTATTCAAGAATTGAAAAATAAAATCAATGGCGTTAATAACACTAATGAAAACAATTATTATGATACTGATAATCTGCATGAATTAGTTGGAACTTGGTATTGCCCTGCATATCAGTCGTGTAATGGTGGAAGTATAACCATTACTATCAAGCAAAAAGGAAACACTTTGTATTTCAATAGAGATATGATTATGTCAACTTCTGCAGCAAGCAGTAATATTGATTATGAAGTTAGTCTTCCCGTTAATGATAGCTTTAGAGTTGACGATATACACTGCACCTATGTTTTTGATGGTTCAACACTTAAAGAAGAATTTGATAATGGCCGAGAAAATGTATTTGAGAGAGTGTTTGAGGATTCTTCAACCTCTGATACAACCACAGCAAATTATAATGGTGCAACTGAGTACTCTCATTATACTACTACAAAGCATTATACGACTAAGCATCAAACTACCAAGCGATATACAGAAAATGACGATCCATATAATGCTAAGGATTACGGTAACGAAGAAGATTTTTACGAAGACCATTACGATGATTTCTTCGACTACTACGATGCTGAGGATTATTATATGGAGCATTATGATGATTAGTTTACTTTTGAGTTGTTCGGGATTTCCGGACAATTCATTTTTTGTATTAAATTTTGTTGACGAATGGGAAGTATATGTATCAGTTGATGATAAAATGAGTGTAGTAATTGCTTTTGAAAAAGTAAAAAATCGAGCCGAGAGGGGTGTCCTCTCGGCTTAAATTTTTGTGGATATGTAGTGCAATTTTCGTTAATTTTATGTTTTTAATGTAAATAGGCGCCCACTGTCGCTTTTTTCAAGTCCCGAAAGTGGCTTAAATAGGGCGTTTTGAAATTTTTTAATGCAAAAAAACACCAACCTCTGAAGCGGCTTCCATCTTAAACTTGTTAAGAGCGTCCTGAGCTTCCGGTACTGTTGCCATAATAAAATACACCTCTTTTACTGTTGATTGCAAAAGAGACAAATTATTTGGCAAAATACGTAATACGCTTTTGCACAAATAGTTCAAATCTCCCTTGCAAGTATAGTTTGTGAAAGGTTAACAAAAATACAACTGAAAAATTTTTACAATTCAATTCCCAAAAGTACAAAAAACGTAAATGTAAATTCTGTTTTATGTATTTCATTATTTAGCAGAAATAAAGATTCAACATTTACTATTAATGCCTAAGTCCGTTTATATGGACTAAGCCAATCCTGATATTGCTTTAAAGCCATGCCTATGCTATATTCAAATCAAGGAAAAGCCGATGGCACTTGGAGATGATAACGTAAAAAACATTATCACGATTCTATTGCCCTCAAAATTTTCCTATGGCATAATTTTGAGATGTCTAAATTCACATCACGCCATGTCCGGCTACAGCAAGAATTATGATGTGAATTTTATAATTACTATTAGTAGTCGGAAAGGTTATGTGAATTAATATGAAAATGAAAATCGGATTTAGCATTGGTGAAAATAAAAAAGAAAACGCTGAAAATATTGTAAATGCAATAGCACCGCAAATTGTGGCTGAGGAGCCTGTTCGTTCGGTTGTGACGGTTCGCTTTGAAAACGGAAAGGAATATCCCTACTACAACGATGAATTTAACCTCAATGTCGGCGATGTTGTATTTGTTGACGGAAAGCTTGCCGGTCAGCCCGGCAGAGTTACCGAAGTTACCACAAAATTCAAGGTTAGCCTCGATTTTTACAAGCGGGTAATTGCAAAGCTTAACCTTGAAATACACGGTGATTTCAATAATTTCAAATGTATGATGATAAGTGAAAACAGTAATCTTTCATTTGAACAGGTAAGTGCCTGGTTTATACCTCCGAGAGAGGAGGAAGAGGAGTTTTTCATCGGCGAGGGATACGAGCTTCCTATTGACAATTTTACAAATTGCAGTGATATTGACGAGGATGAATACGACGAAGCGGTTGAGCTGTTTTTCTGTGAAGGAGTAAAATTTATTTCTGTGAAAAACGGTGTAGGTAAGGCAATCGTTAAGAGCAACAAGTATCATATTGTGGATTTTACAATTGAAAACGGTATGATTAAAAATCTGTACTGCGATTGCATAAGTCCGCATTTCTGTAAGCATTTGCTGGCGGTTTGTATTGCACTGCGAATGATGAACGATATGAGCATAATAAATATGGAAAACGATTTTATCGCAATTTCAAAAAATATGTTTTATAATGCAGTTTCATATAACTCGGATAAAATAACCGTGTAGGATTAATCATAGTACATATTTTAATCTTGCTTTTTGAACCTGTATGTAATAAAATTAAGATAAAATATTACTATACAGGAGAGATTATGAAAAAATTACAAAAGAGCAAAAGCCGTTAATCTTTCACGAATGCGGTCTTATTCCCACTGAAGAGAAGCTTAAGCAAACGCCCTGGTGTTCGTTTATGACATGGCATACAGAATGGCTTATTGATACAAATACTACGGCACATCTTAAAGAAATTTACAACAGTGATTATGTTATTACTCTTGATGAGCTGCCTGATTTTACACAATGATAAATTTTTAAGCCGGGAGCGGATTTGCTCTCGGCTTATCTGCGTTGCTTTCCGGCAGACATTTCTGCCTGCCGGTATATGAACAATCATTGAGGGTAAGGCTTTTCACGGCAGGTATAACACCCGCACCCTGCCCCTTTACCTGATTGGAATTGTTCATACTAATAACAATATATGAAAAACAAAAAAATGAGCAACAAATGTACAAGCTAATTGACAACATATTTGTATAAATTTATAATATATGCTATAATAACCAATAACATTATATACGAGGTGCAAGTATGGAAAATATCAGCATTGGCGTTAAGGGCGAGGCCCTTACAATCGTAAACAATACCAATACCGCAATTACTGCGCAAAGCGGTTCTCTGCCGGTATTCGGCACTCCCTTTATGATTGCCCTAATGGAAAAAGCAACCTGTGACGCCGTGGCGGAATATCTTGAGGACGGCGAAACTACCGTGGGTACAAAAATTGATGTTGCCCACAGCCGAGCAAGTGTAATAGGTGCTACGATTACCGCAGCTGCTCAGCTTATTGAATGTGACGGCAGACGGCTTGTTTTCAGCGTCAGTGCAAAGGATGAAAACGCAAATACAATCGGAAGCGGAACTATTGAGCGTTTTGTTGTAAATGCTGAAAAATTTATGAAAAAGGCAGAAGGATAAAATGAAGTACAAAGCGATTATTTTTGATTTTGACGGAACAATCTGCGACACCGGCGAAGGAATAATGAAAAGCGCAAAATATGCTCTTGATGCCTTCGGTATTGAATGTGACGATTGGCGTGAGTTATCGTTTTTCATAGGCCCTCCGCTTCTTGTAACATTTCAGGAAAAATACAATCAGTCACCGACTCAGGCGGATTTACTTGTTAAAAAATACCGTGAAAGATATACCAAAATAGGACTGTATGAAAGCAGTCTTTATCTCGGCATTGAAAAGCTGCTGAAAAATCTGAAAAATGACGGCTTTAAACTGGGAATTGCATCTTCAAAGCCCAGATCCTTCATTGTAGAATTGCTTGATAAGTTTGATATATCAAAGTATTTTGACACCGTTTGTGCCGTGTCCTTTAAAACCGACTGCGAATCCAAGCAAAGCATAATTTCACGCTGTCTTAAGGAGCTTGACGAATCGGCGAGGGACACCCTTGTTGTAGGCGACAGATTTTACGACATTGACGGTGCCGTTGAAAATATGGCGGACAGTGTCGGCGCACTATGGGGCTACGGAACTAAGTTTGAATTCATTGAGCACAGAGCAAAGTTCATTGCAGAAAAGGTAGAGGACATTGAGGCAATCGCCTTGGGATTATACGAAAACACCGAGAAGGTGCAGGGAATTTTTAACGGCAATATAATAAAAATTCACCTTGATGATATAACTCTGTGCGACGGCTCCAAGGGTAGCCGTGAATGTGTTGACCACCCCGGCGGAGTCGGAGTTATCGGAATTAATGATGACGATGAGGTGCTGATGGTGCGTCAGTTCAGATATCCTTACAAAGAGCTTGTGTACGAAATTCCGGCAGGAAAGCTTGATAAGGGTGAGGAGCCTATTGACGCCGGAAAACGTGAGTTTAAAGAGGAATGCGGATGTATTGCAGACGAATATATTTCCTTGGGCGAGATTTATCCTACTCCCGGTTATACTAATGAAATAATACGTCTGTTTTGGGCAAAGGGACTTCATTTTGACAGTCAAAATCTTGATGACGGCGAACTGCTGGAGGTTTGCAAAATCAAGTTTGACCGGCTTATAGATATGATAATGAGCGGTGAAATTAAGGACGCTAAAACCGTTGCCGCCGCATTAAAATTAAAATTAATCAGAGAGAGCAAATAAACAGTAATGAAAGCATATTTAGATAACAGCGCCACCACGCTTCCCACAAAGGAATCAGCGGACAAGGTGTATGAAATGCTTAGTGAAAAATTCGGCAACCCGTCAAGCTTTCACAAGCCCGGTCTTGACGCTCAGCTTGAAGTGCGCAAGGCAAGAAGCATTATTTCAGACGCCCTTTCCTGCGAAGATGAGGAGATATATTTTACCTCAGGCGGAACAGAGGCTAATAATCTGGCAATTTTCGGTGCGGCTTACGCCAATAAGCGAAAAGGAAACAGAATAGTTACCTCTGCCATTGAACACGAAAGCGTGCTTCAGTCCGTTGACGAGCTTGAAAATCAGGGCTTTGAAGTAGTACGGCTTCAGCCCGACAGGTACGGAAATATTACAGAGGAGCAGATTTTTGAGGCGGTAAGCAAAGATACTATCCTTGTTACAATGATGTATATTAATAACGAGGTTGGCTCCGTACTGCCTGTTAAATCAATAAAAAAAGCGGTAAAAAAAGCAGGTGCACCTGCATTAATTCATATTGACTGTGTTCAAGCCTTCGGCAAAGTCGAGGTTAAGCCGTCTAAATTAGGTGCGGATTTGTTAACCGTTACCGCTCACAAAATTCACGGACCCAAAGGCGTAGGTGCACTGTATATAAAAAAAGGAGCAAGAATTATCCCCAGAACATACGGCGGCGAGCAGGAGCGCAAAATTCGTCCGGGAACTGAGGCATCGCCTCTTATAGCAGGCTTCGGTACAGCGGTGTCGCAGATACCCGATTTAAAGGTGCAAAGCGAAAAAATTCACCTAATTAACGAGTATGCAAAGCAGCATTTGCAGGCAATAGACGGCGTTATTATCAACAGCGGCGAATATGCGTCGGACTATATTATTAATTTGTACATTCCCACATTTATGACGTCGCAGACGGTTGTTCAGCATTTTTCGTCAAAGTACGGTGTGTACATCAGCAATGGCTCCGCCTGTGCAAAGGGCAAAAAGAGTCATGTGCTGACTGCAATGCATCTTAGTGATAATATTATTGAAAAATCAGTCAGGGTAAGCTTTTCACGTAACACCACGAAAGAGGAGATTGATATGCTTATTACGGCAGTACGTGAAACAGTAAAGGATTATCCCAACAAATAAGGAAGAAAAAATGAGAGAAATTATACTTATAAAAAACGGCGAGCTTGTGCTTAAGGGACTTAACAGAAATACCTTTGAGGACATTCTCATAAAAAACATGAAAAAAGCACTTAAAAATATAGGCGAATTTTCATTTACAAAAAGCCAGTCAACAATAGCGGTGGAAAGCGTTGATGAGGACGCAGATTTGGACGATGCAGTTGACGCACTTAAAAAGGTGTTCGGCATTGCGGCGTTATCACGTGCGGCAGTGGCCCAAAAGGATATGGACAGTATAAGACAGATTGCCGTATCCTATCTAAAGGACGAGCTTGAGGAGGCACACACCTTTAAGGTTGAAGCTAAAAGAAGCGATAAAAAATTCCCTCTTAAATCACCTGAAATAAGCAGGGAGCTGGGAGGCTATATTCTTTCAAAATTTAAAAATCTAAAGGTTGATGTGCATAATCCTGATGCTATTGTTACCGTTGAGGTAAGAGATAAGTATGCCTTTGTAAGAGGTAATAATATCAAGGGCGCAGGCGGTATGCCTGTTGGCACCAGCGGCAGAGCGGCAGTGCTTATAAGCGGCGGAATTGACTCTCCCGTGGCGGCTTATATGATGGCAAAAAGAGGTATTGAGCTTGTTTCCGTTCACTTTGCATCACCTCCATATACCACCGAGCTTGCAGAGCTTAAGGTTATGGAGTTGCTTAAAAGGGTTGCCAAATATTCAGGACCTATCACCACCTATGTGGTGGGATTTACAAAAATTCAGGAAGAAATCAGGGACAAATGCCCCGAAGAATATTTTACAATCATAATGCGAAGATTTATGATGCGTATCAGCGAAATTTTGGCAAAAAAGCAGGGGTGCAGTGCCCTTATCACAGGCGAAAGCGTGGGCCAGGTTGCAAGTCAAACAATTTATGCCTTAGGCTGTACGGACGCAGTAACGCAAATTCCTGTTTTTCGTCCCTGCATAGGTATGGATAAGGATGAAATCGTTGCCCTTTCAAGAAAAATAGATACCTTCCAAACGTCAATTCAGCCCTATGAGGACTGTTGTACAGTATTTACACCTAAGCACCCAAGGACAAGACCTAAGCTTGAGGACGTTGAAGCAGCGGAGGCAGGGCTTAATATTGACGAGCTTATTGCCGAAGCGGCAGAGAACGCAAGAAAAACCGTTGTAAAGTGAGCGAATTATGAGCAAGGATAATGAATTAAACGAAATACTCAATTCAATAAAAAATAACAACGCCTCGGCGGAGAATAAGTTTGAGTTTAAAACGGCAGATGATTTTAAGCTTCCGGAAAAAGAACCCGTTATAGAGGAAAAGCCAAAGCAGGAGCTGCTTGAATTTGACAAGGCGGAAAGCAAACCGTCAGAGCCAAAGGAGATTGCGCCCCCTACACCGAAAGGTGAATTAGGGGATAGTGATGCTCTTGACCGTCAGCTTGAAAACCTCGTTTGGTTTGAAAGCCAAAAAAATGATGCCGAGGCGAAAAAGACGAAAAAATCAAAGGAAAAAAGCACCGTTGATTTTAATAAAATAAAGGAAAGTCTGTTTGCACAAAAAGAAAAAATTGCCGAAAAAAAGAACAAGCGTGAGAAGAAAAATCCCGAGGATATAAAGAATCAGCTTAAAAATATCGGCAGTAAGGCTTTGGAGGTTTGCAAAAGAAAGCAGTTCTATATCCCTGTAATTGCCGTGGCTTTGGCGATTGGGATGATTTTCGGTGGGGTTAAAATTTATGATTACAGCAAGGTGGCTTACCTTAAGCCATACGAGGAGAAGTACAGTATTACTTATCCTGAAGGCATCAGCGAAAAATTCTGCGATATGTACGGCAAAAATCAATATACTGCCGGCTCTGTTGAAATTCCCGATACAAGCACAAAAAAATATGTATTTAGCAAAGCACAAAATGATTCTCCGTATATTGAACAGCATATAAGCTTGAAGCGTGATTATCAAAATATGGCGATTTATCTTAACAGAAATTATGCGGATTTGGAAAGTGCCTATTCCACTGCAGAGTATTACCTTGACTCACAGCAGATTGTAAAATTCAGCACCCTGTTTAACGATTACACATACAAGGTTGTGGCTGCGTTTTACACTAATACTGTTGCCGAAGACGATGCGGGATATATTTTTCCTTATAATGTTTGCGGCACAATGACCGACAAAAGCTTTGAGGCGTACAAGGACAGAATACAGTCACGCCGTCTTTATGACACAGGATATAATCTGCAAAAAAGCGACCATTTTCTCACCCTCAGCGTTGACAGTGATTTTATGGATAATTTCCGTTTTGTAATTGTATGCGTAAGAGTTGGCGAGGACGAGAAGTTTGAAAAATCAACCACCGCCGTTGTTAACGAAAAGGTGCATTATCCCCAGGCTTGGTATGACAAAAACAATCAGGAAAACCCATATCGCTTTGCGTCAAAGTGGTATCCCGAGCTTTACACCTTTAAGTCATCACCGAAAACCACAAAGCAGTCAATTGAAGATTATGAATAAAAACATCTCCCTAACTTTTTGGTTATGAACAAGTCCGTAAAAAATGGACAATAGAAAAAAGAACCCTCTTGATG
>CAMFRO010000063.1 GCA_945982035.1 uncultured Clostridia bacterium | reverse complement strand
GTCTGTTTTAATTGTAATTTATATTATAGTAAATATATCATCTGTTGCTTATATAATTAATTTTCAGGCTAATGAAGATAAAGTTATAGATACAATACCTGATTCTGTTGGTTCATATGTTGACTTCGGCGAAGTCTTTAAAATTCCACCTGATGACGATTATTATCAGGAGCAAACAGTTTTTAATAAGATTTCAACAGAGATACCTGTAAATTATAATGTTCAGCAATCAAGCAGTGATAATTCAGTTAAGACATCTTGTATTGAAATTACTGATGATAAGCTATTGTCTAAATACTATGATGAACAACAAAAGCGCTATTCTCAGAATAATATTGTTGAATTTAATAGTTCTGAACTAAAATCAATGTCTGCGGAGAAAGGCTTTTATTACTTAACTGATAATTATAATTTGGGTATAGTTGTTATCAAAGGCAATAAACTATTTGACGTATATCTTTTCAGTAAAAATATCAAATTAACAGACAGAATAATTCAGCAAATTGCGACTCTTTAATCATTGCTAATCCACAGCTGTATCTAACAAAGCAAAATAGAAGCGACTGCAAGTCCGCCAAAGCGGTAGGCTTGCAGTCGTTTTTCATTCATTATTCTGTAAATACAGTTTTATGGGATTTTTCTTGTTATACTTTTCAAGCTCTTCAAGTGCTTGTTTAATTTCATCCTCGGTAAATTCAGGATGCTCCTCGGGATAATCCCATTTGTCGTAGGGATTCTTTTTTGTACAGAGCATTTTTCCGTCCACAAGCACCCAGGGGTAAACGAGGATTTTTCGCTTATTTTTAATATAAATAAGACTTCCCTTACTGCCCTCTGAAATATTTTTCCAATAAATAAGCTTGTCCGCCTGACTGATTAATATTCTTATCTGCTGTTCAACAGGCATATTTTTAAGCTGACGCTTATTAATAATCGGAATAATTATTATGCCAAGAACAAGAATTATACCGACAGCAAGAAGAATTATCTGCATCTTAGTCATTCAAATCAACTCCAAGAGTTATTATTTCAAAGGGTTTATAGGTTATCGTATCTGTTACATACAATACTTCTTCAAGCATATTAAGGACCTTAACCTTTTTTGAAAGCTTAATTTCTCCCCTTTTTCCGTCCTGCTCTGAAAGCCTTATAACAATCATTTTTCCGTCCTCGGAGTGCTTTGCAGCTTGAAGGTATAAAGGTTCAAATGTAGGCAAAGTCCACTCTGCATCAGCCTTTACAAGAGGAACATTATATTCAAAAGCAATATTATTAATGCCTGCAGTAACAGGGTCTTTGGCGTGAGGCATAATCATATATGAAAAATTATGCACACCAATATCGGAGGTAACGTCCGGTCTTATTGTTGCACGAAGGAGTGAAAGACTGATTGTATTTCCCTCAAAGCCTGCGCCGTATTTACAGTTATTGATAATGGAAACACCGCCGTCGGCTTCGCTTAAATCACACCACTTATGATGACAGGCTTCAAATCTCGCCTGTTGCCAGGAGGTATTACGATGAGTATCTCTCTCAATATAACCGGCAGAGGTGTCACATAAGGCTTTTCTTGTAAGAACATTACAGGAAAATTCAGCCTTTGCAAGCTTATGCTTTTCGTTCCAGTCAACAATATTTTCAACCTCAATACCACGAGAGCGTCTGAAAAATCTTATAATCATTGTCCAGCTTGATTTTTCGGTTTTAAGTACTGCTTTAAAGGATGCACATTCGCCGTCTATCTCGCATAGTGCCAGCGGACTTTCAACTATAATATCAATCTGCTTATCTTTATAGTTAGGCAGAATATCCCATGCATCGTAATTTCCGGGGCAGTCGGTATAAATTTTAAGTTTGTTAAAATCGCCGTCAGTCCACTCTCTTGAATATTCCTTATCGTAAATTAATGTGAAGGAGCCATCCTCGTTCATTTTAACTGAATAATAAGGTGTTTCAACGGTATCGCCCACAGTTATCCAATCCTCACTGTGACGTGTGCTACGCAAGGATGCACTTGATAAGGCAGGAATGTTTGGAATTATCCAATTTCCCTTTTCGCCGAAACGTGTGGAGGTTCCTTTTTTATTTGGAACAAAGGTAATATTTGTACGCTTAAAATTAAGCGTATTGAAATATTTTCCGCCGGCAGGCTTAATAATTTCATCAAGCTGCTTGTCAATCTCTTCATAATCTGTCATTGCATCCTCATAAACAGGATGAATGTGTGATCCGGGAAGTATATCGTGAAACTGATTAATTAGCAGCTTCTTATATATTTTTGTAATCTTTGTCTGATTATTTTCACCACGAATAACGGACAAAAGCTCAGCTGTACGTAGTTTAAATTCAAGATTGCGGTTTGCCTTCTTCATTTCTGCCTTTGTAGTGAATGTACCACGGTGCATTTCAAGATAAAGCTCACCGTCCCATGTTTCAAGATTATCATTATGGGAAAGATTTTTTTCAAGAAATTCTGCACCGCCGATATGCTCACATTTAGGCATAATTGAAAGCTTGTCAAATCGGTGCATCATTTCAATCATTTCTTCTGTACAACCGGAGCCGCCGTCGCCGTAGCCAAACATATTCATTGTCTGACCGCCGGTGTCCTTGTCAATATAAGCCTCCCAGTTTGCCTGTATCTGTGAGGGCATATTCCAGGTAATAAAATGTGTAGGAGGAACGCAGGCAAGTACCTCTGTACCGTCAAGCCCTTTCCATATAAAGTTGTTATGAGGAAAACGGTTTGTATCGTTCCAGGTTGACATTTTATTTGACACAAAATAGTCAACACCGCTTTTTTTAAGAATTTGCGGCAAAATCCAAGAATTGCCGAAAACATCAGGCAGCCATGCGTTATTTACCGTTTTGCCGAACATTCTTTTATAAGTCATTTGACCGTAAAGACACTGACGTATAAGTGATTCGGCAGAGGGCACATTACAGTCAGGCTCAACATACATTGCACCCACAGGCTCAAACTGACCGTTCGCAACCTTTTCCTTTAACTCCTCAAAAACCTCGGGATAATATTTTTCAAGAGTTTCATAAACATAAGGCTGAGTGTGAGTGTACTTAAAATCAGGATACTTATCCATAAGGCGAAGCTGAATGAGCACTGTGCGCAGATTTTTTTGTACGGCGTGTATTCTGCGCCAATAGTATGCAATATCAAGGTGTGAGTGTGCGATTAATGCGACATCACCCGTGCCCTTGTAATTATCGTTGGCGTAAACAACCTCGTCTATATATTTCTTTGCCTTGTCAACACCTGTAAGCTCATCGCTGTCAAAATCAATAAAATTCATTGCGTTATTAAGCTCTCTGTTCAAAAAAGCACGGTAATCTTCGTTGAACAAATCAGAGGATGCAATATCAAGGAGTAATTCAAAATCCCACACCAAATCCTGAACGGCGTGATTTACTGTACATATATAGGCACCCTCAAAGATCTGACGACAGCCACGAACTGAAAGAGATTCCGGATTTCGCTCATCATCAGGCTTTGAACGGTTATAGCCCATCATTTCAAAATGAAGAGTTTTTGTATCGTCAATATAGGGTGAGAGCAACATTCTCTCTCTGTTTGGGTCAACACCGCCTATATATTTTCCGTTAACCTTTACGCAGATTTCAGCGGCGGTTTTAAGCGAAAACCAAAGCTCCTTACCCTGCAAATCCTTTGGCACGTCAACGTCTGCTTTAATAAATGCAGTTCCGTCGGGGGTAAAGTACATATCGCCCTTATTAAGCGGTCTGTAATCGTCGGAATAATACTCAAATTCCATTTCCGACACCTGACGGGCATCACGAATCATCAAACTGGTGATTTCTCTTTTATCACTGTAAATATGGCGCTTGAGCCAGGAAAATCTAAGCTGTGTCCACTCCTCGGGGCGCATTGAACGGCGCTCAACCTTAATATGTGCCATAATTCAATACCTCCTACTTATCCTGAAAATACGGCTTTTTGCGAATAGCATTTACAGTTACTGTTTTATTCAGGTCTGTTTTAATCTGTTGCACTATCCAATTTACACAACGATCAAGGATAAGGCATTTTGAGCACTCACCCCTAAAAATAACAGTAAGCACATCATTATCAAGGCTGACATATTCAATCCAGCCACCGTCACCCTGAATTTTTGGTGAAAGTACATCCTCAACATATTTTTGTATTTTATTCATACAATTTCTCCCAATTAATTATTAATAATGCTATTGATTTTTTCTCTGATTTTATCAAGACGGACCTTTGCATTTTCTCTGTCTGAGTCAACTATAGAATAATATACTTTAATCTTTGGCTCAGTTCCGCTGGGGCGAACTGCCATCCAACTGCCATCATTAAATATAAATTTAAGTACATTTTCCTTAGGCAAATCCGAAATACCCTTTTGGTAATCAATAATTTCCTTAATGCCGTCAAACAATCTTCTGCCTTCGGCACGGAAAAGAACCATTAAATCTTGAATTTTCTCGGCACCATCCTTGCCTTTAAGAACGAAGCTATCAAGGTAATCAAGATAATAGCCGTACTCTGCATAAATATCGTTTAATCCGTCAAGCAGTGTTTTACCCTGATTTTTGTACCATGCAGCCATTTGACATATAAGCATAGACGAAACAACCGCATCCTTATCTCTGGCATGGGTGCCAACAAGATAACCATAGCTCTCCTCATATCCAATAACAAATTCCTGCTTTCCTGTTTCCTCGTACTTATTGATTTTATCGCCGATATATTTAAACCCGGTAAGTGTTTCTTCTATCCGAAGTCCAAATTTTCTACCTATATTCGCACCCAAATCTGATGTAACAATCGTTTTTACAAGAGTAGATTTTTCATTAAGTGTGTCTTTTTTCATTGTTAGAATGAATTTTACAAGCAGTGCACCTGTTTGATTACCTGTAAACAGAACAAAATCATCACCGTTTCTTACGGCAATACCTACCCTATCGCAGTCCGGGTCCGTACCGAGAACCAGGTCGGCGTTGCTTTCCTTAGCTTTTTCAATGGCAATGGTAAGGGCATCCTTTTCCTCAGGATTGGGGCTTCTAACGGTAGAAAAATTGCCATCAGGCATTTCCTGTTCCTTAACAACTGTAACATTCATTCCCTCAAGCATACGTCTTACAGGGATATTTCCCGTACCATGAAGTGGAGTATATACAATCTTTAAATCGCTTTTTTCTGTATATACAGACTGCTCTGATACTGCACTATAATAATCATTCAAAACATCCTGACCGATATATGTAATATTTTCCGTTACGGGTGAAAAGTCAATAGATTGATAATCATTAATTTGATTTATAAAATCAAGTGCCGTTTTTGCATCCTCTGTACAAAGCTGACAACCCTTACTGTCATATACTTTATAGCCGTTATATTCTTTGGGATTATGAGATGCAGTTACCATAATGCCTGCGTCACAACCAAGATGAGCCGTGGTAAAGCTTAATACAGGCACAGGAACAAGTGTTTCATATAAATAAACCTTAATACCCTTTGAAGAAAAAACTGCCGCCGCAGTTTCGGAGAATAATTTAGAATTATTACGTGAATCATAGGCAATTGCTACCTTTACCTCGCCGCTTGATTTACTGTTAAGATAATTTGCAATACCCAGTGAAGCTTTTCCAACGGTATATTTATTCATCCGGTTAGAACCGGCACCCATAATACCACGCAACCCACCTGTACCGAACGCCAAATCTTTATAAAATCTATCCTCTATTTCCTTTTCATCATCAGCGATTGAAAGAAGCTCGGTTTTTGTATCATTATCAAAACCAAGCCACAGATTATATTTATCTTTATAATTCATATAAAGCACCTCGTATATAAAATTTTACTAATTATATCACAAGAAAATGTTTAAAACAATAAAAAGAGGCAGATTTTTACCTGCCTCTTAAAAATTATTTATTCTTCTTTGCAGCCTTTTTCTCTGCTTTCTCTGCCTTACGGCGCTCAAGCTCTTCTTTTTCTTCAAGAATACGCTTTTTCTCTGCCTCAGCTTCAGCTTTTTCAGAGATTGCTACATTTTCTTTTGCAGTATCATACAGAGCAGCTATCTCATCAAAATGAGAGAAGTTTTCCTGCTGTGTTAATGACTTTTTAGCAACAACATAAGGCTTTGCGGCACGGTTGAACTGAGCGTGCTTATCCATCTCAGCTTTTGATTCCTTACGTACCTCTTTACGCTCCTTATTGAGCTTATTAATCTCTGCTTTAATTCTGCTATATTCTTCCTTATCCTTGTTTTTCTTAGCAATATGGCTTAACTTAGCAAGCTCTTCAATCTTTTCGTCAAGTTCATCTTCCTTGTTGAAAAGGCTTTCAATAACATCAAAGCTTAATTCTTCAAACGGATTAGTATCGCCAAAGTATTTCATATAAGATTTAACAGCAGAAATATTTGTTTTCGCGATTTCAATATAGAATTTTCTGATTTCGGCATTTTCAGCAGTATCCTTAGGCATTACCTTTGCCTTTGCAAGCTGCTCCTTAGCCTGCTTTAATGTAGTATTCTTTATACCGTCCAAGCCGGCATTGTAAATTTTAGTATATTCACTGATTTTGTGCTTACCAAGAGTGGTGTTAAACTTGTTAAGCTCATCCATAACGAATTTAGAAATTTCAATTTCCTCGTTAAATTCAACATCTGCCTTATACTGTTGCTTAGCAAGCTTTTTCTCCGCTCTGTTTGTAGCACTCTTAATTGCTGATTTATCAAGCTTTTTAGGCTCGGCAACAGCCATTTCTTCAGCATTATTGACAAGGTCTATCATTTCAACGATATCCTTGTCTTTTAATGCGTTATTACCGTAATCCTCAAATACAGCACGAACCTTCAGTACACGAACATAGGACTTTTGCCTTTGCTCAGTAAGGTCATAGAAGAAAAACGGAATTACGTTAAGAGTAGCGCCGATAGCAGCAACAATAACAAGAACTCTTAAAAGTGGGAAAAGTATTCCGTCAACATCATACAATGCGGATGATGGATTTACAAAGTTATTTTGTCCGTTGGCAAGCTGATCCTGAAGCATTTGTCCTATTGACTGGTCGGCACCCGGCAACACTCTTGACATAATATTAGTGTCAGCGGTTACTTTTTTAGCAATAGAAGCAGTCATACCGTATCTTTCCTGAAGGGCAGGAAGAACACCGGCAGTAATAAGAGTAATAATATTACCGATAGCAGTAACTGCCGCAAACATACCGTCAATACGTTCGCCGGATCTATACTGCTGATAATCACGAATATCCGCTTGAATTGAAGGAGTAAGAATATGAGCAAAAGCACCAACAACTGCATTTAGATACAGACAAGCCATAACCGCCCAAATAATGTATCCCTTCATATTTCCGTCAGATCCAGCTGAACCGCTGAAGAACGGGAACATACAAAGAATAAACATTATGTTAAACAAATTTGTAACAATCTGTACCTTTTTCTTACCCCATTTTCTTATACAAAACGGTGCAAGCAGCATGCCCCATAAGGACGCATTACCGTAAATTGTAGTAATAATTGTATATGTACCCTGCGAACAAGCACCACCGTAGTTACATACCCAATATAAAATATTTGCGTATGCAGTTTCAAGGAAGCCAAGCCATCCGGCAAGTGAAATAATCCAGAAATACTTATTCTTAGCAACCTCACGCAAAGCATCAGTAAATTTAATCTGAATAACGTGAGTTTTTGCCTGAATAATCTTTTCCTGAGTATTGGCATAAACGACAAACACAAGAAGCGTACCGATAACACCTATAACAGGAAATGCAATTCTGTACACTCGTATATCCGTTTGATTTACACCGATGATTGCAGCAATAATAGGAATAACTATGTTATAAACGGTTGGACCAAAGGAATAAATGATACTTTTTACTGAAGAAACATCTGCACGTTCCTGAGAATTTGGAGAAAGTACGTGAATCAGGTTTTCATAAGCATCATAGAAGAAGTAATAAAAGAACTGTAATACAATGTTAAAGATAAGTACAACAGCGCACTTAGCAACGTAAGACGCATCTTTACCGAATATCTGGCCTTCACCTACGATATAGGTAAGCTTATCGTAAGGAAACCAAACCATTGCAACAAATAAAACAGAACAAGGTATGCCCATTCTAAGAAGATAAGGACGATACTTACCGGCTTTGTTTCTTGTATTATCAACAATATTTGCACGAAGTGCAGTTAACGGAATTCCTGATAATACACCGATAACATACATAACATACATATCAGTAAGACCAATACCGATAGTACCTGACAAGAAAACATTTGTTGCACCCAACATACAAGGTATGCTCATACAAACAATTAAATAAGCACCTATACCTCCAAATGCATAAGATGCAATCTCCTTAAAAGACATATACCTGCCCTTAGGCGGTTTTTTCCAATAATACTTTACATTATTAAATAACTGTCTCTTATACACATCTGACGCTGCCGACGAAGGCTTAGGT
>CAMFRO010000062.1 GCA_945982035.1 uncultured Clostridia bacterium | reverse complement strand
AAAATCCTATCTAAAGGAGTGGTGAAATGGATTTTAAAGAGGATAAATTTATGGTTGCGCTGGCACTGATTGTAGTTGCCTTTGTAATTGCACAGGCAGTTTTCTTTTTAGTGCGTGCAATAAAGCGAGCCAAGGAATTGGGAATTGAAAAGGCAACCATTAAAAGCACTATTGTGTCATCGGGACTGTTTACCATAGCCCCGGCAATAGGCATTGTTGCAACGGTGCTTACTCTTTCGGCGGCGCTGGGTTATGTTCTGCCCTGGATTAGACTTACCGTTATAGGCAATATTTCCTACGAGGTAACGGCAGCAACCAACGCAATAGAGGCTTACGGACTCACCGGAGGAATTGCAAATCCCATAACCGACCCGGAGGTTTTCGGCACGGTAGCGTGGGTTATGACTCTCGGTTCAATTATGCCCCTTATTCTTATTCCGTTTTTGCTTAAAACGGTGCAGAAAAAAATTGGAAAAACCGTATCAAAAAACAGCAAGTGGTCGTCGGTGATGAGTGCGGCGGCATTTATCGGATTGATTGCCGCATTTGTGGCACGTGCCATAATCGGCAAGGGCGAAGCTGATGTTCAGGGCGACGGTGCAGGAGTGCTGTCGGTGGCGGCGCTGATTTTCTCGGTGGTGCTGATGCTGATACTTCAAAAAATTGCAACGGTTAAGGGCTGGAAATGGCTTGACTCCTTTGCAATGCCATTTTCAATGATTGGTGCAATGGCGCTTGTAATGCTTTTGGCACAGGTGCTTCCGGAATCAATAGCGTTTTTGGAATGGAGGGGCTGATATGGATAGTAAATATATTAATAAAACTCATACATACGGCAGAATATGGATATTTGTCACACTGGCTCTTTTCCTTTGCATCCCTGCTTTTATATGCTATCATCTTAATGTTTTTCCAAAGGCGGATATGGTGTTTAAGGGACTTGCCACGGTAGCGGTAGTTTTCTATCCCACCGCAATTCTTGAGGTTCTAACATATTCTCCCTTGTTAGGAACAGGCGGAACATATCTCGGCTTCGTTACAGGCAATATCACAAATCTTAAGCTTCCTGTTGCCCTTAACTCAATGGAGAGTGCGGAGGTTGAGCCTAACACCGAGAAGGGCGAGGTTATATCCACAATTTCCATCGCCGTGTCCTCAATTGTTACAACAATAATTATTGCCGTGTGCGTGCTGGCTTTCAGACCTGTTTTGCACAATATTACCGATAAAGACAGCGTTTTTGCTCCTGCCTTTCAGCAGGTTACGCCTGCGCTTTTCGGTGCACTTTGTGCATCATATCTTGCAAAGCATTGGAAAATATCCATTTTACCTATTGTTGTGCTCGCTATAATCCTTTTATTCAGCGGAACTCTCGGCACAGGAGTGCTTATCCCCATCGGCGTAGTTGTTTCGCTTTTGGGTGCTCATTTGATGTACAAGAAAGGATGGCTTGACTGATGAAGATTTTTCTTATAATTTTAGCGGTAATTGCGGCTTTAATAATAATCACCGCAGTAAAGGCGGTGTTTTATAAGGCAAAGCCTGTAGAAATTAAACCTATGCCAAGGGAAAAGGTTGACAGCGAAAGGGTGCAAAAGCATCTTTCACAGGCTATACAGATTAAAACAATATCAAATCCCGATGATGACAAGGTGGACTGGTCGGAATTTGACAGATTTCACGATTTTCTTGACGAGGCATATCCCCTCATTCACGAAAAGCTGAAGAAGGAAAATGTTTCTCAGGCGTCCCTGCTTTATACATGGGAGGGAAAAAACAAGGACCTTGAGCCTATTGCTCTGCTCTCACACCAGGACGTTGTGCCTGTGTCAGAAAGCACCTACAACGACTGGAAGCATGACCCGTTTGAGGGCTATAATGACGGCGAATTCATTTGGGGCAGAGGGGCGGTTGATATGAAAAACCATCTAATCTGCGTTATGGAGGCGGTGGAGACACTGCTTGAGGAGGGCTTTGAGCCTGAACGCACCGTTTATCTATGCTTCGGTCACAACGAGGAGATTGTAGCAGGCAAAAACAATGGTGCCAACGCCATAATGAACACGCTTAATGAAAGAGGAGTGCATCTTGATTCAACCCTTGACGAGGGCGGAGCTATTATTAAAGCCAATGTTAAGGGATTGATTGAGGGCAATTTGGCAGGTGTTGGTATTGCTGAAAAGGGCTATGCCGATTATAAAATTACCGTAAAGGCAAAGGGCGGCCATTCCTCTCAGCCACCAAAGCATACTGCTGCAGGAGCAATAAGCAACGTAGTGCGTGACTTGGAAAATCATCAATTCAAGGCAAGAATGCTGCCATCGGTATATAATCTTTTCAGTGGTGTGGGCAAGCATACATCCTTCCCTGCAAGAATGGTTATGTGCAACCTACGCTTCCTTAAGCCTGTATTTTTTGCCGCTATGAAGCAGTTTCCCCCTGCGGCGACATTTATTAGAACTACCACCGCCTGCACAATGCTCAGCGGAAGTCCTGCATCAAATGTTCTTCCTCAAACAGCAAGCGTAACCGTTAATTTCAGAGAGCTTCCCGGTGACACCCTGGCGGATACCGAGGCGCACATAAGACGTGTTGTTAAAAACAAGGATATTGATGTGGAATTTCTCAAGGGTAAGGAGGCGTCCAAGGTTTCCTCCACCGACTCAAAATCCTTTAAAGTCATAGAAAAGCTTGCACTGCAAATAAGTGACAAAAACATTGTTGCGCCGTTTCTTGTTATGGGCGGAACCGACTCCTATCATTACGAGGAAATCTGTGATAATATGTACAGATTTTCACCCTTTACAATTGACGCGTCAATAATGCTCACAACCCACGGTACAGACGAGCGTATTCCTGTTGACCAGCTTACCGTAGGCGTGGAATTTTTCAAGCGATACATAAAGGAAATGAATAAATAATACTCTGTATAAATATTAAACCCACCGATTAACGCTAATCGGTGGGTTAACTGTTTATTATCAGTTATTTTTCATTAATTATCTGTCTGTAAAAATCTATTGCACCGTCTATCATTTCGCTGCCCGGCTCATCAAACGGGAATAACACGCTGTAAACATGCTGAAGGCTTTTGCCGTTGTATTTTTCGTAGTCTTTAAGCTCGGTCTTTATTCCTTTGCTTTTCAGCAGCTCGGCAGTTTTCAAGGTTTGAGAGTGAGCCAGGGAATCACCGCTGCTGGTAATCAGATATGTAGGCGGGAAATTAGGTGCGTAATCTATTATTTCGTCAAGGTTCATATAATTGTATGTATCTATTTTCTTGTAATCCTCGCCCCAGCAAAGCTTGGTGTAAACGCTTATTGCGCCCTCCTTCATAAAGGGAACAGGGGAGGTGAGGAGCAGTGCGCTGATATCCAAATCTGCACTGACAGTGCCGAAAACCTCTCTCATTTCGGGGCTTTGCAGTAAAACAGCCGAGTAGGACGCCAGCATACCGCCTGCGGAGTCGCCTGTCAGCATAGTATCTGCGGTGCAGGGATATGCGCTTTTGTTTTCGCTTATCCAGTTAAGTGCCTGCATAACGTCCTGTAACTGTTCTTTAACCGTAACATCGGGCACAAGACGGTAGCTTATGCTGAACACAACAAAGCCTCTGTCAGCCAGTGCACGGCAGTAATATTCGTTTAAATCCTTGGAGCCGTACATCCAGCCGCCGCCGTGAATATCAATTATCACAGGCAGTTTTTCATCGGGGGCAAGGTCTTTGGGATAAAATACGTCAAGCTTATGATAAATATTTCCGTCATCAATATAGGGTATATCCTTTACTGATTCGGTGTCCGGAGGTGTTTGGGATTCGTGCTTTTTAGCATCGCCGTCGGCACAGAAGTACCATATCATCTCCATCATTTTAATAATTCTGTTTCTCTGTAATTTTTCAGTTGATTTCTCGGAATAATCAATGCTGTCCGATACAACTGTTCCGCCCACATATACCAGGTCGGCATCGGTATCATTTTGGGGACGTGTAACAATCTCAATGAAAACAGTGGATACAATAGCAATTATCAGAATCGCTATTATAAGTATTTTTAACGCAGTCAGCATAGCTTTTTTTGTCCCTTTCTTTTCTTTCTCCTTTACTTTCATAGTCATACCTCCCAAGACTTATTCAGCCAGATTTTTGTAGAACATATTGTAAATTATATTACCTGTAAAGCTCTTCATCATCTGCATATATTCTTCCTTTGAGGTGTGCTCTCCGTATAGCATAACCTCATAAATTACTCCCAGCTCCGCAACTCTTACGCCGGAATCACGAAAGCCGTTTTTTTCATAAAAGGCCTTTCGCCGCTTTCTCTGCTCGTAATTTGCACTGTCGGGATTTACCTCCTCAATGCTTAGAGTCAGCCGTTTTCCTTTAAATCTTTGCTGTATTTCCTTAAGTATTTTACTGCCGTAGCCTTTGCTTCGGCAATCACCGTCAACTGCAAGGTAAAAAACATATACCAAATCCTTATAATATATGTTATATACCAGTCCTGCAAACTGCTCTTTGTCGTAAACGGCAAAAAAGTCGGCGCATTTACTTTTTGAACGGTACTGCAAAAATGCAAAGGGTGCCCTTTCAGCAAGGGGAAAGGCGGAGGAATACAGACGTCGTACAAGTCGCCTTGCAGCCTTTGATTTGTTTATGTCAAGAAATTTTATCATTATAATTACTCCGATGCTTTTTTTCGGTAAGGGAGATAATTTTACCGTTAATTGTATTAATAAGCTTGTTATAAGGCTTCGCCAAAAGCGCAGTCATTATAACGCATACAATCAGCACAAATACCGATTTAAGCGTGTACATAGGATAGGTGTCGGAGGTGATTTTTTCCGCTAAAAATTTGCCCAGCCTTTGAATGTTTATCTGGTTATGAACAATCATTATGAAAAGCGAATTCAGTCCGAAATAGGACAGCACCCTGCTTATGATTTTAACCTTTGACAAAGCAATGCTTATCAGAACCACTCCTATTGTTCCGGCAAAGGAGCATATAATCATTTCGGGGATGTGAATGAAATTTAGGTTCTTTATATTATTGATAACCGGCTGTCCCATAAAGGAGATTAACACAATCAGCGCCGCACCCATAGAGAAGATGGGAATGGTGTTGATGATTTTTTTATTCATTTCAATAAGAAGCCTTAATATTTTTTTGGAATAATATCCTGCCATAATATAAATCATAACGAAAAACGGTCTTATAACGGTTTGACAAAGCAAATGAACCACACGCATTATTCCGGATTCGGGTAAGGTGTGCAAAGCCTTTGCTATTATCAGAGCGCCAATCATTGAAATACAGCCAATGGCAATATTAAGCACCGGCTTTTTGCTTTTGCCCAAAATATACACGCACAGAAATTTATCGCCTAAAAGTGCAGAGAAAAACCACAGTACGTTTATGCCCGACAGTAAAACCGTTGCCGCAATATCAACGGCAATTGTTGTAAAATCAATGCTTTTAAGCAACAAAAATTCAACAAAAAATTCAAGCACAAGATAAATTCCGCTGCATACAAAGTAATTTGTCAGCAGCTTAAGATTTTTTCTGAAAAAATCATATACGTCAATTTTACTGTTAACCTCTTTAATTACCGTGCCTGACAAAAAGAAAAACAACGGCATAACGAAGGTTACAAATACATTGTATAATGGGCTTTGTGCAGGAATAGAGTGTAAAATTACAACGCATATTATTCCTATGCCCTTTGAAATATCAATTGCCTGTATTCTTCCGCTTTGCTTTGCTTCTTCCATAAAATCACCTTAGCTGTCCCAAATCACATAAATTTTTTGAGTATTTTGATTTTTCCTTTTGTAACGCTGTTAACCAAAGCCGCCGCCTGCCTGAATTCCGCAGTTTTGAAAAATGCTGTAAAGAAAATTATATTTGACAGTACTGCCGTAACAATCAGCCTTACGGCAATGGTTAAAATAAGCGATGAAAATTCAAACCGGCAGCAGAAAATACACAGGGCACAGACAAGGCATACCACAATAATGTAATAAGCCAATTTTAACAGATACTGCTTTAGTCCCTTATGGAATATTGTAGTAAACAGATTGTGAAAAAGCCAGGGCATACCCACAATCAGCATGCTTAAAATTGTTGATAGGATTATACCGTATAAGCCCCAAAACTGTACCATAATAAGATTCATCACAAGGTTTGCACCTGCGGTTGCCAGCGGACGAAATCTGTCCTGATGCCATATTCCCGCCGAATCCTTATAGGTGTTAAGCAACGCATTTATCTCTTTTACAAAAAAGTAGATGCAAAAGGCGATTACATAGCCGTAGGAAAGCATATTTTTCTTACCTACCCACATCTCCATAAACGGTTGGTAAAGAGTAGCAAGACAGCACACGCAAAATCCCGATAGCCAGGATATGATTAGAGTGAATTTCTTTAAATCGTTGTAGTTTTTTTCCTCGCTTTCGGTAATTATACTGTTGCCTATTCCGGCGGTGCAGGAGGAAAAAATTATTGACACAAATCCAAAAATGGAGGTCAGTATATAAAAATAGTTTTGATAAACCGCAAGAACGGTAAGCCCCAAAAATGCCGAAATAACAATTGTGTCAACGGAGTCAACTATTACTGCACCCACCTTAGAGGTGAAAAGGTCACGTACACGGCGGTTTATTACAGCCACCTTTTCCTTTGGCAGAGTGCCCTTTGCCTTGTACTGAGGATACAGACGGTCAACTATTAATGCCGTAATTATATTTGTTGCGGCTTGTGTGACAAGCATTACGATTATGTACAGATAGTAATTTTTTGTGGCAACAAGGATTACCGCCTGTATTCCGTACTGAACAGTAACGGTGGCAAGCTGTATTTTTGAATTTATATCTGAGCGCTGATGTGCCGTCAGCAAACTGTTTTTATAAGCAAAAAGCCAGTATGTCAAAACAGTTGTCGCCAAATTCATAAGATAAAGCACATATACGTTCATATCCTCGGGTACGGTGCCGTTTATGAGCTTTGGTATTAAAGGAGTAATGGCACCGCCCACAACAAGAATAACAAGGCCTATTACACGGTAGTATATTTTGTATAGCCTCATCAGTGCGCATATTGAGTCACCGTCATCCTCGGATATGGGCTTGTACATACTGAAAACCATTGCCGAGCCAACGCCCAGCTCTGCCAAATTCAGCACCGATAATACAGAGAAGAACAGACTGTTTAAGCCTAAATACTGCATACCCAGTGTATAAATCATCAGTGTTCGCATAACGAAGGGTATTGCAAGCTTATACACTTTAAGTATTACACCGAAAACTATGTTGCGTGCGGCATTTTTACTTCGCTCTATTTTCATTGAATATCCCTACTTATGTCTCTGTTTAAAATGCACCTTAGTTTATTTATTGCCGTTGCCCTGTTTTCATCAATTATACGGTGAGCAGCTTGATACTGCTCGCTTGTGATTTTTGCCGGAAGCCTATCGTAGCCCTCGGCAAATCTTTCGCCCAGCTGAAGATTTTTAAAAAGCCCGTAAAGCCTGCCGGACATATTGTTAAGCGTTCCCTCTCTGCCGAATGCGAAAAACTGACGCTTGAAAATAACGGAAAATACGCTGGCGTGGAAGGAGTCGGTGAACACATAGTCCGCATTTTTAATAAGCTTCAAAAAGTCCTCGGGTCCGGCTGTGAAGTATTCCGGATAATTTACATCGTTAAGGCAAATTAAATCAAGGCCCTTTTCCTTTGCAAAATTCTTTGCACACTGCGCTCTTTCAGGAGACACAGCGCCGAGAAAGAAGGTCATTACATATCTGCTTTTTACGGGGAAATCCGATTTGTCTGACAAATCATACCAAACCTTAGGATTTACCAAAAGCGTTGGGTCGGGCATTAAATCACAATCTCTGCCGGTAAGCTCCTTTACTATTTTTCTTCCGCTTTCCTCACGCACGGATATGTAATTCATTCCCTCAAGATAATGCTTTGCCTGATTAATGTATTTTTCCTCAAGTCTGTCTGTGCCGAAGCTTGCTGCAAGAGAAATTCGCTTTTCCTTAGGTGCAAATTGCAGGTAGGATATGCTATTTCCTTGCTTAAAGGACGGATTCCATACCTGGTCGCTGCCGGCGGCAAAAAGGTCAAATTCTCTGTCTATACCGTCGGGTACGCTTTTGCCCTCAATTATATTTGGATAAATATGCAGATACATACTGTTGAATTTTTCAAAATTGGCTCTGCGTTTTTCAAGCAGCTCTGCTTTTTTCTGCTTTGCTTCTGCCGAGTCCTTTTTTTTGATTTTACTGTTAAGCGTATCCAGTGCCTTGCTTTTTTTCAGTAAAGCCTTGATTTGCTGTGATGGGCTCTTTTTAAGATACTTGCTGTCTATGTATGCGGTGTCCTCGTATGGTGTGTTTGTAATGGTGTGCGCCTCAAATCCCATACTCTCCAGCAGCAGCTCAACGGCTAAATTCTGTAATCTGTTGCCGTAATTTATATTATCGTTGATTGTGATGATACCGATTTTTTTCATATATATTCACCTAAAACAAAACAGACATCCAATATGTTGTATTTTTTATTGTATCACGTTTTCATCTCTATTGCAATTATTAAAAATATAATAAAAAATGCTTTACAAACGGTATTTACTGTGCTATAATTTAGTAAATTGTAATAATGTGAGTTAGTATCTGTATTAGGTACTGCTC
>CAMFRO010000061.1 GCA_945982035.1 uncultured Clostridia bacterium | reverse complement strand
TTTTAATATCCTAAATTTTCGTTTACGATGATTACCTTAATTCTGTCCTTGTGACGCTGCTTTGCAGAAATAACGAAATTACAGCATATTCTTCTGTCGCTTGCGCATCCGTCGCAGATTAGAGAATTTTCATTTTTTAGCGAAACACATTCGCCTGTTTTACTGCAGGGTGTGTCAAGATTAAGCCGTACCGTGTTTGGCGGTGCGGCACATTTTTTGACTCTTTCCACCGCTTCGGTTATTGTGGGTACAATTTTGTTTTTGCCCACAACCATAATTATTTGCCTCGGACCGTAAACAATGCAGGATACACGGTTTGAATTTCCGTCAACATTGTAAAGCTCACCCATTTGGGTTACTGCGTTTGAGGAGCAAAAATATGTGTCGCAACCGTAGGCTCTTATGTATGCCTGTCTCAGCTCCTCACCCTCAAGACCTGTTCTGTCAATGAAATCGTAATCGCCGTTTTTAATTAAATCAAAAACCTTGCACTCCTTCAGCGTTTCGGAGCCGCCGTTTGATACGCTTTCGCCTTTGCTTATCAGTGTTTTTATAAGGGGAACAACGTCCTCACGGCTTTCGGCATAATAAGGCTTTATGCCGTTTTTTTCAAGATTTCTCATAGTGGTTTTAATATAGTCAAGCATATCTTTACCTCCAGTATTTTCTGTCAAGGCTTCTGTACTGTATAGCCTCGGCTATGTGTGCAAATTCTATTTTATCACTTTTGTCAAGGTCTGCAATAGTGCGTGCAATTCTTAAAATTTTGTCATACGCTCTGGCAGAAAGTCCCATTTTTTCAAAGCTTGTTTTCAGCAGAGCATTTGCCTCCTCTGTCAGAATACAGTATTTTCTTGTGGCGGCAGGTGTCATTTTTGCGTTACATGTGATTGATGTTCCTTCAAAACGCTTGCGTTGAATTTCACGTGCGGCGTTTACTCTTTTTCTTATTTCTTCGTTGGATTCGCCCTTTTGTCGTGATGAAAGCTTATCGTATTCCACAGGCTGAACCTCAATATGAATGTCAATTCTGTCCAGCAACGGACCGGATATTTTGTCATTATACCGTTTTTTTGCCGCATCCGTGCAGGTGCATTGCTTTGTGGGGTGTCCGAGGTATCCGCATGGACAGGGATTCATAGCCGCAACTACCATAAGATTTGAGGGATATGTTACACTTCCCGATGTTCTTGTGATAGTAATAACACCATCCTCCAGAGGCTGACGCAGAGATTCCTTTGCACGTCTGTCAAATTCGGGAAACTCGTCCATAAACAACAGTCCGTTGTGGGCAAGACTGATTTCTCCCGGCTTGGGAGAGGCTCCACCGCCCGTTAGTCCCTGTGCCGAAATAGTGTGGTGGGGAGAACGGAACGGCCTTTTTGTAATAATCCTTGTGTCCGGCGGAAGCTTTCCGGCAACGGAATATATTTTTGTAGTTTCCATTTCCTCATCAAAGGTCATTTGAGGAAGTATTGACGGAAGGCGCTTAGCCAGCATTGATTTTCCTGTACCGGGAGGACCGATCATCAGGCAGTTGTGACCGCCTGCCGCCGCAATTTCCAAGGCACGTTTTGCATCCTCTTGACCTTTAACGTCGCTGAAATCAAGCTCCTCTCCTTCAAAATCATTTTCGCTAAGCTCTTTGAAAGCAGGCTCAATAGGTGCAACGCCTATAAAATGGTCTATTATTTGGCGTATGTTTTTTGCGGGATAAACATCAATTCCCTCAACAACGGAGCCTTCCCTTGCATTGTCAAACGGAATAAAAATACCTTTTACACCGCTTTTCTTTGCCTCTAATATCATAGGAAGAACGCCGTTGGTTTGCCTAAGCTCTCCGTCGAGAGAAAGCTCGCCGATAAAGGAATAATCGCTTATGTCGGCTTTAATCTGACCGCCTGCCTTAAGTATTGCAATCAATATGGGCAGGTCATATACCGAGCCTTCCTTTTTTATATCGGCAGGGGCAATATTTACGGTTATTCTTGATATTGGAAAGGAAAAGCCGCTGTTTTTGATAGAGGCCCTTACTCTGTCACGGCTTTCCTTAACCGCAGCATCGGGCAGTCCTACTATATCAAATTTCGGCAGTCCCGAGCTTAAATCCGCTTCAACTGTTACGTTGAAGCTGTCAAGACCGAAAAGTCCCTGACTTTTTGCCTTTGCAAACATTAAATCACCTGCATTTTTATATACTATACTGATTATACTAAAAATTTACATTATTGACAATATTATTTAATGATATTAATATATAGTAAATAAAAACAATATAATTTATTACCCTAAGGAGAGGTGTTTATGGATATTAACGCAATTTATAACGAATGGCTGAAAAAAGCCAATGCAGACCCGGACCTTATTGCAGAGCTTTCTTCCATCAAGGGCAATGATGACGAGATACTTGACAGATTTTACCGCTCTCTTGAATTCGGTACTGCAGGACTGCGTGGCGTAATCGGCGCAGGCACAAACAGAATGAATGTTTATACTGTAGGCAGAGCAACACAGGGCTTAAGCGATTTTCTTAACGCTCATTACGATAACCCGTCTGTTGCTATCGGATATGATTCACGTATTAAAAGTGATTATTTCAGCAGGGAGGCTGCAAGTATTCTTGCCGCTAACGGAGTAAAGGTTTATATTTATGACGAGCTTCAGCCAACACCCTGCTTGTCCTTTGCCATAAGACATTTTCAAACCTCAGGTGGTATAATTCTTACCGCCTCTCACAATCCTGCAAAATATAACGGATATAAATGCTATAACCATAACGGTTATCAGATGACCGACGAGGAGGCCGCAGAAACCTATGGCTATATCCAAAAGGTTGACTATTTTACAGGTATTAAGAAGATTGATTTTGACTCCGCTGTTGAAACGGGTATGATTGAATATATGGGCGAGGACGTAATTGAACTGTTCCTTGACGAGGTGCAAAAGCAGTGCGTCAACCCCGATGTTGTAAAGAACGCAGGGCTCAAGGTTATTTACTCACCCTTAAACGGTACAGGTAATAAGCCTGTTAGAAAAATACTCAGCCGTATCGGCGTTAAGGATGTTTATATTGTTCCTCAGCAGGAAAATCCCGACGGTAATTTCCCCACCTGCCCTTTCCCGAATCCTGAAATTAAGCAGGTGTTTGAGATTGCCCTTGATATGAATAAAACAATCG
This sequence comes from uncultured Clostridia bacterium, assembly GCA_945982035.1. GTDB lineage: Bacteria > Bacillota > Clostridia > Oscillospirales > Acutalibacteraceae > Eubacterium_R. The sequence goes on along the minus strand of CAMFRO010000061.1, from coordinate 5,758 downwards.
GCGCAGACCTGCTTCTTGCAACGGATCCGGACTGCGATCGTGTAGGCATTGCCGTGCCTGACGAAAACGGCGAGCCTGTTCTTTTAAGCGGCAACGAGGTAGGCGCAATGCTCCTTAATTACCTGCTTTCACAAAAAAGCGAAAAGGGCATTTTGTCCGAAAATGCAATTGCGGTAAAGAGCTTTGTAAGCACTGATTTGGCAGAGGTTATAGCTAAAAAATACAACTGTACATTTAAAAATCTGCTGACAGGATTTAAATACATCGGTGAGCTTATTACAGACCTTGAATCACAGGGCAGAGCAGGGGACTTTGTTATGGGATTTGAGGAGAGCTACGGATATCTTGCCGGCACTCACGCCAGAGATAAGGACGCAGTTGTGGCGTCAATGCTTATTTGCGAAATGGCGGCATATTACAAAACAAAGGGTATGAATTTGGTTCAGGTTATGAATTCTCTTTATGATGAGTTCGGCTATTACTGCAACGAGGTTAAATCATATACCTTTGAGGGTGCGGCAGGTATGGAAAAAATGGCGCAGATAATGGATAATTTGCGTGATAATACACCTGATGCTATCGGCTCCTACGCAATTTTGAGTGTTGCCGATTACAAAACGAGCCTTACAACATTTAATGATGGCAGAGAGGAAAAAATTGACCTTCCCAAATCAAATGTTATTGCATTTGCTCTTGAAGGTGCAAATAAGGTTATAGTAAGGCCCTCCGGCACAGAGCCTAAAATAAAGGCGTATATTACCGCTGTGGCAGACAGTATGCAGGATGCTCGTAACAAAGCACAAACGCTTATTGCCGCCGCAGATGAATTTATGAAATAACGAAGGAAGGATATAAAATGCAAAAGGGATGGGTTAGAATTACGGCAATAGTTCTTGCGGCGCTAATGGCTGTTAGCGGTCTGGGCGTAGGAATTGTCGCATTTATGAATTGATTATATTATTCTTCATTGTATATGCAATTAAACAATGAAAACGGGGTATGCTTTATTATTAACATTACAATTGTGCCTACCTTTGTGTATTCGGTTAAGGGAAACATCAGCGATGTTGAATGTGTGACAATGATATATGTGTTACGATTATTTTTAAAAGTGCTGAATTTTCAATATATTTTAATACTCCACAAAAAAGTCTCCTCTTGAGGAGGCTTTTTTATTTATTAATAACAAAAATATGGTTGTTTTTTTTATAAAAATATGTTATTGTGTATTATAGCGGTGAATACGCTCGTTTTAAAAAAGTATTTAATTTGACAAAAAATAGTGTTTTTTGGAGGTTATACGCTTATGCGAAAGAAAATCAGTACTCTGCCGTTTAAAGGCACTGAGGAACAGGAGAAAAAGCTAAAGGCCGTTATTGACGCCAACAAGCATGACAAAAGCCGTTTGATGGCGGTTATGCAGGAGGCACAGGATATATATGGCTATCTGCCTATTGAGGTGCAGAATATGATTGCCGAGGGTATGGATGTACCCCTTGAAAAGGTTTACGGCGTAGCAACGTTTTATGCGCAGTTTTCTCTTTCTCCAAAAGGCAAATATAACATATCCGTATGTATGGGAACTGCCTGCTATGTAAAAGGCTCGCAGACTATTTTAGAGGCACTGACAGAAAGGTTGGGAATAGGCGTTGACGAATGTACTCCTGACGGTAAATTTTCCATTACCGCCTGCCGTTGCATAGGTGCCTGCGGTTTGGGTCCTGTTATGACAATTAATGATGAGGTTTACGGACGTCTTACTGCCGACGATATTGACGATATTCTCGCCAAATATCAGGATTAACAGCAAAGGAGAACGCTTATGAAAACAGTTGACGAGCTTAACGCTATAAAAAATGAGTATAAAAACAGCATAGCGGTACGTACAAATGATTATGATATACGTGTTGTTGTGGGTATGGGTAACAGCGGACTTGTTGCCGGTGCCCGTGATGTAATGAAAACCCTTGTTGAGGAAATAGACAAAGAGGGACTCAGTGGAAAAGTAATTGTCACTCAGGAGGCAAGAGTAAGCAGACCCGATTACAATCCTGTTATATGCATCGTTGAAAATCATATAAATACTGTTACTTATATTAATGTAACCGCCGAAAAGGCTCAAAGGATTGTTAAAGAACACATAAAGGGCGGAAAAGTTGTTGAAGAATATGTTTTGCCCGATGAATTTATGGAGGAGGTATAAAGTATGATACGTTCGTATGTAATGATTTGCGGCGGTACAGGCTGTACCTCTTCAAACAGTAAGGCAATTCAGGAAGAATTTAAAAAGCAGATAAGAGAATTTGATCTTGATGAGGAAATTCAGATTGTGCAGACAGGCTGTTTCGGACTATGCGCCCTCGGTCCTGTTGTAATTGTATATCCCGATGGAACCTTTTACAGCCGTGTTACGCCTGAGGATGTATCTGAAATAGTTGAATCCCATCTTCTCAAAGGACATATCGTTGAAAGGCTCGTTTATTCCGATACAGGAAAGATTGAGCCTAAAAATCCAAAGTATGTTACCTTAAAGGAAACGGCGTTTTATCGTTCACAAAACCGTGTTGTACTTCGCAACTGCGGTGTTATTGATCCCGAAAACATTAAAGAGTATATCGCAAGAGACGGCTATCAGGCACTTAACAAAGCCCTTACAGCTATGACTCCTGAGGGTGTTATTAAATGTATTACCGATTCCGGCCTGCGTGGACGAGGCGGCGGTGGCTTCCCCACCGGTCTTAAATGGTCGCTTTGTGCGCCCAACAAGGCGCCTCAAAAATATGTAGTATGTAATGCCGACGAGGGCGATCCGGGTGCATTTATGGACCGAAGCGTTCTTGAGGGCGACCCTCACTGCGTAATTGAGGCTATGGCTATTGCCGGCTATGCAATCGGTGCAACAAAGGGCTTCGTTTATGTTCGTGCGGAATATCCTATAGCAGTAAGTCGTTTGCAGATTGCAATAGACCAGGCACGTGAATACGGACTATTAGGTAAAAATATATTTAATTCCGGATTTGATTTTGATATTGAAATTCGCCTTGGAGCAGGTGCATTCGTCTGCGGCGAGGAAACTGCCCTTATGACATCTATTGAGGGCAACAGAGGCGAGCCTCACCCCCGTCCTCCGTATCCTGCCGTTAAAGGCTTGTATAATTCTCCAACAGTTGAAAATAATGTTGAAACCTTTGCGAATGTACCCCAGATTATTCTTAAAGGTGCAGAGTGGTTCTCGTCAATCGGTACTGAAAAATCAAAGGGAACAAAGGTGTTCGCTTTAGGCGGTAACATTAAGCATACGGGACTTGTTGAGGTTCCTATGGGTACAACACTTCGCCACATTATAGAGGATATCGGAGGCGGAATACCCGAGGGCAAGAGATTTAAGGCGGCGCAGACAGGCGGTCCGTCAGGCGGATGTATCCCTGCGTCACTTATTGATACCGAAATTGATTACGACAACCTTACTGCCATCGGATGTATGATGGGTTCAGGCGGTCTTATCGTTATGGATGAGGACACCTGTATGGTTGATATAGCAAAATTCTTCCTTGAATTTACCGTTGATGAATCCTGCGGTAAATGTACCCCCTGCCGTGTAGGTACTAAGCGTTTGCTTGAAATGCTTGAAAAAATAACCTCCGGCAAAGGCACTATGGAGGATATTGATAGGCTTGAAGAGCTTTGCTATTACATAAAGGCAAATGCCCAATGCGGTCTTGGTCAGACTGCACCTAACCCTGTGCTTGCTACTCTTAAATTTTTCCGTGACGAGTATATTGCTCACGTGCAGAATAAGAAGTGTCCGGCAGGTGTATGTAAAGACCTGCTGACCTATGTAATTGACAAAGATAAATGTATCGGCTGCGGTATGTGTGCGAGAAATTGTCCTGTGGGCGCAATTGTCGCAACAGATTATATCGCACCTAATCATAAGCTTTCATCTTATGAAATTAATCACGAAAAATGTATTAAATGCGGCGCTTGTATCGCTAATTGCCGAATGAAGGCAATCAGTAAGCAGTAAGGAGGGGTTAAAAATGGATATGGTTAGTTTAAAAATCAACGGTATTCCCGTTCGTGCACCAAAGGGCTCAACTATTCTTGATGCCGCCAGACATACAGGTATTGAAATTCCCACCTTATGCTTTATGAAGGGCATAAACGAAATCGGTGCCTGCCGTATTTGCATCGTTGAAGCAAATGAGGGACGTGGATTTAAAATAGTTACCTCCTGTGTATATCCGGTATCTGAGGGTATGGAGGTGCTTACAAACACAGAGCGAATTCAGCAATACAGAAAAACTACTCTTGAGCTTATACTGTCTGTTCATGATAAAAACTGTTTGTCATGTATCCGTTCAACAAACTGTGAGCTGCAAAAGCTCTGCTTTGACTACGGTGTTGACCATTCAAGATTTGAAGGTGAAAATCCTCATTATGAAAAGGATACCAGTACCCCTCATCTTATTAGAGATAACAATAAATGTATTCTCTGCCGCCGCTGTGTAGCAGCCTGTAAGCAGCAGTTTGTAAGCGTTATCGGTCCCAATGACCGTGGTATGGATACATCAATCGGTCAGCCATTTAATCTTCCGCTTAATGATACACCGTGTATTTCCTGCGGTCAGTGTACCGCCGTATGTCCCACAGGTGCTCTTACGGAAAAGGACGATACATATAAAGTATGGGCTGCACTTGCAGACCCCACAAAGCACGTTGTTGTGCAGACCGCACCGTCTATACGTGCAACAATAGGCGAGTGCTTCGGTATGCCTATTGGCACTAATGTTGAGGGCAAAATGGTTGCCGCTCTGCGCAGACTTGGATTTGATAAGGTATTTGATACTAATTTTGGTGCCGACCTTACTATTGTTGAGGAGGCTACCGAACTTATTGAACGTATCAAAAACGGCGGAACTCTGCCGATGATTACATCCTGCTCACCGGGTTGGGTAAAATTCTGTGAATTCTATTATCCGGATTTGATTAAGCATCTTTCAAGCTGTAAATCGCCTCAGCAGATGGGCGGAGCAGTAATAAAAACATATTACGCAGAAAAAATGGGAATTGACCCAAAGGATATTGTCAGCGTGTCTGTTATGCCCTGTACTGCTAAGAAGTTTGAAATCGGACGTGACGATCAGTCAGCAGCAGGCGTTCCTGACGTGGATATCGCATTAACTACAAGAGAAATAAGCAGAATGTTTAACAGAATGGGTATTAATTTCTCTGCTCTTCCCGATGAGGAATTTGACAGTCCTCTTGGTGATGATACAGGAGCCGCAGTAATATTCGGTGCAACCGGCGGTGTTATGGAAGCTGCTGTCAGAACTGCTAATGCGTGGATTAACGGCTCTAAGAAGGCTCTTGAATTTGAAGCGGTTAGAGGCACAAAGGGTCTTAAAGAGGCAAGCGTTTACCTTGACGGACAGGAGATTAAGCTTGCTGTCGCTTCAGGTGCTGCAGCGGCAAAGGTTGTTATGGATCAGCTAAAGGCAGGCAACCCAAAGGGCTGGGGATTCATTGAGATTATGGGTTGTCCCGGCGGTTGTGTAAACGGCGGCGGACAACCGATTCAGCCACAGTATATTCGTGATACATTTGATTTAAAGGCGCTGCGTGCAAAGGCTCTTTATGACCAGGATAAGTCAATGGAGCTTCGTATGTCCCACGAGTCACCTGTTATCAAAACACTTTACAGCGAATGGTATGACGGATTCGGCGGACCGAAAGCCCACCACGACCTGCATACCTC
>CAMFRO010000060.1 GCA_945982035.1 uncultured Clostridia bacterium | reverse complement strand
CATTTTTGACGGGTTCGGATTATTACCGTTACCCTATAATTAAAATATACCACAAAACCCGTTATTTGTATATAAAATTTACAAAATATTATTTGCTTTTATGTCATTAACGGCTTGAGATAAATTGGTAATATTTTTGTATGCGTAATAGGGTCTGTCCCTATGAAGCCTTTCAAGCAGTAGCGGGCAAAGTTCCTTGCTCACAAGCCATTTTTTAATTGCAAAATCATCACGTATGCGCTTTGTAAAATAGGATTTACTATACAAATTAAAATCATCAAGCAAAAGAAATACGCCCTGCTGATACCTCATTAAATCATTTGTAGGCACGTCAATAAGCCTTGCCTTAGGGGCACTTCTGCCAATAAGACTCTGCCCCTTTACAAATTTTGAATATTTCTTAAGATTCTCTATGGTTTCATAGGGATGTTCAAGCTCTCGCTGGGTAATATCACGCAGAACAAGAACATTATAATCCCTTATCCAACTGTTAGCAGTATCATAATCGCAGGTATAATCCTTGTCATCAAGTATTTCAAGGGTATAAATAAGTATATCCTCTTTATACTCAGTGCGGTCTTTCAATGCAAATGACAATGCCACATAAGGACTTTTTGTAAAATCTATCAGCGGACTTATGCCGTAATAATGCTGCGAAAACGCAAGAAACTGATACATATTATCCGTTGTGATTGCACCGAAAATCCTTTGGCACAAATCAAAATACTCCGGCACACGGTTATAAAAATCATACAGATAATCACAGTTAATCATTGTTGCATTTTCATTTTCTGACAGCAGAAAATTTTTGTTTCTGAAAATTGACGGTATAAGAGGACGTGTGATACTGTTTTTGCGTTCACCACGGTAAAATACTCTTTTTCCCTGATTATACGGACTTAGGATTATATTCTGAAAATCCTCAAAGCTATCAATATAACCGATATTAATATTAAAATCAAAGTCCAGCTGGTCTTCAATTTTTTTAACAATTATTTCTTTCTTGAGCATTTTAACTTCCTGTTAGTATTTATTATGCACCTTTTCCGCAAAGCAGAGAAAATCCTTAATATGCACCTTTGTGCCGTCGTCAAGCACTGCGGTGCCTGTCATTCTTCCGAAAACCTGGTGCTGATCCGTAAGAATAACCTTTAAATCTATCAGCGCATTTCTGTCAATAATCGGTTCAAAGCTCATCTCAAATCTGCCGTCGGATGAGGTAAAGGTCCATGGATCAACAAAATTATCGCTTATATTAAATGTTACATCATCAATTTTGTGTGCAACACCGTCATAAAAAATCACATTTTCACTGGCTGCGGAAGTATCGCCGAAGCCATAGCCAATATTAAAACCGAATGTATGGCCGTCAACCTGACCTGAGCCGGAGCCCCAATACCACACATTATCGTAAGTCCATACACCTCTGCCCCAATCAAGACCTGCAAAATCAACAGACGGGTCAAGCTCATACACCTTGCCGTCATATTCCACCTTGCCGGAGGCACGCATACAGTTGATTTTTTGATTATAGTAAAAGGCTTTCTTATCATCGGCCCATGGAGTTGCAATTACCATAGAATCCTGAGGTTCATCAGTAAGCACAATATTACAGCGTATTCCCTTTTTGCCGTCAAATTCAGGTGACTCCATACGTATCACTCTGCTGCTGCCTTTATGGAGAAATTCTATTGCCAGCTTTTTATTTTTAAATTTAACATCACCCCGGGCAGAGGTTGAGGGCATCCCTGTTTTACCCATAGGGAAAGGCAGGATAACCGTCTGTGTTTTTTCAAAGGGCTCTGCAAAGCTGATGAAATTAATGCTGTGCAGTGCGATATATCCCAAATCCGACACAGTTAAGCAAAGAGCAAGGTTATTGGAATTTGACATTATGTAATAATAATCCCACTCTTTAATACGTGTTTTGCGTTTTTTGATATCACGCCTGTCGTATGCTTGAACAAGGCTTTTGCTCCATCCCGGCTCCTTCAACGAGCCGTCGGGATTAAGAAGCTTATGCGGTACCGTAACCTGGTGATTTCTCATAATCAACACCCTTTCTAAATAGGTTAATTCTTATAAAACAATTATATCATATTTATATAAAATATTCCACCGTATCTTTTGCAGTATTTTGGGAGGTATCTGTTACCTGTCAAACAAAAAGCTGACGGCATTAAGAACGGATGTGGGTCCGCAATCATACTCGGACAATTGATAATGCAATGGATTTTTCATATCAGTCCTCCGAAATCATAAGATTATAGGCAAGCTGAGCCGCCTTTTCAAGCTGTTCAACAGAAGTGTATTCATTTACCGTATGACAGTTATTCATAGCAGTAGCAACCACAATGCCCTCGATACCATGACAGGCGAGAACATTGTTGTCACTTCCGCCGAATGTGGGCTGTAATACACAGTCAACACCTGTTTTTTCACAGGCTTTTTTAAAGCGCTGAACGGTTATACTGTTTTCATCTGTTTCAAAGGCAGTTACGCTTCTCGTAAAATCAACATCCGCCTTAGCTCCCAATTCCTCTGCAGATTTGAGACATATTTCCTTAACCTGATTGTATCTATTTTCAGCGTCGGCATCGTCAAATGAACGTATTTCACCAACAATAGTACAGCTGTCCGGCACAATATTTGTTGCCTTTCCGCCGTTTATAATTCCCACATTAGCAGAAACTCCGGGGGCAATATTACCGCAGGGTATATCACATACCGCCTTGCACGCCGCCTTTATTGCGTGTGCACCAAGATGAGAGGCGAATCCGGCGTGAGCACTTTTGCCTATGAATTTCGCAGTATATGACAGAATCGTAGGCGCACTTACGGCGGCAGTACCTACTTTGCCGTCCAAATCGAAAACATACGCTTGCTTTGATTTTAGCTTTCCGAAATCAAAGGCGTTCATGCCCCAACAGTATTTTTCCTCGCAGACTGAAAAAACAATTTCAATAGGTCTGTGGGGAATGTTTTTTTCCTTAATCACAGTAAGTGCCTCAAGAATTGAGACCACCCCTGCCAAATCGTCACTGCCGAGAACAGTTGTGCCGTCAGAGGTGATAATTCCGTCATCGGCGACAACGGCTTTTTTTGACAATGCAGGCTCTACAGTATCGGTATGAGCGGCAAACAAAATCGGCTCAGCTTTTAAGTCACCGTCAACATATACATAAAGATTACCTGCCGTTGCGCCTATAGCTTCACCGGCGTTATCCTCAAAGCACTCAACGCCGATAGAATTAAAATAATCCTTTAAAAAATCGCAGACCTTGCGTTCATTAAGTGATGGGCTGTCAAGGGACACAAGCTTTTTAAAATTATCAATAAGTCTGTTTGAATTTATCATATTTTCCTCCAATAAAAAACAATCCTCTCTTAATAAAATATTTATCAAGAGAGGATTTATTCAGATTACATAGCCGAAATCGTACTGCTCGTGCTTTTTGTCCAAAATATCCTGAAGAGTAATACCGTCCAAATACTCGTTTATCACTCGGTAAAGTCCCTGCCATACAGGAAGTGTTACACAGTTTGCGGCACGCTCGCAGGTATTAGGATTTTCTTCAAGGCAGGCAACGGGCGCAAGTCCGCCCTCGGTAACACGCAGAATATCGCCAACAGTATAATCCTTTGGCTCTTTAGCAAGGCGGTATCCACCCTGAAATCCCCTATTGGTTTTGAGCATACCGGGTTTATTCAGCATAGCCACTATCTGTTCAAGATATTTTTTTGAAACATCCTGACGGCGTGCAACATCCTTCAACGAAACGAAGCCGTCCTGTTGGTATTCAGCCAAATCAAGCATCATTCTAAGGGCATATCTGCCTTTTGTGGAAATTTTCATATTTCAACCTCTTTTATTATATTGAAAATCACTTCTTACTATAACAATATAATACTACTTATTTAGTAGGTTTTCAAGGATTTTATAAAAAGTTATGAAAAATTACATTCCTGATTTTTTAAAATGAAGCTCCTTCATTCCCTCAACCTCGTCGCATATAGGCTTTAAATTACATGAGGAGCAATCAAAATTAACACTGTTCATAACGTGGTTTAATGCTTTTTGCACCTCGTTATTTTTATCGGCAATTTTTTTAAGGGAAGAATAATTAAAATTTTTATCTGTTACATAAATAACTTTTACGCTTTTAACGGATTTATTGGCAAGGTATTTTCCGATAAGCAGATTGCCAACTTTTTCAAAGGAAATTGAGTCGGCAATTGCCTGCTTTGACAGACGCACAACCTCTTTAAAGCTACTTGACGAGGTGCGCATCATATACCCGGTTGGAAAGTAATGATATTTTACATACTCAATTTTTTTAATGAGATTGTAAGCCTTTTGCTCATCCTCAACATCGTTAATTGATACTATTGAAATTCTGGCAAAGCTCCTGCCGGAGATTATTTCATTCAAATCCTCGCCTAAAATCAGCACCTCGTTTTCACCAATATCGGCAGATGTTACCAAGTCAATGCCGAGTCCGTCAAGCTCGTATTCACTTTCACGCTGAAGAACAAGCTGATTTGCACCGCAGTCATACCAAGCGTTTTGAGGATTGTAAGGGTATTTTTTTACTCTGTCAAAATTTATTTCGTCCTTAACCTCTTTTATCAAAGAATCAAAAAAATTCATTACAGCTTTTTATCTCTTTTCATAGTATCATAGTGCTTTTGAAGTAAGAAATACACCTTATTTACAAGCTTCATATCAAGATTAAACCAATAAATAGTAAAGGTTAGTCCGAACAAGCCTGCAATCACGGCAAATATTTTGGCGATAACCTTAAAAAATTTCATCGTTATCCCCTCCTTAATAGGATTTTGCAAGTCCCTTTTGTCTTGCATACTCTGCCGCACCCAAAGCGCCCATAAGCTGCGGGTCGGTATCAAGCTCAACTACCTTTATTTTAAGTACTTTTTCTATTGCTTTTTTAAGACCGTCATTTTTTGCACATCCGCCGGTTAAGGTGATACTGTCGGTTGCGCCTGCTTTTTTTGCCATTACAAAGCATCTTTTTGCAACCGCAAGCTGAATACCTGCCGCAATTTCATCCATAGGCTTACCCTCGCCCACAAGTGAGATTACCTCGGACTCGGCAAAAACCGTACATTGTGCGGTAATCGGAATTGTATTTTTTGCGTTAAGTGAAAGCTTTGAAAATTCAGGCAGGGACATTTCAAAGGCGTTTGCCATAGCCTCGTAAAATCTGCCTGTACCTGCGGCGCACTTATCGTTCATAGCAAAGTTTTTTACAGTGCCGTCGGTATCAATGGAAATACCCTTAACGTCCTGACCGCCGATGTCAATAATAGCCTTAACTGAAGGATTTGTAACATGAACACCCATAGCGTGGCAACTGATTTCCGATATATTCTCGTCGGCAAAGGGTACCTTATTTCTGCCGTAGCCCGTACCGATAAGATATTCCAAATCCTTTGCGCTATTGATGTCATTTACCTGACTAACCGCATCAGCCAAAGCAATTTCAGCTGACTGAACGGGGTTTATTTTGCTTCTGTTGGTTACATCGGCAACCATTTTTCCGTTTTCATCAAGTATTACGCATTTTGTGTAGGTTGAGCCTACATCGCATCCACCGAAATATTTCATTTTTTCTTCTCCTTATACTGTATTACCAAGCCAAATCGTCTTCAAAATCCACCAATGTAGCATCAACAGGCTCCTCCTGAAGTACGGTGGTCATATATTTATTAACCTGCTCACGCATATCACGGCGTGAAATTGTACGCGGATCCATAAGATCCTGCTTAACCCAAATAAAGTTAACATTGCGTTCTCTCGCCTGGTCGTCAAAAACGCCGTTAAGTCCGTCCATACCCTTACAGGAAATCTGGTCGTACATAATAACCGTATCGGCGTTATATTCCTCAACAATACGCCAAAGCTCGTCAACAACATTTTTGTATCCGCCCTTTGTGTGCTTACGCATAATTGAACGCTGATATGTTTTCGCCAAGTCCTTGAGAGACTGCTCTTTATCCTCGGTATCAATTTCAAGATATGAAATCATCGTTTCCATATCCATTACAACATTAATACCCCAGCAATTCTCAAGCCAATTTGCAAAGCTGGTATAATAGTTTGCGGGACAGGACCAAACAACTGCCCTGTGACGCATTACCTTTGACACAGGCGTTTTGTTCTCGTATGCCTTCATCATAATTTTGTTGACCTTCTCATCAACCTTAAGGAATTTTTCATTAGAACCGCCTGAAAGGTTGAAATAAAAAATTCTGTATAGCCAAAAGCACGCGCCTGTCATCTGCGGATAAGGAGTTTTATTTACATCCCATTTTTGAAGCTCATAATCAAGCTGCTTATTATAATCCTTCATCCTTGAAAAGTAAGCGTCCCAATCAAATTTTTCGCCTGTTTGGTCTTCTATAAACTTAATAAGAGACTTAACTTCATCTACAGCATATTCTTGAACATCATCACCGGTATAACGAAGCGGCACTCCAAAATAGTGGGACGGTAAATTAAGCCGTCTTTCAAGAAATGAAGTATTCATAATTGAGCCGTCACAGGGCATATTTGTAGAAACTAAACAGCATCCCATTTTTGGATAGTCATCATCAATAGCAACGCCTGCTTCCGAACTTGGTAGCGGACATACATCGGCAGGAACGCCGTACGACTCAACAGATTCAAGATAAGGCGGTGTAATCTGCTGATCAACCATTGATGTGAGGAAAATAGGAATTGTCTGTAAGGGCATTGGAATAAGATTCGGAAAGCCTAAGAAAACCTCGTTTGGAACAATCTCATCCATAAGAACAATCTTTTTAGAAAGCTTATTGTTGGGATTGATTTTTTCGTCTGCACGAAATGAAATGTTTATAAGCTTTGTTGTATGCTTAACTATCATATTGTAATGCAGATGAGCCATACGAAGCTGAGGTCCCCTTAACCCTGCTACATGGCGGTCAACAAATGCCGGAGCGGAAAGATAAGACGCCATCCAACGATATCTCCACAGACCTTTAACGGTGGAAACAGGAGCCTTGCCCACCATTAAAATCATATCTTTCCAGGTAACAAGCCAGCGGTAATAATCATAGAGCGTGTCCTTTGGACCTCTCCATTCACGATGCTTTAAAATCGCTGTATGCTCACGGTACAAATCACCTAAGCCCTCCGGCTTTTTAAACATATCAACGGTATAATCCTTTACCTTTACCGCAGTTTTTTTAACGGTCTCGGCGATATTTACGTCTTTAAGCTTACTTAATTTTTCTTTAATCATTATTCATCGCCTCCCTTTGCTTTGCAATTTTTTTAATTTCAAGACTTTCAACAAAAGCCTGAACACGCGTTCTTAACTGACCCGAAGATGAGGCAGTATATTGCCTGTCAACAGAGGCAGAGGGAATGCCGTATTCATCATTCATAATATGGGACGCCAAAGCACGCTCGTAGCCCCAATATTCACAGAACTTAATTTGCTCGTACAAAACGCCGTCAGCGTGATATTCTTCAACAAGATGTTTAACTGTATCTCGGCGTTCCTGCACCTTTTCCTGACTCATATAACGTGGGCATTGGGAGGTTTTCATATAGTGGGTGCAAATCTGCGTTAATACATCGTCGGTATCGTTAAGTATAATTTCCTGCCTGCCGGGCAACGCACCGAAGCAGTAACGGTCGGCAACAACCAGGGCACCGCTATCTTCAATTAATTTTGTAAAATCAGGATCGTCCATTTCGGAGCCTACAACAACAATTTTCGCCCTACAATTTTTCTTTTCATCAGGCTCTCTTGTTTTTAGCTCCTGAGCCGTTTCACGCAGCTTATCAAGTATAAGATATTTAGGACAGCAATATGTAACAAGGTTTAATATATGGTACTCATATCCTGTAATTCTCGGATTTTCTTCCTTACGATAATTACCTATTTCAGTCATAAGACGGCAGACCTCATTATGCTCCTCCACCGCTTTTCTCAAGGATTCATCCGATGTATCTATGCCGTAAACCTCGCTTAATTTGTCAAGTATCTTAAGCCTTGTCTGCTTTACATAATGCTTTATTGTATGTGATTCAACCTTAAACGGTGCGTCAAGGAAGGAAACAAAGAACTTCTCCTCCGGAACAAGCTTAAGTATTTCAAAATGCTCCATCGCACGATTCATTTCACTACAGGTTTCCGACGCTAAAATTGCGTTTAGAAAATTATATCCACCCTCAATTCCTCTTTCAAGAATTGCCTTTGAATAGCCGCAGAGAAAATTACTCATATAGTATGTGGCAATGTCAAGGGAGCCTGTACGGGGCGCCCTCATTCTGACGGAAAAGCATCCGGGGCAGTTCAAAAGCACCTCGGGAACGTGATAACAGGTGTAGCCCAAGGCAATTTTACCCTGAGATTTTGCCTGCTGTACAAGCTCATTGTTAGCCTCTTGAAGCAGGTTTTCAAATTCATATAGATATTTTAAATCCTTCATTTTGTTTCACCCTTATAATATTTCAATTTTTTCCAGAGCCTCTTTTACTCCCTTTACTACATTGGAATCATCAGGTAAATCAAGTATGCTTTTACCCTCAATATCGTACACAGCAAGATTTGCATCATTTTCTATATACGACAACACGGGAATACCCTTTGTATCAATGTATTTTATTACACTCTCATCAGGAAGGCGGTTTATTACCGCACCGATTTTATCATACATAACAAGCTCATCTGCAACTCCCTTGATCGTACTAATTACCTGTGTGCCTTTTTTGCTGGCGTCACTAACAAGGATAAGATGAGTAACCTTCTCCATAACACGTCGGTTAATCTGCTCAATACCGGCCTCGCCATCAATAACCACATAATCAAAATCGTTTGAAATAAGGCTTATTACCTCTTTAAGATACGAATTAATTTTACAATAACAGCCTGCACTCTCCGGTCTGCCTACGGCAATAAATGCAAATCCGTCGGTTTCAACCAATGCGTCAAATATTTTGTATCTGGCGTCGCCGAGCAGCTCAATGGCGGCTTTAGTCTGACCGTCCTCTACCGTTTGCACAATCTCCTTGCGTATATCGTCAATGGTCATTTTAACATCAACATTCAGAGCAGTAGAAAGTCCGACGGCAGGGTCTGCATCAATGGCAAGAATTTTTTTGTTTGGATATGCCTGTGTAAGCAGCTTTACAACGGCGGCAGAAATTGATGTTTTACCTACTCCGCCTTTACCTGCTACGGCAATTATTTTTGCTTTTTCACTCATAAAATATCCTTTCTGTATAAAGCGTTACGACACTTTGTTATATTTTTGTCAAACTCTGATTTATTATACCAAAATATCCTAAAATGTGCAATAAATAATAATAATTTTTTTGTTTCCTAAAATATCTATCAGCACTTACATCATTGATTTATATGAATTGAACAAACAATCATTAACGTAAACAAAAAAGAAAAGCCTCCTATCAGGTATATATGTGAACTGCCCCAGATTGTGCAGACAGTACAAAAAGAGCCTACTTGAAGTAGAA
>CAMFRO010000059.1 GCA_945982035.1 uncultured Clostridia bacterium | reverse complement strand
ATAATATATTGTATAATTTACACATATTATGTTTATTATTTACTGAGTTTATGTAAATAATCAACAACACAGAGAAATATTCTTATAAAAGCATTGACGCTTTTATCGCAAAGAGGGGTTTAAATGAAAAGCAAGGCAAATACATATACAAAAAAAGAGGCCGCAATGTTTCTTACGGGAATGTTCGGTCAAAATATGATTTACAATATCATCAGCACGGGACTATATTACTATTTTCAAAATGTAATATGTCTGCCGGCTGTTGCGCTGGGTTGGATTTTTGCTCTTGCGAGAGTTTGGGACGCAGTTAACGACCCGATGATGGGTTCCCTTGTTGATAAAACAAAAAGCAAATGGGGCAAATGCCGTCCCTATCTTATATTCGCTCCGCCTGTGGTTTGCATAATAACCTGCGCCGCCTTTATTAACGGCAACTATGCCGCCGCTAAGGAAAGCGGAAATTCAATGATGATGACTCTTATAGTAGCCTGGGCGGCTATATCCTACGTGCTTTGGGGTATGAGCTACACCGCCGGCGATGTTCCTCTTTGGGGAATTATCAGTCGTATGTCCGAATGTGAAAAGGACAGAGCAAATCTTATATCCCTGTCAAGAATTGTTGCATCTATCGGTGCGGCGACGGTTGTTGTATCAATCGTTGCACTGTCGCAGGGTGCAAACACCGCCTTTGGCGAAGATATGAATGCTCAAAAGGGCTTTATCGTTGTGGGTATGGCAATGACTGTTTTTGCCTCGCTGTTATTTGAATTTGCAGGATTAGGCACTAAGGAGCGAGTACCCGTATCCGGCGGAACAAAAACCATGAAGGAAAGCTTTGCACTTATGTGGCAATGCAAGCCTTTTAGACGAATACTTATAAGCGGACTTCTGCGCTCCCCTATTCAGCTTATGATGACAGTTGTTATGACTCTGTTTTCATACTACTACTGCGAGGGCGATTTAACTACTGCGTTTACTGACATACATAAGCTTGTTATAGTAATTATTGTAGG
Source organism: uncultured Clostridia bacterium (assembly GCA_945982035.1). Lineage (GTDB taxonomy): Bacteria > Bacillota > Clostridia > Oscillospirales > Acutalibacteraceae > Eubacterium_R. The sequence continues at coordinate 8,621 of CAMFRO010000059.1, read as the reverse complement.
TGGCGGATTTTTTGCAGGTCAGTTTGCCGCAACGCTTATCTGCCCTGCTTTGATGAAAAAAATGGATATTAAAACAATGTACAATCTTACCGGGCTTTTGGGTATTCCTACGGCACTGGTATTTGTTACATATCTTATTGCACCTGAAAACCTTGCTCAAATCGGCTGGGTTGCCATTGACGGCGTACTGCTTTTGTTTGCCGGCGCAGGAGTTGGTGCAGTGAATGTTTGTCAGTCGGTTATGATTTCCGACTGTATAGATTACGAGGAATACCACAACGGCTACCGTCCCGACGGAATTTTCTTCAGCGGTCAGAGCTTTATTACAAAATTTTCCGCAGGCATTGCATCTATCATTTCCGCTTATGTTTATAATGCGGTAGGATATACAGATGTAAATATTGATAAAATGAATCAAGCATTGGCATCAGGCTCTCATTTTGCCATTGACTATGCGCCCTACGCAAAAGCAATGTGGTTTTTGCTGACAGTTCCGCCTGCTGTTGGAATGATGCTGGCGGTTATTCCGACGCTGAAATACGAAATTACTGCCGACTCTCACGAAAAAATGCTCGCCGCCCTCGTTGAACGCCACAGCAAGGCTGATGAACAGTAACAGGCTCAGCCTGCAAATTGTGATTTAAATATATGTTAATTATAATACATTATACCTATTTGCTCCCTTGTCAAAGCGAGGCAACAAACAACCCTCCGGAAATCCGGAGGGTTGTTTGCTGTTATTTTTTGGTTGTAACGGATTTTGCACTTGACCAAGAGGAGTAATACTTTGTTGAACCTACCGTTTTGTAGGTGCGAACACGTACATAGTATTTTTTCTTGCCCTTGAGCTTTGTTATGGATTTTGATGTTGTGCTGTTTTTAGTAACAGTTACTGTCTTGGGACTTGTAAATTTACTTGACGTGCTGTATTGAATTTGGTATCCCGTGGTCTGTGACGCCTGCTTTTTCCAATATACCGTAAAGCCCTTTGATTTTGCGGTGATTTTGGAAACACTTGTTCCTTTTGGCTTAGTATATACCGAAACAACCGACGAGAACGGTCCGTAATAATTCATACCACCGATTGTGGTATAGGCTCTTATTTTATACTTGTAATTCTTTACGCTTGAAAGGGAGCCCTTTGTATATATTACAGTTGAGTAAGAGGTTATTGTTTTTATAAGCTTGTTTGTGGAAGCGTCATAAATTTGATAGCCGGTGGCGTTATTCATTTGAGTCCACTTTAAGCTTACCGAATTATATGTTTGCGCAGAGGACTTAAATCCGGAAACCTTAGCCGGTACAATATAGAAATTAACTGTTTTAGAGCCTGTAAAATACTTGCCCTTACCTGTGATAGTAATTATGGCTGTGCCTACGTTTACATTATTTCTATATGCTAATGTGTAATCCTCGTTTAACACAAGTCTTCTGCCGTTGTAGGATACCGTAGGAGCCGGCGTTTTTGACATAGAGTTGTAAACCTGATTACTAATCTGTCCTACAGTGAAAAACTCAGCCTGGTCCTTAATTACAAATTCAGCAGTTATTTGTCCACTGTAATTGCCGATACCCGAAATAACGGCAGTGCCTGTTCCTGCCTGTGTGTTGTCTATGTATGTAACCTCATAATCGGTGTTCTGTCTTAGAGTTGTATTTCTTTGAGTATCCTTTACAACAAAGGTAGCATTTGCCTCTCTGACTGCGGAGGTAAGCTGATATTCCGCTCTGGCAGGTGTTACAGTAATAGTATCGCCGGAAATATCTTTAGGTGCGATAGTGAATACCGCTGTTTTCTTAGAATTTGCAAAATCACCTTTGCCTGTAATTGTTACCGTGGCTTCGCCGGAATTTATGTTGTTTGCATAGCTAACTGTATAATATGCGGCTGAAAGAGGACTTCCTCCGTACATAACCTGAACAGTTGGCTTGATTGCCGTGCCGGTGTATGCGTAGCTATCCTCTAAGCCTGTAATTTCCGCAAAAGCAAGATTGTTTGATACTGTTACCTTAAAGGTTGCAGAGGTGCTGCCGCTGGTGCTTTTTGCAACAATATTGGCGGTACCTGCCTTAAGTGCGGTAATTTTAACTGTTGAGGGTGAGGTCTGCTCAATAGCGGCAATATTGCTGTTGCTTGTTGAAAATACTGCCGGGTCTGTGGTGTTAGCCTCGTAGGGCGAAATATTAACACCTACCATTACGCTTTCACCCACAGGAAGTGTTGCCGCTGTGTATCCGGCACCGGTTTCGGGATTTATTGTTGTAATTCTTGTTGCCTTTGCAAGAGATACAAGCGTAATACTGCTTGAAACAGTACCTGCACTAATACCCTCACCGCTTCTTACGGCAAAGCAGGTGAATACAACAGTTGATGATTCGGAAATTGTAACCTTATAGCTGCCGTCTGCGTTTGCAGTGTATTTGAATGAGCTTATTTCGGCATCGGCAAATTCCTTTGCCTCGCCGCCGTCAACGCTTACATACCAAACGAGCTTGTCATTTGATTTATTGCCATTTGCATCCGTAGCGTTTGCGGAAAGAGTAAGTGCGGCTGAAATATATTCGGAATAATTACCGCTTTCGTCGGCAGTAAGCTTTTCTCCGTTTGCATCTGTAAGTGAAATATCAATATTAGCAGTGCGTACTGCCGGAACAACAGTGATATATTTTGTATATGTTTTGCCAAACTGCGAGGTTGCGGAAACGGGAACGGTAACAGAGTCACTGCCGTTGAAATCGTAATTTTCGTTTGCAGTAGCAACGCCGTCGGCATTTACTGTCAACGCATCGGGATTGGCCGAGGTCCAACCGATTGTTTCATCATGAACGGCAGGATTTGTAACAACGCTAAGCTGCTCGCTGTGACCTGCCGGCAACGTGTCGTACGGTGCCGTAATGTTTGTAATTGATTTTATTCCCGTAACTACATTAACATCACAGCTTGCAAAAACAGAATCATTTTTGTCGCTGATAGCAAATATTTTTGTGCGACCGCTTTTCTTTGCGGTGATAACACCGGTGGAGCTGATTGTTGCTATCGTTGTATCGTTAGAGGCATATTTTACAGAGTTTGTATATCCCTCGGGAAGTATTGAAAGATTTTTTGAAATATCATAGGTGCTTTGGGTGGTGTCTGTGTAAAGGGTGACAGAGTCAAGCTCTGTATCGGTAAGCTGTGAATCTTCAATTTTATAAAAATTCAGCTTGCTTATTGGGTTAGCTTCAACAACATTTATGTCAAGAGTTGATACCAATTCTCTGGGCAGAATACTCTCACCCTTGGGTGTAGCTGTTCTTGATGTACTGCCCTTTGATACTGCTTTACATTCAAGAGAATATGTACCCGGGTTGTGAATGTTAAGAATACAGTTGAATTTTTCATTAACCGTATAAAATTCATTAATTTCCTCACCGGTCAGCTTATTTGTAAGGGTGAATACATATTCGTCGTTGCCATCCTTTGCGTAAGGAACTATAACGTAGCTTTCGTCCTGCATTATCTTTGTTTGACCGTGACCTCCGTCTTTGGTGCTTGTTCCTGCAATTTCAACATTATTGTTTCTCAATGCAAAGGATGTTGTGGTTATGGAATTAACAACACTAATGGTCTTTTGAAATTTATAACCGCTTTGGGGAGTAACGGTCATATCAAAATCGGTTTTGCAATCCTTTGTTACATTAATGGAAAATTCATTTTCCGACGACTGCATCATTTCAACACCCTTTGCAGCAGTTGCGGATACAAATATTCCGTCATCATTTAACTGTGGGCTGACTGATGCGGTAAAGTCTGCCGATGTTTGATTATTAATATAAAGAATGCCTGCGTCATCGTCAAAAAATGCGGTATCAACATTGTTCGGCGAGGTTATGTTAATTGATGTAATCGGCTGAAGCGAGGTAAAGCTCTTCTGAGCAGCGAATGCGTCACCGTAATTTACCATAAGAGTATAGCTTTGACCTGCCTGCTCCGGCAGAGTAAATTTTGCACTTTCGGTAGCGGTATAGGTGCCGTCGCTTTCCTGCGTGTATGAGTAGTTGTTTGAACTGTTTACGGCAAAGCCGTTACTGCTCCAAGTAAAAGCACTTTGAGCAGAGTCAATTAACTGCTCTCCGTTTATTCCGCATGCAGTAGCGGTTACCTCATAGGTAACACCGGCAAAAAAGTCATCCTTGCTGTCAATGGAAAGGGTGATACCTGAATCCGATGCAACTACAGGTACTGCCGACAAAATTATAATTGCCGACAGTAATATGGCAGATACCTTTTTTAAGTAATTTTTCATAAAAAATCCCCCAAAGTAATTTATAATATTAGATATATTGTTGTAATATTACTATAACACAAGTATAGAATTTCGTCAACAATTTAAAGCTGAACAAAAACAATAGCTGTGATATAATAATCAAAAATTTATAGGATGGTTCATAATGAAAAAATTAATAAGCATATTTTTATCAGTTATCCCTACTTCACTATCCATATTAACTGTAAAATCAATTACAACTAAAAAGCAACAGACAATATTATCCATATTTTACAAAACAAAATCAAACGTATAGGTGAATATAACTAAATAACGTAAAAAGCTGTCCCACAAAAAATGGGACAGCTTTTTACCTTATTTGTATTTATCAAGTGCAATTTTTACGGTTTTAATAACATCTAAAAGGATGTACATATTATTTGGCGAGCAAGAGCTCAGCAAATTGATTATTTCGTCAGTCATAGACGTTTTGTTGATTTGAGGCTTATCATACAATAAAGCGTCACATTGCACTGATAACACTTCGGCAATATCAACTAAAACCGGCAGACTGAGCTTGGTGTTGCCTGTTTCAATATGGCTCATATGCGTAGTGGATATGCCGACTTTTTCTGCAAGCTGTTCTTGTGAAAGGTTATTTGCCTTTCTGTACTTTCTTATGCGCTGACCAATTTCATAGTAATCCATACTCATCAACCGCCTATATAATTAATTTATACTTGTATTGTATAGGCAATAGTGCTACAATAAAATAAACTATATAGGCTATTTTTTGCCTATATAGTTAATATTTGCGATTGGTGGGAATTATATGAAAAAAATTTTTACAGCTATTTTATCACTTGTTTTTTTAGCAGTAAGCACCTTTCCAGTATCCTGTGTTTCGCTTGCCGGAGGTACACAGCAGAAAATTCAATATTATGAAACACAGATTGACGACTATGAATACACCATTTCTTCAAATAATATTATACTACAAAAATATATCGGAACAGAAAAAAACATTTTTGTTCCGGCAAAACTTACCGATAGTAATTCAAACACGTATTCGGTAAAATTTAATAACACAGTATTTAAAGGAAATCAGAATATAGAGAATGCTTATATTCAGCAGGGAATATCAATAAATCCATCAAACAATATTTTTTCTGAATCGTTTAAAAATTGTACATCGCTAAAAACAGTTTTCGGTTACGTTCCAAAAGGTGCTGTTCACGCACAATCATTATTTGAAGGATGTACAAATTTGACAGATTATTTTGACTTAAGTTCAATAAAGGGAAGCTGTTACAGACTTTTTTACAAATGCGCCTCACTTGAGGTTATAGATACACTTCCTCACGGCGGAAATAATACTCAATTCTCGCAGTTTACGGTAGGATGCACAAATCTAAAAGCTATTAGTTGCTCCATTCCCGAAACAGCCTGTTATTTTGCAGACTCATTTAACTGCCCAAATTTATCAGGTGAAATCTTATTTGACAGCGTAAATTTTGATCACAGCAAAGACTCCTCTGCAGGTTCAAGAGAAAATTACTGTAGTATGTTTAAATCATATTACAAAAAAGGAATTACGCTAAAGGCAGAAAAAGGAACTTCACTGTATAATGCATTAGTAGATTGTGCATCAAATAATTCTACCATTACCGTAAAAAGCACAAGCGGCGAAGAAATAAAAAATTACATATATTGCATCGGTGATAGTTTAACAGCAGGTATGGGAGACTCAAATACCACATATCCGACAGAACTTAATTCATTGCTCGGATATAACATTGCCTGCCGTAATTATTCCGACGGCGGAATGAAAATTTCCGAAATGTCTAATAGAGTAGGCTCGTCAAGAGTGAAAATAACGCAGGACTTTACGATACCGTCCAACACAGAGCCGGTTTTGATTCAAACAAATAATTACTTTGATTCAAAATATCTGTACAAGGAATCAAGCAGTACCCCTACAAAAATCGGAGAAGTAACAATTGACGGAATCAAGGGAAGTCTTACATGGTCGTCAAACGATAAAGCCTATCTTTTTGAAAGGTCAGCTGCCGGCGATGAACACAATGTTTCTGCCGATACTGAAATAATTACCAACCTTTCGCAAAAAATAAATGATTGTGACACCGTGCTATTGTTTGTTGGAGCGAACGATATTCTTTCAAGCTACAACAGCCAAAGCAATATTAATCACATTATTGAAAAGACCAATGAGATTATAAATTATTTACCTACCGATAAATATATCGTTGCATATTACGGAGGATACTATAACCCCGACGCAGAGCAAACTGCAGATCTTGACAAAGCAATGGCTTATAATTTTGACAATTCAAAGCTTATCAATATACGTGCTGCTTTATGTGAAAACGGACTGGAATACAATTCATTGACTCCGACTGAGGAAGACGAGAATTTTATCAATATAGGCAAAATACCATCATCTCTGATGAGTAGTGACAATATACATTTGAACACTTACGGCTACAAGGCTGTTGCAAATGAATTTTACAAAAAGATTGTAGAAAATAAATACGACACTGTATGCGAAAAAAATGATTTTTCAAATCATAATTACGATGAAGGAACGATAACCGTTGAACCTACCTGCAATAATTACGGAGAAATTACGTACAGGTGCAAAAATAATCCAAATCATATTTACAAGGCTCAAATTGAAAAAACAAATCATAATTATGTTACAACTGTCGTTAATCCTACCTGCAACAATAAAGGCTATTCAATCCACAAATGCAGTACATGTGGATATTATTTTATTGATTATATAACCGAAGAAACCGAACATAATCCCATTACAAAGCTGACAAAAGCAACTCTTAGTAAAAACGGTAGTGTTGTAATCTCGTGTATTGCCTGCGGTGAAATAAAAAGCAAATCAACAATTTACTATCCTAAATCAACAACTCTTTCTACAACTTCATATATTTATGACGGCAAGGTGAAAAAACCGGTGGTTAAGGTGGTTGACAGTAACGGAAAGACAATTTCATCAAGCAATTACACTATATCCTACGCAAGCGGACGTAAGAACGTAGGCAAGTACGCAGTAAAAATTACATTTAAGGGCAATTACAGCGGAACAAAAACCCTGTATTTTACAATCAAGCCAAAGGTAACAAGCATTTCAAGCGTTACCGCAGGCTCAAAGAAATTCACAGTAAAGTGGAAAAAGCAGGCAACACAGGTTACAGGCTATCAAATCCAATACAGTACATCAAGTAAATTTAGCAGTCCCAAAACCGTAACGGTATCAAGCTATAAAACTACTTCAAAGACAATTTCAAAGCTCAAGGGCAAGAAAAAGTATTATGTACGTGTTAGAACCTACAAAACAGTAGGATCAACAAAATATTATTCCTCTTGGTCAGGTGCAAAATACGTTACAACCAAGAAATAACAGCAGCAACCCTCCGGATTTCCGGAGGGGTAAGCAGGCTGACCCTGTACTCCAATAAGTAAAAGGCAAAACATTTTAATTACTTAATGATACATTAACTATCAATTACATTCGTTGACAAAAATAAAGGCTTGATATATACTTACGGTGAGGGAGGTAGGGATATGAAGAGGGTACTTAAAATACTTGGATTACCTTCAGTTGATATTGTAGGTGTGGGGATTATTTTGTCAATTATTTTTATGATTTCAGTAAGAACTGACATCTTAGAAGTCACATTGAGGCTGATACCCATAATTGCGTTTCTTATTTATTTATTGCCGGGCGGATTTGTTTTGTCAAAAATTGAGGATAAGAAAAGCAAAAGAACATCAATCACAATTTCGGCTTTATTGTTTATTATCATTGGAATTATTATGGCAGTACTAAGCTACGGAAATGATACAGGTGTGTGGGCAAGCATTATCATTCTGCCTATACCGATATTTATTTCAAGTAGCTTGTTTGGTTATTTAAGCCTTGTGAGTCAGTTGTTTTTAGTTATAGCTGCACCACTTCCAATTATAATTTCGGCAATAGGCGAATTAATATTTAATAAGCTTAAAAGAAAGCAATATTAAAAGGGGCTGTACAAAACATTCCCCTGAAGATTCCCCAACAGTGCGAGGAAAATGTCACAAAGTGACAAAGGGGGACGTGGCGGTTAGCCTGTTTCTTCCAAATCCGGATTGTATGGGGACCCCGAAAAAGCACTTAGCTTTTTTGGGGAGAGGATAAACCATTGAAGTATTATTAGAATATTGCCGTGCAATATTCTTCAATACGGAAATGGTTTTGACGAGGAGAATCTTGTCACAGGTTCGAGCCATCCATATATTCATAAAAAAACAACAGACACCGTGCGGTGTCCGTTGTTTTTTGGTGGGAACAACAGGGCT
>CAMFRO010000058.1 GCA_945982035.1 uncultured Clostridia bacterium | reverse complement strand
AATAGAAAAGAAGTATAACGACGAAATAGGCGACCTTTCGGACAGTATTAATACTATGGCTACTGAAATTGCTGCCGCCGATAAAATGAAAAACGATTTTATATCCACCATTTCCCACGAGCTGAGAACACCGCTTACTTCAATCAAGGGATGGGGCGAAACCTTAACCCTCGGTAATCAGGACAATGTTGACGAGCTTACACGAAAAGGCTTACAGGTTATTGTTAATGAGGCCGGCAGACTTGAGGGATTTGTTGAGGAGCTGCTTGATTTCTCCAGACTACAAAGCGGAAGAATGAATCTTCGCCTTGCAAAAACAGATATTCTTGCCGAGCTTGAGGAAACCCTGTTTACCTTTAGAGAAAGGGCAGTACGTGAGGGGTACGAGGTGCGCTACAGTATTCCTGAGGTTCCCTCAGTTGCAAATGCCGACGCAAACCGTCTAAAGCAGGTGTTTATGAATATTCTTGATAATGCACTTAAATATTCACGCCCCGGCAGTAAAATTTTTATCAAGGCGGAATTTATTAATAAGGACGGCAAGGACTTTGTACAGATTGCCGTCGCAGATCAGGGATGCGGTATATCCGCCGAGGATTTACCCCACGTTAAAGAGAAATTTTACAAGGCAAATATGTCTGTTCGCGGTTCAGGTATCGGACTTGCAGTTACAAATGAAATTGTAAATCTTCACGGCGGTACTATTGATATTGACAGTGTTGAGGGTAAAGGCACCCTTGTTACAATACAATTACCTATTGTAGAGAAAGGTAACGAAAATAATGAGTAAAAAAACACATAAAACCTCCGTTGGCGGTCAGGCACTTATTGAAGGTGTAATGATGCAGGGCCCCAAGGGTATGGCTACTGCCGTAAGAACTCCCGACGGCTCCATACTTACCGAATATCATCAGGTCACAAGACTGCGTGATAAAAGCAAATTCTTTTCTATTCCTATAATAAGGGGAATTGTGGCATTTATTGAATCCCTTGTAACGGGCTACAAAACCCTTATGTACTCAGCCGAGGTCTCCGGTATGGAGGATTTGGAAGATGTTGAAATGACAAGGTTTGAAAAGTGGCTTACCGATAAATTAGGCGATAAGTTTATGGATATTCTTATGGGTATTGCCACCGTATTAGGCTTTGCATTGGCTTTTGTGATTTTCTTTTGGCTTCCTATATTTGTATTTAACCGCCTTAATGCATGGACAGACGGTGCAATTACTCCCTGGCAGGGCACTATTGAAGGCGTGCTGAAAATTTTAATTTTCGTAGTCTATATGCTTTGCGTGTCACAGATGAAGGATATTAAACGTCTGTTTAAATATCACGGCGCAGAGCATAAATCCATCGCCTGTTATGAGGCGGGTATGGATTTAACCGTTGAAAATGTAAAAAAATGCAGCCGTTTTCATCCCAGATGCGGTACGTCATTTATATTTGTAATGCTTATTTTAAGCATTGTTATAGTAACCCTGCTTTCACTTTTCATTCCCGACGAGTTAAAAAAGAACACTGTACTTTGGCTTATAATAAAATTGCCTCTCGTTCCAATTATTATGGGCATCGGCTACGAGTTTATCCGTTATGCAGGCAGGCACGATAACCTTCTTGTAAAAATACTATCCGCACCGGGTCTTTGGATGCAGAGAATAACTACCAAAGAGCCTGATGATGATATAATTGAGGTAGGCATTGCATCACTTCAGGCAGTTATTACCGATAATCCGGAGGATGACGAAATTAAGTAGGTGACACTTTGAATTTAAAAGAAGCATATAATTACGGAGTTTATTTTTTGTCGGCCAATGGTGTTGATGAGGCGGATTTTAAATCACTTTGCCTTGTATGCAGTCTTGATGGTATCAAAAACAGTCAGTTTGAGCTTCATCTTGATGATGAAATTATAATGAAACGCTTTGCCGATATGCTGTGGCGTGTTAAATCCGGCGAGCCCTTGCAGTACGTTATCGGCAAATGGGATTTTTATGAAAGTGAGTTTTATGTGGGCGAGGGAGTTTTGATTCCCCGTCCTGAAACAGAGGAATTAACCGAATTAGCAGTGAAAGCCACAAAAAAATACGCCTCTCCCGTTGTAATTGATTTGTGCAGCGGCAGCGGTTGTATAGGAATTTCCATTGCATTAAAAAATCCCAATGCGCAGGTTTACTGTATTGAAAAAAGCGGTAAAGCTCTTGAGTATCTTGTAAAAAATAAAGAGAAGCTCAGCGCCGATAATGTAAAAATTATTCACGGTGATATTTCACATAATATTGATGTTGAAAATGCGGATGTTATAGTGTCAAATCCGCCGTATATAAAATCAGATGATATAAAATCGCTTCAAAAAGAGGTGCTCCGTGAGCCGTTGACTGCGCTTGACGGCGGTGAGGACGGGCTTGATTTTTACCGGATTATCAATGATAAATGGGCGGATAAATTAAATAATAACGGTACTCTGCTTCTTGAAATAGGCGAGGAGCAGGGAAGCAGCGTTAAAGATATATTAACCAATTTTTCTCATAAACGTGTTATTAAGGATATGTACGGCAACGACAGAATTGTTTGTTCAGAGAAATAATTAACAATTAACACTCTTGACTAACAGGTGTAAATAGTGTTATTTTTATGTAGGTGATTTAATGTTTTCAATTTTATCTCTTATCAGAGCGGGAGAAATTCAGCTTGTTATAATTTATGTTCTTGCCAGATGCTTTGTAGTGTTTGTTTGTATGCCTGTGCACGAGCTTTCGCATGCACTCATTGCTTATAAATTAGGCGATAATACGGCTAAAAATCAGGGCAGGCTTACATTTAACCCCATAAAGCATCTTAACCCTATTGGAACGCTGATGATTTTCCTTTTCGGTATTGGTTATGCTGAGGCGGTGCCTGTTAATCCGAATAATTTTAAAAATCCAAAGAAGGGTATGGCTTTTACCGCAGTAGCAGGTCCTATATCAAATTTACTTATGGGATTTGTTTCCGTTTTCTTCTACTGTGCACTTTATAATCTTTTCCCTGACAGTAGTACTGTTGGATATTATGTTCTCGGATTCTTCTACTATGCGGCTGTTGTAAATGTGTCGCTGGCGGCATTTAACATTCTTCCTGTTCCGCCTCTTGACGGTTCAAAGGTGCTTGCAGCAGTTTTGCCGGATAAGGCATATTACAAATATATGCAGTACGAAAGATATGTAATGATTGTGCTTTTGGTACTGCTCTTTACAGGCGTGTTTGACAGACCTGTTTCATTTCTTACTAATTTTCTTATGAATTTAATTTCTTTTATTCCTTCTTTGATTTTTCACGTAGCGTAGTAGGGTGAATATATGGATAATCTCACTTACAAGCTGGAGGTTTTTGAGGGACCTATGGACCTTCTTCTCCACCTTATCAGTAAGCATAAACTAAATATTAACGATATCCCCATTGTTGAACTGGTTAATCAGTATCTTGATTATGTTCGTCAAATGGAGGAGGCGGATTTTGACGTTGCCGGCGATTTTCTTGAAATGGCTGCAAGACTGATTTATATTAAAACTGTGTCACTTCTGCCTCGCCACGAGGAAGCCGAAACTCTAAAGAAGGAGCTTACCGGCGAGTTAATTGAGTACCGTGATTGTAAAATTATGGCGGATAAGCTGTCAAAGCAGACGGACGGATTTAACAGATACGTAAGACAGACTCAGGGAGGCTGGGTTAACTACGATTACGAGCGTTTTCACGAAAGTACGGAATTGCTTGAAGCCTATGTTAACGCCGCAGGCAAGGCTCAGCGCAGACTGCCGCCGCCTCTCGATTCCTTTAAGGTAATAGTGGCGAAAAAATTTGTTAATGTTGCGTCTAAGGTAAGGACAGTAATGCGTAAGCTCTGGAGCGGTAAAAAAGTTAGTTTTTTAACTCTTTTTGAAGGTGCACAGTCCAAAAGCGACCTTGTTGCCACTTTTCTTGCAGTCCTTGAGCTTGCAAAAACAAAGAAAATTTCAATTGACGGAAGTATGGAAAATCCGGATGTACAGATAGTAAATGAGGTAGAAACCGTTGAATAATTCAGATAATTTAATTGCACGGCTGGAGGCAATGCTTTTCGCCTCAGGCGACCCGGTGGAGGCTGACAGACTTGCCGATATTTTAGAGGTTGATATTGAGTCCGTCACCAAAATGCTTGGTTATCTCGGTGCTATGTATGACGAAAGGTCAAGCGGACTTATGCTTATCCGTGTTGACGGTAAATATCAGCTTTGCACAAGAGAAGAGTATGCCGAAGATGTGCGCAAGCTGCTTGAGGTTAAGAAGAATACGCCTCTCAGCAATGCCGCATTTGAGGTGCTTGCAATCGTTGCTTATAATAAAACAGTTACAAGATCCTTTATTGAACAGGTAAGAGGTGTTGACTGCTCCGGTCCCGTTGCTTCGCTTGTTCAAAAGGGACTTATTGAGGAAAAGGGTAGGCTTGATTTGCCCGGCAGACCCCTTGTTTACGGCACTACTGACAGATTTTTGCGTTGCTTTTCTCTTAATTCCCTTGATGATTTACCGGACCTCCCCAAAACCGATGAGGTTGACAGCATTTCCAAGGACGGCTCCCAAACTTCACTGTTTGACGCCGATAATTCAGCCGAAAAGATTTTAAAGCCCAACGAGGATTCGGACGATAATGGAGAGGAGGATTAAATGAAAGTATTTTTAATTATCCTTGCCGTGCTTATAGTTCTAACGGCAATAATCCTTTCTCTGTCCTGCGAATTCACAATCATTTACGATAACGGCTGGACAACAAAAATTAAAATCCTGTTTATTGAAAAGGATATTGAGCTAACCAAGCTTCTTTCATTCATCATCGCTCCCGAAAAGGCTGCCTCCGATGTGGCAGACAAAAAAGAGCAGGAGAAGAAGGAAAAGCAGGAAGAAAAAGAAAAGAAAAAAGAAGATTCCGCTAAATCTGATGCTGATGCAGATGGTACGGATGTTGCGAATAAATCTAATTCCGAGCAAGATACAGCTCAGGAAAAAGCAAATAAGCCTAACTTTATTAAAAAGATTTATGATAAGGATGGCATAGTAGGAATACTTCTTTTAGTTTCAAATTTGCTTCAAACGGCAAATTCTGCTATAATAACTTTGTTTAAGGGGTTCCATATTTATTCATTATATGTTAAAATAATAGTCGGTGGCTCCGATGCCGCTGATATCGCAAGGGCTTACGGTAAGCTTTGCGGTGCTTATTATCCCTTAAAGGGCGTTATTCTTAACGGTATGAAGGTTGATCAGTACGACGATTACATACAGGCTGACTTCATTGCCCCGAGAACTGAAACGGAATTTCAGTTCATTGCAGGGCTAAATGTTGCCTTACTGCTGAAGGTGTTATTCAGTGCCGTTAAAGTATTTTTGGTTAATCTAATTAAAAACAGATAATAAAATTTTTAAGGAGAGGTTATTATGAAGGAAACTCCGGTTAACAAAATAATGGAAAGCACACTTGAGAAAATGCGTGAAATGGTTGATGTTTCAACTATTATCGGCGAGCCTATGGTAACAGGTGATACTACACTTATTCCTGTATCAAAGGTTTCCTACGGCTTTACAACAGGCGGTACCGATCTTCCATCAAAGCAGAATAAGGAGCTTTTCGGCGGTGCAGGCGGCGGCGGTATCTCAATTACTCCCGTGGCTTTCATAGTTATTCAAAACGGTAAGTGCAGAATGATGCAGATTAATAATTACACTTCATCTGCCGATCGTGCTATCGGTATGATTCCTGAGCTTGTTGATAAGCTTACTGAGCTTCTTCAGGCTAAGAACAGCGAAGAAAAGAAGGACGTTGATTCTCCGGCTGATGATATAGCAGAATAATTTTACTTTAATCACCTGCATATACATATTTTAGAATAAAGGGTATTTTGCACCCTTTTGACAAGATATGAATTATTGCAGGTGGTTATTTTGTTTAAAAGGTTTTGTTTTGTCCTTGCCATGCTATTTGCTTTTCCGATTAATGCCTACGCCTCGGACAATATTGTCAGTGCCTATTCATATATAACTGTTGACAGCGGCTCGCTCACAGTTTTAAGCAGTAATAACGCTTATGAAACACTTTCAATGGCGTCAACCACAAAGATAATGACCTGCCTTTTAGCCTGTGAAAGCGGTAAATTAAACACAGTTGTTACCGTTACCGATGAAATGGTTGATACCGAAGGCTCGTCCATCTATCTTGAAGCAGGGGATAAAATCACCCTTATGGATTTGGTAAAGGGTGCAATGCTTGCATCCGGTAACGATGCCGCCAATGCAATAGCAATTACTCTCGCAGGCTCCATTGACGCCTTTGCAGATATGATGAATGAGCGTGCAAAGCAAATCGGTATGTACGATACGGTTTTCGTTACGCCGTCAGGGCTTGATAAAGGCGAGCATCATTCAACTGCTTATGATATGGCTTTGCTAACCTGCGAGGCTGTTCAAAATAAAACTTTTTTATCTGTGTGTTCTCTTAAATCCGCAGAAATTACTGTTAATTCCAAAAAAACAACAATATATAATCATAATAAGCTTTTAAACACCGACAGTAATTATGTAGGGGTAAAAACAGGCTTTACCGAAAAGGCAGGGCGGTGCCTCATAAGTGCCTATGAATATAAAGGTAATATAATAGTTTGCGTTACTCTTAACGCACCCGACGATTGGGATGACCACAAAAAACTGATTTCCTCTGCAAAGAGTAAATATATTACAATTCACAGTGATGATGAATATACCATAAATGTGGTTGGCGGAGTAAAGCAATATGTAAAATGCAGTGCAAATTGTACTGTTTCATGCGTCAACAGTACATACGTTAAGGTTCATTACTATCCCTTTGCTTATGCGCCTGTAAGAAAGGGCGATGCCTTAGGAGAGCAGATTGTTTATTCAAACGGCAGAATTATAAAAATAACGCCTATAAGGGCGGTTGAGGATATTGATTTATGGCAGGAAATAACGAAGTAAGATTACAAAAATTTTTGGCAGATATGGGCGTGGCGTCACGCCGAAAAAGTGAGGAGCTTATCCGTCAGGGAAAGGTTAAGGTTAATGGCCACCCGGCGCAGATAGGTGACAAGATTAATCCTAAAAAAGACCTTGTTACGGTAGGTAAGAAAAAAATTGTTAATGTTAAAAATCGCAGAATGGTTTATATTATGCTCAATAAGCCAAGAGGTTATGTTACAACCGTTTCCGACGAATTGGGCAGAAAAACCGTTATGGATTTAATTACAGATATTGATGAACGTGTCTATCCGGTTGGACGTCTTGATAAGGACAGCGAAGGACTTCTGTTGCTTACAAACGACGGTAGCTTTACTAACTGTATGACTCATCCCTCCCATAATTATGCTAAGGTTTATCGTGTTACGGTAAGACCGTCTGTTAACGATGCTATATTAAATGATTTGCGAAACGGAATTGAAATTGACGGCAGAAAAACTGCTCCCTGTGAGGTTACTGTTCTTGAAGAGCAGGAGAATAGAGTTGTTCTTGAGTTTGTGTTACACGAAGGAAGAAACCGCCAAATCCGTAAAATGTGTGAAAGTCAGGGGCTTGAGGTGGCAAGATTAAAACGTCTATCCGTCGGCTCCCTTAAATTAGGTATGCTGCCTCAGGGCAAATATCGTGAGCTTTCCGAAATTGAAGTAAAAAAACTGTTGCGAAGTGCAGGCAGTAAACAATAAAAAGCACGGAAGAAATTTCTTCCGTGCTTTTATTCATTCTATCCTATACAAGCATATTCAAATCATAAGGCGTTTTTTGATATACAAAATAGTTAAGCCAATTGTTAAAAAGCAAGTTTGCCGTGCCCTTCCAAAGCATCAGCGGAACCGCATTTTCATCATCATTTGGAAAATAATTATATGGTATCTCAATTGGCAGACCCTTTGCCTTGTCTCTAAAATATTCCTTTGCCAAGGTGTCCCTGTCATATTCGCTGTGACCTGTAACAAAGAATTTCCTGCATTCCATATCCGCCACAATATGCACGCCGCTGATTTCACTGTACGATAAAATCTGCAAATCCTTTACCTGTGCAATGTCCTGCCGTCTAACCTCGGTGTGACGAGAGTGGGGAACATAAAATACATCGTCAAAGCCTCTCATCAGCGGATGTGTGTCATCAAGACTTCTGTGGGGAAAAATGCCAAACATCTTTTTTTCAAGACGGTATTTATTTATGCCGTAATGAAAATACAGACCTGCCTGAGCACCCCAGCATATGTGAAGAGTTGAATATACATTGCTTTTGCTCCATTCCATAATGGTGCAAAGCTCGTCCCAGTAGTCAACATCTTCAAATTTAAGATGCTCAACCGGTGCACCTGTAATAATCATTCCGTCATACTTGTTGTTTTTGATTTCATCAAAGGTAAAATAAAATTTATCCATGTGGCTTTTTGATACATTCTTTGCCTCATGAGTGGCTACCTGCAAAAAGTCAACATCAATCTGTAAAGGCGTGTTACTCAAAAGTCGCAATAGCTGAGTTTCCGTTTCAAGCTTGGTTGGCATTAAATTAAGTATGATTATTTTAAGCGGTCTGATATCCTGCGTATCAGCACGCATATTGCTCATTACGAATATATTTTCAATTTCAAGCTTTTGCTTTGCCGGTAATTCGTTATCAATTCTGATAGGCACAATATCAACCCCTTTCTGTTATACATATTATATATTGGTATTTGCTGATTAAATATTATAACAAAACCATAGGACAAATTCAAGATATATATTATTTATATTTGTTTCCCTCATTGTATGTGCTACAATCATCAACTGCTTTAATTTTGTTTGAAATAAAGCAGCAGGTGTCAAACTGTCCGTGAAAAACAACTCATTGAACTGTGACTTATACACGTTAAAGTCGTAATCTGTTCCGTGATAAACCACAAGCAATCTACCGTTTTCATCACGAATCTTTGAATCAGCAAAATATTCTTGCTGTTCAGCTGATAATTTATTGCCGTCTGTATCAACATCAAGAGATTTCTTGACATTTTCGTCAGAATTGGATATACTACTATTAGAAGCAGACTTACTTACTGTATCTACGCTTAATTGCGGTGCAGTCTTGAACGGTAAGCCTGCTTCTATTATTTCTGCTTCGTGAAGGTAAAATTTAGCTTTTAGACCTTGTTCATCTCTTAATTCCGGAGCAACATTTTTATATCTTTTAATCTGTTCAACCGAAAGCTTTGTACCCTCGCTGTCAACATCAAGTGATTTTTTTACAATACCTTGTGTTTTTTTACTATTTGAGCGAATAAATTCATCGTTTCTTGTGGTGTGAGATTGAAATTTTTCTCTGCTATTTTCTCCACTAATTCCGTTGCCATTTCTTCTGTTTCTAACATTGACATTATCCCAAATATCTGTTCCTTTTGAAGACCTATACTCTTCAGTATTCCGCAAATTCTCGTCAATTGCTCTTGCGTGTATTCGTTCATATTCATTCCTCACACTTTCATAATTTTCGCTTGCTAATTCAATATATCCGTATTCCGTTGCTTCAATAAGTACATATTCTCTACCATTTCTATTGAGAATATTGGAATCACCGATATTCGTATTATTACTATACGCCCATCTCATTGCAAGTGTATTAAATTCATTATAA
>CAMFRO010000057.1 GCA_945982035.1 uncultured Clostridia bacterium | reverse complement strand
TATCAAGCTCAAAATGATACCAATACAGACCGGGTGTTGTGGCGTAAAAATGCAACTCCCAATTCTCGTAATCATCACCGCACATACCTGCCCAAAACATTTTGTAGTAAACCGTTGACTGATTTTCCTTACGTACGGCAAGCTCTGCGTTTGTGCATTTCATATTTCTTGGAATGACAATACGCAGTTTAACCTTTTCGTCGGTGGCAATAGCACGAATCAGAGATTTATATTCTGTTTTTCTGCTGTCAAAAACTGTCATATCTGTTAACCGTAAAAAGGACGTCGGCACAAGGCTCAACGTCCTCTTTGTTTATTTGGATTTTTTAGATTTCTTTGATGCTGACTTTTTAGGGGCTTCGGGTTTCTTTGTTTCCTTTGCCTTTTTATCAGTGGATTTTGCCGTTTTCTTTGCCGGAGCCTTTTTTTCTGCCGACTTTTTAGCGGTTTTAGGAGCCATTGGTGCACTCTTCTTTTCACTGTCGGGCACCTGAGCTTCAAACTTTACAGGCTGGGTATGCCAAATATAATTTGCATAGTCCATAATTGAACGGTCCGCAGAGAAAATACCTGCACCGCTGATATTCATAAGCGACATTTTTGCAAAACGCTTTTTATCGGCATAAGCCTTTGAAACCTCTGCCTGTGCCTTTTGATAATCGGCAAAATCAGCAAGAGCCATATACGGATCGCTGTTCATAAGAGATGATACAATTTCGTCAAATCTCTTACCGTTTACGCCGTTTTGGATAAATTCAACGGCATTTTTGAGAGTTTCGTTATTCTGGATATACTGCATAGGATTATATCCGGAACGCTTAAGCGCCTCAACCTCCGGTGTTTTCATACCGAAGATAAAGATATTTTCGTCGCCCACAGCGTCGTGAATTTCAACATTTGCGCCGTCAAGGGTGCCGAGAGTAACTGCACCGTTAAGCATAAGCTTCATATTACCTGTACCCGATGCTTCTGTTCCGGCAAGAGAAATCTGCTCGGAAATATCTGCCGCAGGCATAAGTGATTCGGCAAGAGATACGTTGTAATCCTCCATAAACACAACCTTAAGCTTTGAGTTTACATCGGGGTCGTTGTTAATAACCTTTGAAAGTGCATCAATAAGCTCAATAATCTTCTTTGCCATATAGTAGCCCGGTGCCGCCTTTGAGGCAAAGATATATGTTTTTGGATAAAAGTCGGCATTAGGATTAGCCTTAAGCATCTGGTACTCGGCAATGATGTTAAGCACATTCAACTGCTGACGCTTATACTCGTGCAGACGCTTAACCTGAACGTCAAATATTGAATCGGGATTGATGTCAACGCCGTTTCTCTTTTTAACAATCTTTGCAAATTTAACCTTGTTGTCGTGCTTAATCTGCATAAGATTATCAAGAACCTTATCATCGTCAACATAATCACGAAGCTTGAGAAGCTCGTCGGATTTAGTAATAAACTTATCGCCTATAAGGCTTGTGATATATTTTGTAAGCTCGGGGTTAGCCTGACAAATCCAGCGGCGGAAAGCAATACCGTTGGTTACATTGCAGAACTTACTTGGTGTAAGTGTATAGAAATCATTAAAAACAGTGTCTTTAAGAATTTCGCTGTGAAGAGCGGAAACGCCGTTAACACTGTGGGAGCCTGCTACACAAAGGTTTGCCATACGTACTACACCGCTTGAGATAATAGCCATACGCTCAACCTTATCAGCATCCTGTGTTGCACCCCAAACATACGCTCTGAAACGATTATCAATCTCTTTTGTAATTTGATAAATACGAGGAAGAAGACGTGAGTAAAGCTCCTCGCTCCAGCACTCCAATGCCTCCTTCATAACGGTATGGTTTGTATATGCAACTGTACGTGTAACTATTGACCAAGCCTCATCCCAGCCGTAGCCGCACTCGTCAAGCATAATACGCATAAGCTCGGGAATAGCCATTGTGGGATGTGTATCGTTAATGTGAATTGCAACCTTATCCGGCAGATTGTCAAGAGTACCGTATTTAGTAAGATGACGCTGAATAATGTCCTGAATTGAAGCACTTACAAGGAAATACTGCTGACGGAGTCTGAGAGATTTACCCTCGGGAGAATTATCCGCAGGATAAAGCACCTTGGAAATAGCCTCAGCCATGGCGGACTGCTCCATAGCCTTAATATATGAACCTTGGTTAAACAAAGCCATATCAAGCTCCGGCTTTTTTGAAGCCCAAAGTCTTAAACGTGATACGCCCTTGCCTTTACCGGAAACATACATATCGTAGGGAATAGCAGTGACAACATTGCAGTCATTAAGCTTAACATGGTGATAGTCGCCATCCCAGCTATCCTCTACCCAGCCTTCAAACTTAACCTCGCAGGCACGCTCCTCACGAGGAACAAGCCATACATCGCCGCCGGGAAGCCAGAAATCCGGAAGCTCAGTCTGCCATCCGTCAACAAGCTTTTGCTTGAAAATACCTGCCTCATAACGAATCGAATAGCCCATCGACTGAAATCCGTTTGTTGCAAGTCCGTCAAGATAACAGGCGGCAAGTCTGCCTAAACCGCCGTTTCCGAGACCTGCGTCAGGCTCCTGTGAATAGAGCTTATCAAGCTTAACGCCCATAGAGGCAAGAGCCTCATCAAAAACCTCTGTAAGACCTAAGTTATACAGATTATTCTTTAAAGACCTGCCCATAAGAAATTCCATGCAAAGATAGTATATCTGCTTGCTGTCCTGTCCGTTGGCAGTGTGACGGAAGTCGCTGTTCATTGCAGAAAGGCGCTCTCTAATAATCATTGATACAGCCTTATAATACTGTTCATCAGTGGCGTCCTGTGGTGTAACGCCGAAGAAATGAGAAAGCTTATCTGTAATTAATTTCTTTGCTTGAGAAACAGAAATTGCAGTTTTCATACAAATCCTCCAAAAATATTTTAAATTTAACTATTATTTCCAATAACATTTGTGTATTATACACTAAAATTGCCCTGTTTGCAAGCCTATAAGAATAATAGGTGCCAAAAAGGGCAATTTTTATTGTCATTTTTAACTTTTTTTGCCCCGTTTAAGAAATTTTCCGATAAGAAGCTGTGCCAGCTCTTTAATCGGCTTCATATTCAATACAAGCATAAGGCAGAACAGAACAGCCTCTATACCGTACATAATCAAGCCGGATTTGAAATAAAGCATAACTGCGCCTTGAATAATAAGCAAAGCAAACTGAGCAATCAGTAAAAACGGGTTAATTTCAATCTTTATATATTTTCTTGTGTCAATAACTCTTGCAACAAATACTACAACGAATGAAACAGCAGTTGCTATGGCGGCACCGTTTGCACCCATTTTTGGTATCAAAACCAAATTGAGCCCAACATTCGTTACCGCACCGGCAAGTGCAGTAACCATACTCATCATATTCTTTTTCTCCGCCATATATACCGAGGCGAGGAAATTAACCATACATGACATTGTTGTGCCTGCAATAAGAATAGGAACATACTGCCAGGAGTCATAATAAGCCTTTGATACAAGAATTTTTGTTATAAGCTGACAGGCGAGAATAAGTCCCGATGAAACGGCAAAAATTCCGCCGGAATAAACTCTGAAAATATTTGAGAAAAATTTAGCCTTGCCGTCGCTTCCGTATTCATCAACGGCGGACAGCTGCCACGCATCAATAAATATAGATGAGAACATAATTACAAAATTAGGTATTTTTGATGCGGCGGTATAAAGTCCGTTGGCAGAGGAATCAATGAAATAAGTAACCATATATCTGTCGGAAACATTGATAATCCACCACATAATAACGGTAGGCATCATAGGGATGGAATATTTAAGCATATCCCATTTAAGCTGCTTATCAACCTTACTAACCTTAATGTAACGCCAAAGCTTTGCCGTAACAAAGAAGAATATTACCGAGCAGGCGTCGCTGGCAATGATAGCAACGATATAACCGGTAACGCCCCATTTGAAAGGACCTAAGAATAGAATTGTAAACAGAAGATATGTTGCGGTAGCTATAATACCGTCAACGGCAAAAAGCTTAACGTGGCCGCAGCCTCTAACAAACTGCTGACAAAGCTGACGGCAGCTTGAAACAAATACAAAGGCATATATAATTATTATATAATCGCCCAATCTAAAATCGTTTACAACAATAAGACTTATGGGATAGGCAAAAAGCAGAAAAACCGCAAAGCCTTTTACGGTGGTTCTTATACCCACGGTAAACACATCACGTTTATCCGCAGCCTTATCAAGAGCAAATCTAAGTGCCGCAGAATTAATTTGAAGTGCAACAATGGGAATAAGCACATTTACGGTTTGCTGAACAAGGTCAGCCGCACCGTAGTCCCCTGTACCCATCATTCTTGTGACGAAGGGCATCAAAAGGAACGAAAGAACCTTTGAGGAGAATGTGCCTATTGCAAAAATTATTGTATTTGTGGCAAGTTTTTTGTATTTATCCAAAATTATAAACCTCTTAAAGATATTTTACACTAATATTTCCATTTACCGTCTTTAAAATTCATTGTGTTGGTGGAGCCGGTATATACACAGCTTCCCCTGTAAACCTTTTCTCCGCCGTCGCTTTTTTCACCGATTATAAAATCGTAATCGCCGCCATGGAAGCAAGCAAGGGTATTATCGTCGCTGACACCGCTGACGGACAAAAGCGTTTTTTTACTGCCGGAGTTCATATTAAGCTCCCTCATTCTGAACTTGGAATCCTTATATGAGCTGTAATACAGTCTGTTGGAATTAATTATAACATAATCCTTTGTATTTACATTTTTAAGCAATGTAACCGTTTTGTCGGAGCCGAATTTTTTTCTGCAAAGGTTGTATGACATATCCTCCTGCAGCTCATAATAATAGAAAAATCCGTTTTCAAGCTCAAGGGAAACAATAGAAAGAACATCACCTGTTTCCATAAAATACGCAACGTGGGTTTTACCCTCGTTATCTATTGTAAGATATTTTACGTCACCCATTGATGATGACTCTGTAAAGAATATTCTTTGCAGGGAAATGCCTACAAAATCAAGCGTCAAATCCGCATCGGCAGTGTAAAGAGTTTTGCTCTGAAGCTCCTTAACGTCCATAATGCAAAGGCTGTTATCCTTTGTAATATAATACACATTGCTTGCATAAACATACAAAAATTTTACATTTTCGGCTATGGGCTTAGGGTCGGAGCCGCCTTTTTTCATTTTGTACGCCTTGCCGTTATCCTCGTTTATAAAGTAGAAATAATCCCCTCTCAAATTAAGAGATGAAAGCTCGCTGTCGCTTTTATAAACTCTTGTATAGCTCTCGGACTCAGGACCGAAGCGGTAAATTCCCTCTCCTTTTACAAGGTGGTAAATATAACTGCTGTCATAAGCCACGGCACCCTTGCCCTTGCCCATAAGATTACCCAAGGAATTGCCCTGCTTTGACGTATCAAATTCAAAATTGTCAAATTCAAGGTAATCTACCGTTTGAGTTGCCGTAGTGGTTGTGGTAGTTGTGGTGGGAGCGGCAGTGGTGGTTTCGCCTAAAATATCCTCCTTCACAAAGGCTTCAACCTGCTTTGGCACAAGAGTTGAAAAATCAAAATCAGGGGCGGCAATTTTTACGGTTACAACAAACGCCGTCAGTGCAAGTATGATTATTCCGAGAAAAATCAGCAGTCCTTTAAAAAATTTTTTTGTTTTTTTCTTTCTTTTTCTTTTTTTAACGCCTTTTTCTCTGCGGCGTTCAACTTCATTCAAATCATATTCATCCGATAATTTCATTTTATGTACCTGACTGAAAAATATTTTATCTTATCTGCCCGTTTCCGTAAATAAGGTATTTTGCGGAGGTGAGCTGTTCAAGTCCCATAGGGCCTCTTGCGTGGAGCTTTTGGGTGGAAATGCCGATTTCTGCACCCAAGCCGAACTCTCCGCCGTCGGTAAATCTTGTAGATGCATTAACATAAACCGAGGAGGAGTCAATACAGTTAAGGAATACTTCGGCATTTTTTTCATTATTTGTAATTATAGCTTCACTGTGACCTGTTGAGTGAGTGTTTATATGTTCAATGGCTTCTTCAAGACTGTCAACGGTTTTTACGCTGATAATATAATCAAGATATTCCGTATAAAAATCCTCATCGCTTGCAGGAATTATACCCGGGCAGGCTTTTTGCGCCCGTTCATCACCTCTGATTTCAACATTTTTTTCATCAAGGCTTGCTTTAATTACCGGCAGAGCCTTATCAATAATACCGCTGTGTATAACAAGGCTTTCACAGGCGTTGCAAACGCTGATACGCTGGGTTTTTGCATTAAATATGATGTTCGCCGCCATTTCAATATCTGCGCCGTCGTCAACATAAATATGGCAGTTGCCGGAGCCTGTTTCAATAACCGGAACGGTGGAATTTTCAACAACGGATTTAATAAGATTTTTACCGCCTCTGGGTATAAGGCAGTCAAGATATCCGTTGAGAGTCATCATCTCATTGGCAGAAGCACGGGAGGTGTCCTGCACAAGCTGAATTACATCTTTCGGAAAGCCTGCCGTTTCAACTGCATTTCGCATAATTTCAGCAATGGCGGTATTGGAATTGATTGCCTCTTTTCCGCCACGGAGAATAACTGCGTTTGCACTTTTCAGGCACAGTGCCGCCGCATCTGCCGTAACATTGGGACGTGCCTCGTAAATTATACCGATTACGCCGATGGGAACAGTGATTTTTTTAATAAGCAATCCGTTATCCTTTTTATACTCACTTAAAACTTTATTGCAGGGGTCATTCAGCACCGCCACCTGCCGTACGCCGTCGGCAATGCCGTCAATTCTGTCACTGTCAAGCATAAGCCTGTCAAGCAGACCTGCATTTAAGCCTGCATTTTTTCCGTTTTCCAAATCAATTTTGTTGGCGGAAATAATTTTTTCTTTATTGCTTATAAGCGCCTGGGCAATGGCTTCAAGTGCTTTGTTTTTATCTTCACTGCTTACCTGAGCAAGAAATGTTTTAACCTTAAGGGCGTTTTCGCCTAACTGTTTAACTGTCATTTTTTCACCTCAAATAATGTACCGACAGGCTTGCCCTCCATAACCTTATAGATGGAGGTAGGCTTTTTGCCGTTCATTATAACAACCTTAACACCGGCGTCTGTGGCAATTTGAGCCGCCTTTACCTTTGTGGCAAATCCGCCTGTGCCCTTCTCCGAAGCTCCGCCGGCTATGGCTTTTATATCGGGGGTAATCTCATTTACAACGGAAATAAGCTTTGCGTTTTCGTTTTCGTTGGGGTTGGAATCGTAAAGTCCGTCGGTATCGGTAAGCATAATAAGCATATCCGCACCGATAAGCTTGGCAACTCTTGCGCTGAGGCAGTCGTTGTCGCCGTTAAGAAGCTCGTCAACGGATACAGAGTCGTTTTCGTTTACAATGGGGATTGAACCGTAGTCAAGAAGCTGATTGACAGTATCAAGAAGATGCTTTTTTTCCTCTTTATCCGAAAAGGCTTCGGAGGTAATCAAAAGCTGTGAAATTACCACAGAATATTCCGAAAACATTTTATCATACAAAAACATCAGCTCGCACTGACCCACTGCCGCCGCCGCCTGTAATTCCTTTGTGGTGTCGGGCTTGGCAAGTACGCCCAGCTTTGAACAGCCTATACCCACGGCACCCGAGGATACAAGAACAATCTGATGTCCCATATTGTGCAAATCCGACAAAACAGACGCAATTTTTGCAAGGCGTGCAATATTTGTTTTTCCTGTTTTATGGGTAAGAGTTGAGGTTCCCACCTTAATAACAATTTTCTTCATTTCATCATCAATTTCATTCATCGCACAGTACCCCATTATTATAATCAAAAATTATTATATCATAGTGTGCAGTCAGTTTCAATTAAAAATAAATGAATTTACAGGGATATTCAGGCAATAATATTATCAAAATAAAAAAACGGCATATATGATTAAATCATACGCACCGAATATATAAGGAGAATGTCCTATGACAAAAAGAAATTATGTAAGAATAATATCCTTCACATTATTTGTTTTGGCGGTTGTTGTGGCTTTGGCAATAGTTAACACCGTAAATATGGTAAGATACAAAAATCAGCTTGAGCTCAATTATCAGCAAAGCCTGACTCAGCTGGCGGAAAGCCTTGACGGAGTTAAAACGAACTTAAACAAATCAATGTATTCAAATTCATCAAGTGAGCTTTACACCGTCAGCCGTGAGCTTTCTACAGAATGCGCCGCCGCAAAGGATGCGGTCAGCTCGCTGCCCGTAGAGCAGACAGGACTTGGCAACACATATAAATTTTTAAGTCAGGCCGGCGACTATTCCCTTTATTTGAGCGACAAGCTCAAGCGAGGAGAAAAGCTTACACAGGAGGAATATGATAACCTTGCCAAGCTTCTTAAATATGCTGAAAAATTTTCCGATTCGGCTGAGGAAATGGTCAGCCTTATTGAGGGTGGTGCACGGATTACAAACAATCAGGTAAGAAGTGGAAGCTCAAGACTTAATGCAAGTGCAATATCAACCTCCTTCAGCAAAGGCGAGGACACATTTTCCGACTATCCCACAATGCTATACGACGGACCGTTTTCAGATAAGGTTATCAACAGAGAATCCGTATTTCTAACCGACAAAAAGGCTAAAACAAAAGAGGAATGTAAAGCAGCGGCAGCAAAATCCATCGGCGTTAATGAAAGCAAAATGGTTTACGAATCCGATGACAAGGGAAAAATTCCCTGCTACACCTTTAAGTGCGGAAGATATACGGTGTCCGTTACAAAGGTTGGAGGTTATATCAAATCCATTATTTATTCAGGTGTAATTTCAAATTCATCAATAACCACTAAAAATGCGGTTAATATTGCCGAGGAGTATCTTAAATCACTTGGATATGACAATATGAAAGAAAATTATTATTCCGTAAACAACAATATCTGCACCATAAATTTTGCATATACAAAAAGCAATATCTGCTATTACGGTGATTTGGTTAAGGTGGGTATTTCAATGGAGGACGGCACGCCTGTAACCCTTGAGGCAGAAACATACCTTACAAACCACACCGAAAGAACGCCTTTTAAAGCTAAAATTACAAAAGCTGAGGCACAGAAAAAAATTTCACCGTATTTAACTGTAAAAAGCAGTAAGCTGTGCGTAATCCCGAAGGACAACGGCAAAGAGGTAAACTGCTATGAATTTTTGACAAGCAGCAGTAAAACCGGCGAAGACGCCCTCGTCTATATCAATGCCGATACAGGCGACGAGGAGGATATTATGCTCCTGCTTTACTCAGACAACGGAACGCTTGTCAAATAAAACATGATATAATTTACAAAACACCCCTCCAAAAAATCGGAGAGGTGTTTGATTTTATTTTTTGGTTGTAACAGATTTTGCCTTAGACCAGGAGGAATAATATTTTGTCTTACCCACTGTTTTATATGTGCGGACTCTTACATAATACTTCTTCTTTGCTTTAAGGCTTTTTACTGTTTTTGAAGTAGTTTTATAGCTTGACACCGTTACGGTTTTGGGACTGCTGAATTTTGACGATGTACTGTATTGAATTTGATAGCCTGTTACCTGTGCTGATTGCTTTTTCCATTTTACAGTAAATTTCTTTGATCCGGCCGAAAGTGATGATATGCTTGTAGCCTTCGGCTTGATTGTAAAATACAGAGTCTTTGTGCCGCTGTAATTTCCTTTGA
>CAMFRO010000056.1 GCA_945982035.1 uncultured Clostridia bacterium | reverse complement strand
AGAAAGGAATATTATTATGAAAATTAAAAAAATATTATCTGTGATTTTAGTGCTGTCATTGGTTATGCTTACATTTTACGGATGCAAGAGTGACAGTACAGAATCCACAACAACGGCAATTAACGATTCGGCAATTAACGAATCGACAGATACAGAAACTACCGAGGCACAGGGAGCAGAAGAAGATATTGTTCAAACAAATGCTGACGGATCTAAATCAATTATTTACGCTAATCCAACCGTGATTTCAGAGGATACTTATTATCTTTCCGGAAAGAAAGTAGAACTTCCGATGACATATAAGGATTTCTCATCTCTTACCGGTTATAAGTACACAGAACAATCTATGGCTCAAAGCCCTATTGAACCGGGTGGATATTATAATATGCTTCCTTTAACATCAAGTGAAATAGAAAAAATTGATGCCGATGTGGATGTTCCTGCTGCAAATTTAACTGATTCCGAGACAGGCGTTGAAAATCTGTCAGTTGTCGGAATTTCCGTTTACGGAACCGATCAGGTTGATTTTAAATTGGAATCGGGATTACAAATCGGTCAAGCAGCTACTGTTGATGATATTATAGGTGTTTACGGAAATCCCAACAGTGCAACTATAAACGCAGACGGTGCAAACGGTTCTCTTGAGTATCGTTATTCAACAAATACTGCTTATCATTCACTTGCAATACATATTCAAAATGGAGTTATATACGAAATACAAATGACTATACCTTTCTAAATTTATAAGTAATCATTAAAGCTCCGCAGGATTTTTCCTGCGGAGCTTGTTTACTTTATTCTTCTATTGCTCGGTTTCTGAAAAGCAGGCTGATGCACCAAATTGCGCCCAGGCATACCAGTGTATATATTATGCGTGAAAGCACGGCGTCCTGTCCGCCGAAAATCCAAGCCACAATATCAAATTTGAAAATGCCTATGCAACCCCAGTTAATACCGCCGATGATTGTGAGAATTAAAGCAATTCTGTCTATAATATTCAAAAAAACATCTCCTTTGCGAATATCTGTTGTAAGTATTATTTGCCGCATGGAGATGTTTTATTCAAAATATTTATACCATTGTGATAAGCACTTCAATATTTCCGTTTAAGGTGTATTCACCGAAGGAGGCAGGCACGAAGAATGAGTCGCCTTTTTTTGCATTTTTGCCGTTAATACTACCTTCTCCGTCAATTACAAGTATGTGATTAAAGCTGCTGTCATCTGCAACGAGAGTAACCTCTTTTTCTACCTTGTATCTGTCAACGGTAAACAGGTCGCACCTTGTAAGCCTTTGGCTTATGTATGATCCGTGGTTTATTTCATCACCCATAGGCTTAATGTCGTATTTCGGCGGCTTTGTCACTGCCACGTCAACGGCTTTGTCTATATGAAGCTCTCTTGGCTTGCCGTCCTTTCCCACTCTGCCGTAGTCATAAACCCTGTAGGTGCAGTTGCTGTTTTGCTGAATTTCCGCAATTAATACGCCTTTGCCTATGGCGTGCACCGTTCCTGCCTCAATGAAAAACAAATCACCCTTTTTAACCTTTACTGTGTTAAGCTTGTCAAGCAGTGTATTGTTTTCTATTGATTTTTTAAATTCATCCGAGGTGATCTCGTCCTTAAAGCCATAAATAAGACTTGCGTCATCCTCTGCGTCAAGAACATACCATATTTCGGTTTTGCCGAATTCATTTTCAACTCTGCGAGCGTATTCGTCGCCGGGGTGAACCTGAACAGAAAGATTATCATAAGCGTCAATAAGCTTAATAAGTACAGGAAAATATGGAAATTTAACGCTGTTTTTTCCGCAGTATTTTTCAGCACCGTTTTTGTCAATTACCTCTTGTAGGGTTAATCCGTCATATTCTCCGCCGTCAACGGTGTTCATTCCGTCCTTGTGTGATGCCAGCATCCACGCCTCGGCAGTTTTGTCATATCCGGTTTTGAATCCGTAGTCGCTTTCAAGTCTGTGACCACCCCAAATATAATCCTTAAAAACAGGATTTAATTTTAAAATATCCATAAATTTACCTCATATTCACATATTATATTAGATATAGTAACAAATTTTTTCTATACATTCAAGTAAATTTGTTGTAGAATAGTATCAGCAAAATATTTAAGAGGTAATTATGGCTGTACTTAATGTTCAAAATTTAACACTGTCATTTGGAGAAAATGTGCTTTTTGAAAATGTTTCCTTTGATATAAAGGAGGGTGAAAAGGCAGGACTTATCGGATGTAACGGTGCAGGCAAAACATCGCTGTTTAAGATTATTACAGGCGAATATTTGCCCGACAGCGGTAACTGCTTTATATCAAAAAATACAAAAACAGGCTATATGCAGCAGCATACATGCTCGGATAATAATACTGTTTACGGCGAGCTTGTGTCTGTTTTCTCCGATTTAATTGATATAGAAAAAGAACTTGAAGCAATTCACGAGAAAATTGAAAATAATAACGGGGACCGTATGGAAAGCATTAATCGTCAGGACGAGCTGACGGAAAAATATAACCGTGACGGCGGTCTGACATATAAAAGTATGACAAGAAGTGCCCTTATAGGTCTGGGTTTTTCCGAGGATGATTTTGATATGCCCACCTCAAAGCTTTCAGGCGGTCAAAAGTCAAAGCTTATTCTTGCAAAGCTTTTGCTTTCAAAGGCGGATTTTCTGCTTCTTGACGAGCCTACAAACCACCTTGATATTAAAGCGGTTGAATGGCTTGAAGGCTTCCTTAAGGATTTTAAGGGTGCCTGTCTTATTATAAGCCACGACCGTTATTTTCTTGATAAAATCACCGAAAAAACAATAGAAATTGAAAATAAAAAATGCAGATGCTATACAGGTAATTACTCACAGTTTCTTGTAAAAAAAGAGGCGGAGCAAAAGGCGATAGAGGAAAAATATGAAAATGATATGAAGGAAATTCATCGCCTTGAGGGAATTATTGAGCAGCAGCGTCAGTGGAACAGAGAAAAGAATATCAAAACCGCTGAAAGCAAGGAAAAGGTTATTGACAGAATAAAGGCACAGCTTGTGGTTCCCGACAGTAAAATTGAGCGTATCAGATTTGATTTTACACCTAAATTTGTCAGCGGCCAGGAAGTGCTGAATGTTGTTAATCTTTCAAAAAGCTTCGGCGAAAAAAGGATTTTTGAAAATGCATCCTTTAATATCCGACAGGGTGAAAGAGTATTTTTGCTTGGTGATAACGGATGCGGAAAAACCACTCTGCTTAAAATTTTGATGCAGGATTATTCTGCTGATGGCGGTAATTTTAAGTTCGGTTCAAATGTGCTTTGCGGATATTTTGATCAGGTTCAGGCAAAGCTTGACCTTGAAAAATCCGTGATAGATGAGGTTTGGAGTCAGTTTCCTGCTATGACAGAAACCTCGGTGCGCAGCGCTTTGGCGGCTTTTCTGTTTAAGGGCGACGAGGTTTACAAAATTTTAAAGGATTGCTCCGGCGGTGAAAGGGCAAGGGTTGCCCTGCTCAAATTAATGCTGGGCAGATTTAATTTTCTGCTTTTGGATGAGCCTACAAATCATCTTGACTCATTTTCACGTGAGGAGCTTGAACAGACCCTGCTGAATTACACAGGCACTATGCTTATTGTGTCCCACGACAGATATTTTATAAATAAGCTTGCTACTCGTATTCTTGAGCTGACGGAAAACGGCGTTAATGAGTATTTGGGAAACTATGACGAGTATATTGAAAAAAAGGAAAATATTAAAAATAACTCCTTACCGGACAAAGCCTCAGCTCCTAAAAAGCCTAACGAATACAAGCTTCGCAAGGAGCGTCAGTCTGCCGTGAGAAAGGCGAAAACCCGCCTTGTAAAATGCGAGGAGGAAATTGAAGCTGTTGAAAATGAAATAAGCGAAACCGAGGAAAAGCTTACTTGTGCCGATTATGAGGAGCTAATGCGCCTCACCGTCTTGCTGGAGGAAAAAACGAAGCTGCGTGATTCTCTTTACAGCGAGTGGGAGATTTTGTCCGAAGAATTGACACAAGAGGAAATTTAATTTATAATTAAAGACTAATGGTGAATTTTTATGCATAAAGTTGTAATTATAGGCGCAGGTGCCTCGGGACTTATTGCGGCGGCGGAAAGCGCAAAAAAGGGCAACGACGTTACCGTAGTTGAAAAAATGCCCCGGGTGGGAAGAAAAATAATGATAACCGGCAAGGGCAGATGCAATGTTACAAACGCCTGCTTTGATTTGTCC
This sequence comes from uncultured Clostridia bacterium, assembly GCA_945982035.1. Classification (GTDB taxonomy): domain Bacteria; phylum Bacillota; class Clostridia; order Oscillospirales; family Acutalibacteraceae; genus Eubacterium_R. Next base: position 5,702 of record CAMFRO010000056.1, on the reverse strand, counting down.
GATTTGATAAGTAATGTTCCCACTAACGGAAATTTTTTGTATTCGGCATTTTCATCGTTTATGCCTTACGACACAATTGCTTTGCTGGAGGATATGGGCGTTCCCACCAAAATTGAAAGGGGAAACCGGGTTTTTCCCGTGTCCGACAAGGCTGTTGACGTGGTTGACGCTCTGCGTAAAAACGCCGTGGATAACGGCGCAAAAATCATTCACGATACGGCAAAGGCATTTACCTTTGACGGCAGTAAAATTAAATCACTTATTCTTGACGGCGGTGAGGAACTTTTTGCCGATAGCTTTGCCCTATGCACAGGCGGTAAAAGCTATCCTGCCACAGGCTCCACCGGCGACGGTTATATCCTTGCAAAATCAGCAGGGCATCATATAACACCCATAAAGCCTTCCCTTGTTCCGCTTGTATGCGATAATAATTTTATACCTAAGCTTCAGGGACTGTCCCTTAAAAATGTAAGTATATCCGTCCTTGACGGCGGTAAAAAGGTTTACGGCGATTTCGGCGAAATGCTGTTTACCCATTTCGGCGTAAGCGGTCCGATAATTCTCTCCGCTTCCGCTCATATTAAGGATTTTGATAATAAAAGCTATACTTTGTTGATAGATTTAAAGCCTGCACTTGATGAAAAAACGCTTGATAACAGAATTTTGCGTGACTTTTCTCAAAATACAAACAGGGATTTTATTAATTCTCTGTCAGGTCTTTTGCCTCATAAAATTATTCCCGTAATAGTCAGCCTTTCGGGCATTGAACCTTCCCAAAAGGTCAATATGATTACTAAGGAGCAGCGCAAGGGACTTGTTGAAATTATAAAAAAATTCAAGGTTAATATTGTGGGTGCCCGTCCCGTTGAGGAGGCAATTGTTACCTCCGGCGGCGTTGATGTAAAGGAGATAAATCCCGCAAATATGAAATCAAAAATAATTGAAAATCTTTATTTTGCCGGCGAGATTATAGATGTTGACGCTTATACCGGAGGGTTTAATCTTCAAATAGCATTTTCAACCGGTTATCTTTGCGGACAAAATATGTGATATAAAGGAGAAATTTATGATTAATGTTGCAATTGACGGACCTGCCGGAGCAGGCAAAAGCACAGTCGCAAAAAATGCGGCAAAGGAATTGGGATATATTTATGTTGATACCGGTGCTCTTTACAGAACAGTGGCTTTGAATACCATACGTATCGGTGCGGAAAATGACCTTCAGGTATTGGTGGATTCGCTTGAAGAGTTAAAGGTTGATTTGAAATTTGTTGACGGGGTTCAGCGTGTTTTTCTCAACGATGAGGACGTGACCGATCTTATAAGAACACAAAAGGTGTCAATGGCGGCATCACTTGTTTCGGCAGTGCCTCAGGTTAGAGCGTTTTTGCTGGATTTACAGCGTGATATTGCAAAAAAGAATAATGTTATTATGGACGGCAGAGATATAGGAACTGTTGTTCTTCCAAACGCTCAGGTAAAGATTTTTCTTTATGCTACTCCCGAATGCCGTGCAAAGCGTCGCTATAAGGAGCTTTTGGAAAAGGGCGAGGAGATTACCTATGAGGAGGTTTTGGATGAGGTTAATCAACGTGATTATCAGGATACTCACCGAGACATCGCACCGCTTAAGCCCTGTGAGGGTTGTATAATGGCTGATACCTCAAATCTTACCCTGGAGGAGTCAATTGATTTGATAGTGAATACCGTTAAGGAGAATATATAAATGAAGGAATTTGACTATTCAGTAGTTAAGCACTATAAGCTCTATAACTTTATAAAGGTGGCGTTTGCTCCTCTTGTAAAGGCAGTTTATAAAATGGAATACAAGGGCCTTGAAAACATTCCCGAAAAGGGTACAAGATACATAGTTGCAATAAATCATACATGCGCTCTTGACCCGGTGTTTGTTGCAATGCCTAAAAATGTTCCCCCTCTTCATTTTATGGCAAAAGCCGAGCTGTTTAAAAATCCTATTGTTGGATGGTTTATTAAGCATATGTACGGCTTTCCTGTTAAGAGAGGTAAGGGTGATTCCTCTGCTATTGAGTACGGCGAAAAAATAATCAACGAGGGACATGTTATGGCAATTTGTCCCGAGGGTAAAAGAATTAAGGATAAAAATGGTGTGCCTCAAAAAGCAAAGGCAGGCGTTGCCGTAATTGCTAAGGCAACAAACGCTCAAGTTTTGCCTGTGGCAATTTGCTGCGACGGACCTATTAAAAGAGGAAAAAAGCTTACTGTTTCCTACGGAAAGCCTATTACCTGTGAGGAAATGGGATTTGATAAAGAGGAATTTACACCGCACGATATAAAAAATGCGGCGAATCTTGTTATGGACAGAATTACACAGCTTTGGGAGGCTGAGGTTCATTGAGTAAAACCGTAAATGTTGCAAAAACCGCAGGATTTTGTTTTGGCGTTGACCGGGCGGTTAATCTTGTGTATGATTTGGTGAATAAAGGGGAGAAGGTTTGTACTCTCGGTCCTATTATCCATAACGCTCAGCTTGTGGCGGATTTGGAAAGCAGGGGAGTAAAAATAATTGACCACATCTCCGAATGTCCCCGAGGCTATACGGTTGTTATCAGAACTCACGGCGTTGAAAAACAGGTTGTTGATAATATTGAAAATTCAAATATCAGCTATGTTAATGCCACCTGTCCCTTTGTTACAAAAATACACAATATCGTAAAAAAGCAGGATGAAAATGTTGACGTTCTTGTTGCCGGCGACAAAAATCATCCCGAGGTTAAGGGCATTTGCTCTTACTGTAAGGGCAGAGCCTTCGTTTTCAAAAACGAAAAAGAGCTGCTTGAAATCATACAAAGTAACGGTTTTAACGAAAATTCACCGTTAATTTGCGTTTCTCAAACAACTTTTTCGCTAAAAGAATGGAAAAAGTGTGAGAAAATCATAAAAAAGGTATGTACAAATTGTAAAATATTTGATACAATATGTAATGCGACGTCCGATAGACAGGCGGAGGCAGAGGAATTGTCAAAAAATTCCGATGCAGTCATAGTTATCGGCGGACGCCATTCATCAAATACCTGTAAGCTACGGGATACTGCTTCGGCTAACTGTCCGTCCTTTCTTATAGAGACGGCGCAGGAGTTAAAGGATATTGACCTGTCGGCATACAGCGTAATTGGTGTTACTGCCGGGGCTTCGACACCCTCGGTAATTATCAAGGAGGTACTCAAAACCATGTCCGAAGAAATTAAAGAAAAGGAAGTTGAAACAACTTCAGCCGTAACTGAAGAAGTTGTGGAGACAGCAGAAAACGCTGATAAGGCTTCAAAGCCTGCTGTCAAAGCATCTGCTGATGGTGAGGCATCCTTCGAAGAATTACTTAATGAATCTTTTAAGGAAAACGAAAACAGCAAGGTAGTCAAAGGCACAGTAGTAAGAATTACTCCTACTGAAGTGTACGTTGACGTACCCGGCAGAAAGCAGACAGGTGTTGTCGCATTTGACGATCTCAGTTCTGATCCTATTTCAAAGTGTGAAGATGTTGTTGCAATCGGTGACGAAATTGACCTGGTTATTATGAAAACTGATGACCAAGACGGTGTTCTTAAGCTTTCAAAGCGTCTTTTTGATGCTGTTAAAGGCTGGGATAATATTGTTGCAGCAAAAGAGTCAGATGAGATTCTTGAAGGTGTTGTTACCGCAGTAGTACGTGGCGGCGTTCTTGTTTCTGCTAAAGGAGCAAAGGTTTTTGTTCCTGCATCACTTACAGGTGTTCCCCGTAATCAGGATATCAATATCCTCAAGGGCACAACAGTAAGATTTAAGGTTATTGATATTAATACTGCAAGAAGACGTGCAGTAGGCTCTGTTAAAGCAGTTCTGAGTGCTGAGCGCAAGGCTGCTCAGGATGCCGCTTGGGAAAAGCTTGAGGAGGGTATGAAGCTTACAGGTACTGTTAAGTCACTTACCTCTTACGGTGCGTTTGTAGATATCGGCGGTGTTGACGGAATGATTCATATTTCTGAATTGTCCTGGTCAAGAATTAAGCATCCGTCAGAGGTTGTTAATGTGGGCGATACCGTTGACGTTACAATCAAATCTCTTGACACCGAAAACAGAAAGATTTCTCTCGGCTTCAAGAAGGTTGAGGACAACCCATGGGAAATTCTTAAAAGGGATTATCCTATCGGTTCAACAATTACAGGCAGAGTTGTTGGTCTTGCATCCTTCGGTGCATTTGTTAATATTCTTCCCGGAATTGACGGCCTTGTTCACATCAGCCAAATTTCATGGGAGAGAATTAAAACTCCTGCTGATAAGCTTGCAGTAGGCGATATGATAGATTGCAAGGTTACAGAGGTTGATTTTGATAAGAAGAGAGTTTCTCTTTCAATCAAAGAGCTTCTTCCTCCTCCGGAAGAAACAATCAGCGAGCTTGCAGACGAGGCTCCTGCTGAGGAAGCTCCTGCAGAAGAACCTGCTGAAGCTCCTGTTGAAGAGCCGGCAGAGGCACCTGTTGAAGAAGCACCTGCCGTTGAAGAAACAGCAGAGGAAGCAGCAGAATAATTTATACATAAATCCTGTTAACATTTTCGTTAACAGGATTTTTTACAGGTGATATGTTTGATTAGTAAAAAGAAGTTTACAGTCGCTTTAGTACTGTCTGTGCTTGTGTCATTTATTCTTGGTTTAGTTGCTTTTTCAGTTTACACAGAAAGTAAGGACGGCAGTACAAAAGGCGAAAAAGTCTTTTTCGGAACATACGAAATAGACGAAAACAAAAGCTTAGATACTGTTGAGTATTTGGCTGTTATACCGCCCGAAGAAAGTAACGGAAAAGGTCAGTTCATAATTTACAATTCGGATGACGATATAATATACGAAGGTGTATGCAAAACATACAAGAATAATTATGCTGAATTATATACAAATGACAGCGTTTTTGCTGTAATTACTTTTAAAAACAATCAGTATTTCTTTTCTCAATCGGGAAACAAAGTCCAAAATCTTAAACGCATAGCGGATTCTCCTATGGTGCCGTAATTATGACAAAATAAAAGCAGATTACCATTGCGGTAATCTGCTTTTGTAATATAAATCTTAATCCTCGTTTGAAAAAATTGAGTCAATCAAATTTTCGTAAACTCTTACCGGGTTTGTGATGAATTTTTCCTTGATAACCTCCGCCTGGGTTAAAGTGGCGGCAAAGAGCGTAAGGCTCATAAAATCATTGTTTTTGTCGCTGACGGTGAGATTTACGTTGTAGCCGCCGTCGCAGGGGATGATTTCTGCCTTATTTTCCCTTTGGTATGTTTCTTTTGCAATCAGTCGCTGACAGATTTTGATGCTTTTATCTCTTAATGTCAGAGGCAAATCCTTTTCAACTAAATCTATCATAGCCTTGTCGGAGCTGTTTAGCTCAAGGGAGCCGTCCCGGTTTTCATTGATTACACCTTGGGATTTTAATTTTGAAATGGCGTTTGATACCTCAAAATGATTAGCAATCATTCCCTCGTCCATGGTGTCTATAATGTTTTGCGCCGTTACCTTTTCTTTGATATTGGCGATAACATAGCATACAATAAGGTTGATGGAAGCAACGCTTCTCAGACCGCCGTCCTTTATTCCTGCCGTAAAGGCGTCAAATCTTAACCTTGGGTCAATTATATTTTCCGATTCTCTTTTTTCGTTATCCATTTTATCACCGCTTTTGCTTTTTATGTATT
>CAMFRO010000055.1 GCA_945982035.1 uncultured Clostridia bacterium | reverse complement strand
TAATAATATTATGTGATATAATTATCAACAGTTTTTTTGAAAAATTTTAAATAGGAGAAGGAAATTATATGTCATACGTTGATGAAGTATTGGAATATGTAAATAAGAAGGACCACAATGAGCCTGAATTTCTGCAGGCGGTAAACGAGGTGCTTAATTCATTGCGCCCTGTAATTGACAAAAATGAGGAAAAGTACAGAAAGGTTGCTTTGCTTGAAAGGCTTATTGAGCCTGAAAGAATTGTACGTTTCCGTGTTCCGTGGATTGATGATGAGGGCCAGGTTCACGTTAACAGAGGTTATCGTGTTCAGTTTAACTCTGCTATCGGTCCTTACAAGGGCGGTTTAAGACTTCACCCAAGCGTTAATCTCGGTATCGTAAAATTCCTGGGATTTGAGCAGATTTTCAAAAACTCACTTACCGGACTTCCTATCGGAGGCGGTAAGGGTGGCTCTGACTTTGACCCAAAGGGCAAGAGCGACAGAGAGATTATGATGTTCTGCCAAAGCTTTATGACAGAGCTTTACAAATTAATCGGTGCCGACCAGGACGTTCCTGCCGGTGACATCGGTACAGGTGCAAGAGAAATCGGATATATGTTCGGTCAGTATAAAAGAATAAGCGGAACCTATGAGGGCGTTCTTACAGGTAAGGGATTGTCCTACGGCGGTTCACTTACAAGAACAGAAGCTACAGGCTATGGACTTCTCTATCTTACAGACGAGATGCTAAGATGTAACGGCCACGATATTAATGGTATGACAGTTTGTATTTCAGGTTCCGGTAATGTTGCTATATACGCCGCAGAAAAGGCTGAAATGATGGGCGCAAAGGTAGTTACCGTTTCTGATTCAACAGGCTGGATTTATGATAAAGAGGGCATTGACATTGCTCTTCTTAAAGAGATTAAAGAGGTTCGCAGAGCAAGACTTACAGAGTATGCAGCACAGCGTCCTTCAGCAGAATATCACGAGGGCAAAGGCGTATGGCAGATTAAGTGCGACGTTGCTCTTCCATGCGCTACACAGAACGAGCTTGGACTTGATGATGCAAAGCAGCTTGTAGCAAATGGCTGTATTGCTGTTGCAGAGGGTGCAAATATGCCTACTACTCTTGAAGCTACAAAGTATCTTCAGGAAAACGGCGTTCTCTTTGCTCCCGGTAAAGCCGCAAATGCCGGCGGTGTTGCCACATCAGCTCTTGAAATGAGCCAAAACAGTGAAAGACTCAGCTGGTCGTTTGAAAAGGTTGACAAGAAGCTCCGTGAAATTATGGTTAATATTTATCATAATATTGATGATGCCGCTAAAAAATACGGTGTTGAGGGCGACTATGTAGCAGGCTCAAACATTGCAGGCTTTGAAAAGGTTGCCGATGCTATGATGGCACAGGGTATTGTTTAATTATTAAAAAATATTACTACTGTTAAAAGGAACCGCTTGAAGCGATTCCTTTTTTCTTGTTATTATTGCTATATTATGTTACTATGTATTATAATATAAAAAGGTAGGTGAGTATATGCATCGTTGGATTCCGGTACACGAAAACATAAAAGTACCCGTGTTTAAAAATATTATTTATGCAATTAAAATACTGTTCAAAGCAGACAAGTCAATGGTAATATCACAGGTTATTGCCCAATGTGCATATACTGTGTTTACCCTGTTTTTCCAAAGTGTGCTGTTTTTAAAGGTTCTGCTTAACATTATCGAGGGAAGCTGTACATTTGATTATTTTGTAAAGGTTTTGCTTTTATTTCTTGCGGTGGGATTGGTAAACGAAATAATATCAGTAGCCTGCGATTATAATTTAAATGTTGCCCAAAAGAAAATATTTAAAGGGCTTAATAATATGATTTTTGAAAAGGCGTCTCAGGTTGATATAAGCTGCTACGAGGACCCTGCTTTTTATGATTCCTACCAACGTGCGACGGAGATACTTACAGGTGGATATTTTCTTGCTTTTGGATTTGATTTTGCCTACGTTATTGCATCGGTAATTTCCTTTTGCCTTGTTGTAGGTGTTGTTGTCTCAATAGACCCTATGTATCTTTTGTTTCTCGCTCCGGTATTACTGCTTTTTATAACAGAGGTTGTAAGAAGTAAAATTGTATATAAGCGTGATTTGTCTATGACATCAAATAACAGGGCAAAGGCTTATACACAGCGTACTGTGTTTCTTAAGGATTATTCAAAGGATATGCGAACCTCAAATATTTTCAGTGTTGTTCTACGCCGTTTCAACAATGCTGTGAAGGATAATATCGGAATTATCAAAAAATATGGTTTTAAGCTATTCTTTTTCAGTATGATAAGCTCGCTTTTCGGCGAATTTATACCTATCGTTGGCACCTACGCCTTTGCCTCCTACCAGTTCATCAATGATAAGGGCCTTGATATTTCAGGCTTCAGCGTAGTTTTGTCTTCAATTAATTCAGTACGTGAAAGCACAACAACCATTGCCGATTCCTTTGCGGAGCTTTCCTCCATGGCACTGTATTTTCAAAATCTGAGAGATTTTTTTGAATACGATTCAAAAATTACTTCCGGCAGTAAGGAGCCGGGTGAATTTGAAAGCCTTGAATTTAAAAATGTATCCTTTAAATATCCGTCGGCAGATAAAAATTCAATTACGGATTTGAGCCTTAAAATTGAAAAGGGACAGACCGTTGCATTAGTAGGCATTAACGGTGCCGGTAAAACTACATTTGTTAAGCTGCTTCTTCGCTTTTACGATGTAACAGAGGGTGAAATTCTTTATAACGGAATAAACATTAAGGAATATGACGTTCAAAAACTTCGTCAGCGTTTTGCAACGGTTTTTCAGGATTATAAAACCTTCGCATTATCTGTTAACGAAAATGTTATATGCCGAGAATGTACCGACGAGGATAAGCAGAATGCCGAAATTGCCCTCAAGCAAAGCGGTGCATGGGATAAAATACAGTCCTTGCCTCAAGGTGCTGATACTGTTTTAACAAGAGAATTTGACGAAAACGGAGCAGGACTTTCCGGCGGAGAGGCGCAGAAAACTGCGGTGGCAAGAATGTTCGCCCGTGATTTTGATATAGCCGTTCTTGATGAGCCATCCTCAGCACTTGATCCTGTTGCCGAATACAAAATGTATGAAAATCTTATTAAAGCGACAAAGGACAAAACTGTAATTTATATATCTCATCGCCTTTCCTCCGCCGTATTAAGCGACAATATTTTTGTCCTTGATGATGGCAGGCTTGTTCAAAGCGGAGGTCACGGAGAATTAATGAAAACAGATGGCGAATACAGCAGAATGTTTAAGCTTCAGGCGTCAAGCTACGGCAGAAAGGAGCAGGCGTATGAAGAATAATAAGCACAAAAAAAGTACAGAGCATTCAATTTTTGCAAATATTTTCTACTTTATCACCTTGCTGTTCAAAATATCACCTGTTCTTGTTCTCGGTGAATGCTTTAGAGGTGTGCTGAAAAGACTGCCTACAAGGCTTGTGTCTGTAATAGGTATAAAATATGTTATTGATGTAATAGTCAACAGTGACGACAAAAGAAAAATCGTTTATGCAGCTTTGATAATTGCAGTTGTTCTTTTGACGTCAGAGATAATTTGTAATATTTTTGACGAATTTATCAGGGATATTGAAAAGGAGAAAATTAATCAGGGACTCAGCCGTAAGCTTTACGAAAAGGCAAAGGAGCTTGATTTGGAATCCTACGATGACCCCCATTTTTACAATAGCTTTATTCTTGTTATTGAGGCGTCATCCGGTGGTATAACAAATATTTTGGGCATGGTTCAGCGTTATGTGGGCGAGGTTGTGTCGCTTGTAACAATTTGCTCTGTTCTGCTTACCATAGACCCTGTGTGCCTTGCTATTGTGCTGGGTGTTGTGATAATTTTTACTCCTGTAAGTAAAAAAATAGGTGAGCTTCAGGCGAGCCGTCAGATTGAAAATAATCGCCTTCACAGACGTGCTGATTATTTTGCACGAATTTTCTATTTGCAGGATTATGCAAAAGAGGTTAGAATGAATAATATTAGACCTCTGTTAATTGAAAGATATAACGATGCGGCTGACGAGGTGTTAAAAAATCAGCGCAGATATGTACGAAAGATTGATTTTATATATTTCTTCCAGGAAACAGGGGTGCAGATAGTAGGCTTTATGTTTCTTTTACCGCTTTATCTCGGCTACTGCGTGCTTGAAGCAAAAACCCTTTCGGCAGGTGATTTTGTGGCTGCCTTTAACGGTGCGTTTTCAATAGCAACCTCATTTTCTTTTTTGACCGTGGGAGTTGTTCGTAATTTTTCCGAGCAGGCAAAGCTAATAGAAAAGTATAGGGAATTTCTTAATAAAAAGCCACGTATTAAAGACGGTGTAAAAGTTGCCTCCTGCGCTCAGCCTGAGGTTATTGAAATAAAAAATGTTTCCTTTACCTATCCCGGAAATGATGAGCCTACGTTGAAGAATATTAATATGACGATAAACCCCGGCGAAAAAATCGCTCTTGTTGGATATAACGGTGCGGGTAAAACCACTCTTACAAATCTGCTTTTGCGTCTTTATGACGTTACACGGGGCAGTATAATGATAGATAATCAGGATATTAGGGATATTACTATTGAGTCACACAGAAGCAGGTTTGCCGCTGTTTTTCAGGACTACCAGATTTTCGCCGCCGCCTTGGATGAAAATGTTGCCCTTGATACAAATGCCGATGAAAAACGTGTTCAATCGGCTCTAAAGCACGGAGGCTTCGGCAAAAAAGTTCCAAACGGTGTAAAAAGCATTCTCCTTAGAGAATTTGACGATAACGGCGTTATGATGTCTGGCGGAGAAGGGCAGAAGGTGGCTGTTTCACGTGCCTTTTATAAGGATTGTCCATACGTAATTATGGACGAGCCGTCGGCAAATCTTGACCCTGTTGCAGAGTATAATCTTAACCGAGCAATGCTTGAGGCGGCAAAAAATAAAACTGTTGTATTTATTTCTCACCGTCTGTCAACCACTGTTAACGCCGATAAAATTTATGTTATGGAAAACGGCGAAATTATAGAATGCGGCAGTCATTCACAGCTAATGGAGCAAAAGGGCACATACTACCGTATGTTCACTCTTCAGGCTGAAAAATATAAAAAGTAATTTACGGAGGCTGTATGTTATCTTTTAGTTTAAACGGAAAATGGAATTTAAAAAGCACAGATTCTCATTTTGAATGTCAGGCGGATGTTCCCGGCTCTGATTTTGGAAATCTTATTAAAAACGGTATAATAAAATCACCTCTTATCAGCGGCAGAGAGGAAGACGCAATGCCTGTGGCTGAAAGAGATTTTGTGTTTGAGCGTTCATTTACCTTAAGCGATAATGCTTTTGAATATGAAAATATCGTTCTAAATTGCACCAAGCTTGACACATTGTGCAAATGCTATATTAACGGAGAATTTGCCTTTGAAAGCAATAATGCTCATTTACAGGTGAAAAAGGACATATCAAGGCTTGTAAAAAGCGGTGAAAATACAATTCGTCTTTGCTTTTCCTCAGCAGTAAATTATATTACATCACGCCAAAAGGATAAGCCTCTGCCGAAAAACTGCAATGGAATAGACGGCATATCATACATACGTAAGCCTGCCTGCCACTTCGGTTGGGATTGGGGACCCTGCGTGCCGTATAATTATGTGGGTGATATCAGTGTTGATTGCTATAACAGTGCGATTGAAAATGTTGTAATTGAGCAAAAAATTACTTCAAACAAGGCAACTGTAAAAATCAGTGCGGACAATACGAATTCGTATATGCTTTTTTCTCCTAACGGCGAGGAAATCAAAGGCGAAAACGGTGTGTTTGAAATTGATAATCCTCAGCTTTGGTACACTAATGATTTGTCAGAGTGTAAAGTACAACCACTTTACACAGCGGTTCTTTCAAATAACGAAATGACTGTTGAAAAGCGAATTGGCATTAGAACCGTTGAGCTTAACACTCAAAAGGACCGGTGGGGAAGTAATTTCCAGATTGTCATTAACGGCAAGCGTGTTTTTGCAAAGGGCGGAAATCTTATTCCGTTTTCTGCAATTCCCGAGGACGCCGATAATTCCGATATAGATTATTATTTAGATTTAGCCCTTAAATGTAATTTTAATGTTATTAGAGTATGGGGCGGAGGAGAATATGCAAGCGAGTACCTACTTGACAAATGTGATGAAATGGGTATCCTTGTTTGGCAGGATTTTGGCTTTGCCTGCAATATGTATCCGTTTTATGAGCAGGACTTTTTGAACAATGTTCTTAAAGAGGCTGAAGAAAATGTAAAGAGAATAACTTTACACCCCTGCCTTGCTCTGTGGTGTGGAAATAATGAGCTTGAGGTTATGTTCTCCTATCTTCCTAAAAACACAAAGCTTATGAAATCTTATGTAGAGTTCTTTTATCATACCTTGCCCGATTATATTAAACCCTTTACCAATGTACCGTATATTGCAACCTCGCCGATAGGCACAGCACCATTTAAGGATTATTCCTCCGACGGCGTTGGTGATAACCATATGTGGAATGTATGGCACGGGCTAAAGCCTCTTGATTATTACTCAACAAGGTATGCAAGATTTTTGTCTGAGTTCGGTCTGGAATCTCTGCCGTCGATGAAGGCAATTAATACCTTTGCATCTGTAAAGGATTATTCCTTGTCATCAAATGCGTTTATGAGCCACCAAAAATGTGTGGGCGGTAACGCAAAAATGATGTTCTATCTTAAAGAAAAGTTTGATGAGCCGGCGGAATTTGAGGATTTGCCCTATCTTACAGGCATAGTTCAGGCAGAGTGTGTCAAAAGCGCAACAGAGCATTTTCGCCGTTGTAAGGGCAGATGCAATGGCTCTGTTTTCTGGCAGTTAAACGATGTATGGAACTGTCCAAGCTGGTCTGCCGTGGATTTTGAAAAGGTCCCTAAGGCCCTTATGTATATGGCAAAATCATTTTTTGCTCCTGTTGCCCTGAGCTATGATAAGCAGTATTTGTATCTTCATAATGACACTTTAACTGACAAGGAATTAACTTTACATATTACTGTACTGAATACGGATAGAATAAAAAAGGAATATGATGTAAACACATTTATTAAATCCGACAGCGTGCTTAGAGTGTGCGATATTCCTCTTGATAAAGGGGATATTCTCTTTGTTAAGTGCGGCGACATCACTCTTTGTTATGATAATAAAGCAAAGCTATTTAAATCCGACATCAGTGTTAAGGTGGACGGTAATAAAATCACTGTAAAGCCAAATACCTTTACAAAAAATATTTGTATTGAGTGTGACGGAGTTGCAGATGATAACTACTTTTCACTGATGGCAGGTGAGGAAAAAACGGTAACATTTGATAAAAGCATTACCGATTACACCATCCGTTGTGAAAATAATATAAAATTCAAATCAGGCAAAATAAAGAAGAAGCTGGGCAGATTTTTCTACCGCCTTCAGCCTCTTAACATAGGTAATGCATTTTATTATGAATATAACTAAGGCTAAATGCAATAAATCCGCCGTAGCTCTTGCTTCGGCGGATTTTTCTATACTAATCAATATTTTTTGTTACCACAATATCAACACCTGTGTCAAATATATTTTTTACAGCGGTGTCTCCCACCCTTACAGGTGCCGTTAAAGCAACTTGGTCTAATACCTCCATAGTGGGCAGCACCAAAGCCTTTGGAATTGCCTGAGCAGTTTTTACGGGGCACCGCTTTTGTTCGCTTCCTTTAATTTTCACGGTGCTTGTAACCACTCTTACAGGATTCATAAGCTCGGCTCTGCCGTATTGCGCTCCTCTCGGACAGGTGTTGCCGGTCACTGCGTAGTCATTATCCTCATCAACTTTAAGCCGGCATCCTTTAGGACAAACTATGCAAATTAACTCTTTCATTATTATCCCTCCTCAACGAATACCTTAATTTCGTTACCGCTGATTTTTTCGGCAATTTTCTGTGCAAGGGTAATATGCTCCATTTCACCGGGTGCAAGATTTGGTTTTTTAAACCGTGCAATTATATCGCCTTTACATTCAACGCAAATTGTTACATCGGTATAAATTTTTTTCACCCTAAAGAAAATCTCAACAGAATCCGTGCTTTTCCTTATTTTTTGCGGTACTGTGTATGAAATTCCGTTTCCGTTTGTAACAGAAACGTATTCTCTTTCTTTTGACGGATGGCTTTGCTTAACGTATTCAGCCGCCGATTTTCCCGCCTTAAAGCTTTCGGCTGTTACAAAATCCACAAGGTCGTGAACATGAAGTACATTTCCGCAGGCAAAAATTCCTTCGGTAGATGTTTCCATATTTTCATACACAACCGCACCGTTTGTACGGCTGTCAATGTCTATTCCTGCATTTTTGGTAAGCTCGTTTTCCGGTATAAGTCCTACGCTTAAAAGCACTGTGTCACAGTCAAAAACAATTTCCGTGCCGGGTATTGGCCTTCTATTCTCGTCAACCCTTGCTATTGTAACCTCTCGCACCCTTTCATTTCCTTTTATGTCGGTTATGGTGTGAGAAAGGTAAAGTGGAATGTTATAATCATCAAGGCATTGAACGATGTTTCGTCTAAGACCTCCCGAATAAGGCATAAGCTCAACGCAGGCGAGAACCTTGGCTCCCTCAAGTGTCATACGGCGTGCCATAATCAGTCCTATGTCGCCGGAGCCGAGAATAACTACACGCTTTCCTACCATCTGACCTTCTATGTTAACATATCTTTGGGCAGCACCTGCCGTTAGTATTCCTGCCGGTCTTGTGCCCGGTATTGATATTGCGCCTCGTGTACGCTCCCTGCATCCCATTGCAAGAACAATGCTTTTTGCTTTAAGTATCATATATCCGTCAGAGGTGTTTACGGCGTGAATCTCCTTGTCGGGTGTTACCTGAAGCACCATTGTGTCGGTCATAACATCTACATTCGTTTTTGAAAGCAGGTCAACAAATCTTCCTGCGTATTCGGGGCCGGTTAATTCCTCTTTAAAATAATGAAGTCCAAAGCCATTGTGAATACACTGATTTAAGATTCCACCCAGCTCTTTATCTCTCTCAATAACAAGAATATCCTTTAATCCGTTTTCCCAGGCACTGTAAGCCGCTGCAAGACCCGCAGGTCCTCCGCCAATAACAATTAAATCATACATATTATCGTCCTCCTGCCTTTGTTTCTCCGGTTAGGATGTAGCTGTTGTTTTTGTCCTGCAAAACCTCGCAGGGCTCAATCCCTTTGTGCTTTGCAATTAAATCAAGAATTTTAGGTCCGCAGAAGCCTCCCTGACATCTTCCCATTCCTGAGCCTGTACGTCTTTTAATTCCGTCAATTGAACAGGGTGGAATAACGCAGTTAAGCGCATCAATTATTTCACCCTGGGTAATTGTTTCGCATCTGCAAATTACTCTGCCGTAATCGGGCCTTTTCTTAATTAGCTCATTCTTTTCCTCCGAAGTAAGCGAGGCAAATCTTACGACGCTTCTGGTATCATCAAAATTATCCTTCTCCGTAAGCTCAAGTCCGCTTTGCTTGAGAAGCTCAATAATGTATTTCGCTATTGCAGGAGCGGCGGAAAGTCCGGGGGATTTTATACCTCCTGCGTCAATAAAGCCTTTTGTACTTTCAATAATTACAAAATCGTCTGCATCACTGTTTGCTCGAATACCGCAGAAATTTCTTATGTTTTCTCTAAAGACTATTGACGGCACCGATTTTACTGCCTTTTCTTTAACAATGCTTAAGCCGTCTGCGGTGCATTTTACGTTTTCCGGCTCGTCATATCTGCTTTCCGCGTTAGGTCCTACTATAAGATTTCCATGAACGGTGGGGGACACAAGAACGCCCTTGCCCTCCGGTCCCGGACACTGAAAAACAATGTGGTTAACACGCTTGCCCTCGGATTTGTCAAGCAGGTAGTATTCGCCGGCGCTGGGAAGAATTTTATATGCCTTACGTGCCGCCATATTGTGAATTTTATCAGCAAAAACACCGGCGGCGTTAATAACATATTTTGCTTCAATAACACTGCGTTTTGTATGTATCTGCCAAATATC
>CAMFRO010000054.1 GCA_945982035.1 uncultured Clostridia bacterium | reverse complement strand
TGAGGGGAAGCTTTATTTTAAATAAAATTTCACCCTTTGACATACCGTAAACCCTTGCCATTTCAACAAGCTTGACATCAACTGAATTAAGTCCTGCCTGCGTGTGACTCCAAATTATAGGAAGAACCATTAAAAACGAAATAAACGACGGCAGTATTTTAGTGGGCAACCAAAGCCATGCCAATATGATAAAGGCGGCTACGGGTACGGCTCTAACCAAATGCAGAACAGGGGAGGAAATGCTTTTAAAAATCTGCGAGTGACCTGCCAGCAGACCTCCTAATATTCCAATTATTACAGCAATAAGAAATCCCGATACAATCCTAATCAAGCTTGACATCACAATTTGCCAAAACTGTGCACTCGTACAATTTTCAATAAATGCCCTAAAGGTTTCAAGAGGCAGGGGGATTTTTAAAAGCAGCCTGCTATTTGCCAATTCCGCCCCTGCCTGCCATACAATTATCCAAAAAATAATTGAGCCCACCGCTAAGGCGGGCTTTTTTATCTTGTTTTTCATACTAATTATTTTTCATACCAAAAATCGTCACCGGGCATTGCTCCGCCTATTGATTTTGGATTTGCGGTATAAAGAACATTAAGGTATCCTGTAAGCTGTTCCTTCATTTCACTTCCTGTTACAAAGCATATATTGCAGTAGGGAATTGCTTTTTTGGCAACTGCCGCCGCTGCAACTATTCCGTATTTCTCACAGAGAGAGGCGGTGGTTTCAATATCCTCGGTTACAGCGTTGATTGACTGCTCATAATCTGTAAGGAATGCTTCAACAGCCTGGGGATTTTCGTTTAAAAATTCAGTGCGAACCACAACGCATCCCATCATTAAAGCAGAGTCGGGACTAACCTTTGTCCATTCCTCTGTTAAATCAAGGCTTTGTGTTGAGCCCTCGTATTTTGCATTTATTGTTGATGCTACCGGCTGAGGAGCAATTATAACTGCCTCGGGGTCATTTGCCCATACGGGAACAAGGTCTGTACCCTCTGCCTTATACTCAATCTTAACGTCCTTTGTCGGGTCAACACCGTTTTCAGTAAGCAAATATTCAATAATATACTGTGGATTTGCGCCCTGACCTGTTGTATAAATTGTTCTGCCCTTAAGGTCGGCAATGCTCTTAACTTCATTGCCCTTGTTGTTAAGCACATAAAGCACGCCCATGGTGTTTACGGCAATAATTTTAACACCGCCCTTAGTCTTGTTGTAAAGGCTTGATGCCATATTTGTTGCCACAGCGGCAATATCTGCCTCACCGTTAGAAATTTTGGAAACAACCTCGTCCGGAGATGCCGCAACGGTGAAATTGTAGTTTTCACTGCCTTCGCCCTTTTCAGCCTTGTCCATCAAATTAACTGCGCCGATGCCGGTGGGACCGCTGATAACATAGGCATTTACGTCAACCTTCTGCGCCGCAGTTGTTTGGGCGGCTGTTGTTTCGTTTTCGCCATCTGCCGCCGAGCAGGCCACAAAGGAAAACATCATTAATACTGCTAAGCATAAACTTAATGCTTTTTTCATTTTACATCACCTTTATAATTTGATTTTTTCTTTCAATAAGACCTCTTTCGCTTAGCTCATCTACTGCACGGTAAAGACTTGTTCTGCCGATGGAGGTAAGCCTTGCCAAGGATGTCATATTGTTAATTTTAACAACATTATTTTCGTCTGCATTATTGCAAAGATACATATACAGCTTTGCTGCGGCACCCTTGCAGGTGTAAAGCTTAATCTTTTGATTAAGGTATCTTATTCTGCCTGACAGAAAAGTAATGTAGTTGACTGAGGTTATGGGATATTTTTCAAAAATTTTCTTTAACTGTTCTTCGGTTATAAACTGAACAAGGCAATCTGTTTTAGTAACAATTTCACTGATATATTTTTCACCGGCGCCGAACATTGAACCCACGCCGAATATATCACCCTCAATGAAATTCTTTTTTACTACATTTTCCGATGTTGCCTCAGCTTTGCCTGTCAAAAAAATGCCCATAGCATTTTGAAAGGCGTCTGCACTGTATATGGTTTCTCCCTTGGCAAAGCCTTTACATTCCGTCAAGGTTGAGATTATACAATCCCTGTCGCCTTCGGCAAGACCGTTGAATAAAAATAATTTTCTAATATCATACATAACATCACCGTTTGTGTTCCATTTGGAACAGTTTTATTATATGGTATAAATTTTCCCGTGTCAATAAAAACATCCTATTAAGCAACCGTATTATAAGATATAAAATAAAAATGTTGACAGCCAAAAGCTTTTTTGATATAATGTACAGGCTTGTTAATACAGGCAAATATCCTTGCCCGAGGATATCGGGCCAATAGTCCAGAAGGAGGTGCTGAAGAATGGCATTAAAGAATTACGAAATCGTTATGGTTTATTCACTCTCAAAGGGTGAAGAGGCAGTAGAATCTCTTAAAAAGAAGTTTACTGACCTTATTTCTAAGAATGGCACTCTCGGTGAAGTTGAAGAATGGGGCAAGAGAAAGCTTGCATATCCTATCAACTACGAAGCAGAGGGTTACTACGTTCTTATTAATTTTACCTGCGAGGAATCCTTCCCTGCAGAGCTTGACCGTGTAATCAACATTACAGACGGTGTTCTTCGTTCACTTATCGTTGCAAAAGGTGAATAAGGAGGCTAAATTATGATTAACACAGTCGCTTTAATGGGCAGATTAACCTATGAGCCGGAGCTTAGAAAAACACCAAGCGGTGTATCGGTAATCAGCTTCCAAATCGCAGTTGACCGCAATTATCAGCGTTCAGGCGAGGAGAGAAAGGCAGATTTCATTGACTGTACAGCTTGGCGTCAGACAGCAGAATTCATTTCTCGCTATTTTCACAGAGGCTCTATGATTGCCGTTGAGGGTTCAATCCAGACGGAAAATTATACCGACAAGGACGGCAACAGGAAAAAGCAGGTACAGGTAGTAGCAAATAACGTATCATTCTGCGGTTCAAAAGCGGAAAACGAAGGCGGTTCACAGGCTTACAGTCAGCCTGCACCCAGCTATGCTAACGCCGACAATTCCGATTTTGAAGAAATTGTTGATGATGACGACGATTTGCCGTTTTAAGAAATTTAACTTAATCTCACAAAGGAGGAAATAACCATGGCATACAATAAAGGTCCCAGAAAAGGTCGCAGAAAGGTTTGTCAGTTCTGCGTTGAGAAGGTTGACGAGATTGATTACAAAGATGTAACCAAGCTTAAGAGATTTGTATCGGAAAGATCAAAGATTCTTCCCCGTCGTGTAACAGGTACATGTGCAAAGCATCAGAGAGAGCTTACAACAGCTATCAAGAGAGCACGTCACCTTGCACTTCTCCCTTACATTTCTGACTAACTAATAAATGTCATAAAGCGGATTGAGCAAAAGTTCAATCCGCTTTTCTTTTTATTTTTTCATTTTTTTATTTAATGACACACAAAATACATAAGTATATGATATTTTGTACTTGAAGATAAAAGACGTCTTAATTACCCTACCCAAAAGGAGAGGAATGTATGTATAAAATTCTTGCGGCGGATGACGAAGCAAAAATCCGTGAGGCAATATACGATTATTTAACCGCAAAGGGCTTTGATGTAACTCTTGCCTCAAACGGCGAAAAGGCTGTCTGTGCCGCCGAAAAGGAAAATTTTGATTTGATTATCCTTGATGTTATGATGCCTGTCAAGGACGGCTTGCAGGCGTGCCGTGAAATCCGCGGCTTTAGCAAAACGCCGATACTGTTTTTGTCGGCGTTGGGGGAGGAGAGCGATTTTCTCAAGGGCTACAAAAGCGGCGGCGATGATTATATCGTAAAGCCTTTTCCGCTGTCTGTTTTGCAGGAAAAATGCAATGCCATGATTAGACGCTTTAACGGCGTAGGTGAAAACAATCAGCTTACCCTGTCGGGAATTACCGTTGATTTTAACGGCGTAAAGGTTTTTTCAAACGGTGTACAGACCGATATTTCCGGCAAGGATTTTAAACTGCTATCCTATCTGATGCAAAACAAAGGCACGGTTATCAGCCGGGAAAAAATTCTTGATTATTTGTGGGGCTACGATTTTGACGGAGATTTGCGTGTGGTGGATACACATATAAAAAGGATAAGACGCTCCTTAGGCGAAAACGCCGGTTGTATCAAAACCGTGTTCAATTCGGGATACTGTTTTGAGGAGGTGTGACTATGAGTAAAAAAAGACTTTTCGCCTTTGTGTTCGCAGGCGTGCTTGCACTGTACACAATATGCGGTATTATCACTTTTTCCTCGGCGAAAAAGTATGTTGACCAAACGTATATTTACGCCGCTAATAATTTTATAATGAAAATTAATGAATCAGCATTTTCTGCAATGACGCAGTATGACGAAACCACGGTGGAGGATGCCGAGGAGGTGTTCATTTCAAACTGCCGGGGCATAGGCTATTTCGGGGATTATCCCTTTGCGCTGACCGTAATAAAGGGCGACAGTCAGGTTATATGCAAAAGCGAGTCCTTTATTAGCTTTTCCAATGACTTTACGGGAGAGGACTATTACGTTCCCATAGACAGTTATCTTACTACCGAAATGAAGGATGAAATATATAATTTTCAAAAGAAATATTATGACAGCAGATTAGGCGTTTTTGAATACAATATCAAAAATGAAGAAATACTGCCTGTCAGTATGACTCTCGTTTCTGTTAATGACAAGAGTGCTCGGCTGAAAATTAATTTTTCATCAGACAAAGCCGAGAAGCTTGTTAAAGCGCCAATAGGTGAATACAGTACCAACGGCGAGTATTCAACAATGCTTGATGTAACCTTTTACAATTTAAAGCAAAGGGGACTGTATCACGAAATTTTTAACGCTCTCAGCGAAAGGGCAAGCCTTAAAAATGTTTCTGCAATCGCATCTATGAGCGAGGAGGAAAGGGCAAATCACGACGACTGCTTTGATGAGTATATTGACAATTTTCAAATCGGCGACGAAATGTACACCTTATACGCCGTTATGGCTCACGATACAAATTATGATGCACTGAAATCCGACGTTTTTAAAAACGGTATAATAAATCAAACTGTGCTTTTTGCTATTGTCAGTGCGGTTATTTTTATTGCGTCAGGTAAAATGTATGATAAAGCAAAGCGTTTAAACGACTCCAAGCAAGCGTTTACCACCGCCGCGGCACACGAACTTAAAACACCTCTTGCGATAATTCAAAATCAGTGCGAATGTGTTATGGAAAACGTAAATCCCGAAAAAAATGAGATGTATGTTAATTCCATTTATGACGAGTCCCTTCGTATGGGTGCTCTGGTGTCGGAGCTTTTGGAGTATAACCGTCTTGTCAGTGCCGACAAGGTGCACAAGGACAAAGCATTTCTTGCGGATATAATCAATGCCGAGCTTGATAAGTATAAGCCGCTGATGGATAAAAACAGCCTCGGCGTAAGAAAAAGCATTTGCGACAGGGGTGAAATTGTCTGCAATGCAGAATTGATTGCTCTTGTGGTTGACAATTTCATTTCCAACGCAATAAAGCATACTGCCGGTGGCGAGAAAATTTCGGTTGATTTAAGCAAAATAGTCTCGGGCTACCGTATTAGCGTTTTCAATCCCGGAAAGGGCATAAAAAAGGAATATCAAAAAAATCTGTGGGACGTGTTTTACCGTGACGATAAGGCACGAAGCAGTAGTGATAATTCCTGCGGTATGGGTCTTGCTCTGTGCAAGCAGATACTGCGCCTGCACGGCTATAAATACGGCTTTGAAAACAGGGAGGGAGGCGTAGAATTCTACTTTATTACTCAATAAAATCATCACAAATCAAACTCTATTCACGGAAAACATTACAAAAAAACGGTGCCTCTTTTGTGAGACACCGTTTGTCATTTCTTATCTCTCAATTTTTTAAAAAAATCCGACAGGAGTGAGGCACATTCCTCCTCCATAATTCCACCGTAAATCTGCGGCTTGTGGTTATAGGGTAGGGTGTTAAAATCGGCAACGCTTCCGAAGGACCCTGCTTTTTTGTCATAAGCGCCGAAATAAACATTTTTAATTCGTGAATTTATAATGGCACCTGCACACATGGGACACGGCTCCAGCGTGACATATAAATCGCACTGCCACAGCCTCCAGCCGCCTAATTTTTTGCAGGCGTTGTCTATGGCTTCAATTTCTGCATGGTAAAGGGCGTTTTTGCCGATTTCACGGCGGTTTCTGCCCTTACCCACAATTTCGCCGTCCTTTACAACCACTGCGCCTACGGGAACCTCGCCCTCGCTTGCACTTGCTTTCGCCAGCTCTATGGCCTTTTGCATAAATTCATTCATAGTCAGATTTTCGTCACCGTGGTGGCAGTTTCAATTATAAGCAGAATAAACGGAACGGCAAAGCCGGGCAAAAGCATAACAAGCTTTGTTCCGAGAGAAAGCTCACTGCCGTCCTTTTCCTTCTTTTCCTTGTTGTCGGCAAAGGTGAATTGCTTTTTAATAACAAGATAAGCAAGCGATGCAATCGCAAGTACTCCCCATACGATGAACATTATAACAACAACATTTTCGGCAGTTTTTTCACCGGCGGCGTATTTAATAATGTCCTGAGTTACGGAAAGTCCGTTGTTAAAGGTGTGTATAAACATTGCAGGAACAACGCTGTCTGTTTTTACAGTAATGAATGCCAGCACAAGACCAACCAAAAATGCAAATACAAACTGAATTACATTTCCGTGAATTAAGCCGAAAACAACGCTGACGGCAATTACGCCAAAGGCCTTTCCGTGCTTTTTAAGCAAGCCTAAGGTACAGCATCTCATTGCAAATTCCTCGCATACACCCGGGATAATTGCAGTTGCTATTACCATTGCAATGCAGGAAAATATACCGTCAGGCTCCAGCATATTGCTCTGTGACAGCTCGTATCCTGCCATTTTAAACAGATTGATTATAAAATTAGTTGCATAGTTTGCTATGATGCAGCATCCCATACCGAAGGAAATCCATACGCAGGAGTTAAAGAACCCTACCTTTTTAGTAGGTACAACGGGACCGTCATACTTGTTTTTCATTATAAGGCTTAGTATTCCGAAAGGAATTACCAGCGAAAGCAGATGTACCGCAACTACATTAAAGCAATACTGAAATGTTGCAGAAGAGGAGTAAACGTCTGTCAGTCCCAAGACTGCCATAACCGAAACGGCAATTAGCTGTACAATAAGATAGCAAACAAGCACAATTCCTATTGCAAAGCCTAATTTCAGTATTTCATTTTTCTCTTTTTTACGCTTTAAATAAATTTCTCTGCTCCGTTCAGCCTCCTTTGGGTCAAATGGATGAGAGTATGCGTTTGCATAAGGGTTAGGCTGATATGGCTGTTGAGTATAGCTGTAAGGGGGCTGATTATACGGCGGATAGCCGGTTTGCTGATAATTCACGCCCTGATTTTGATTGTATGGATTAGTTTGATACTGAGGAGGGTAATAACCTCCCTGATAGTTTTGGTTGTTTGGATTATTGAAAGGTTCCTGCATAATCTTTTAGTTTTCATCCTCCTGAAGAAATAACTCCTTGAAGTAAGGCAGTTCTTCTATCCAGTCACAGTATGTGTGCCATTCCTGAAGCTTGTGATCTTTTCTTGCGTGATAAATGCTTACAAGGGTTTCATAATTAAGTGTGCAGGTGCGCATTTGATTATATGAGCTGGGCAAAAGCTGAATAATTGTGTACCAAATTGTTTTGTCCTTTGTTTCAAGATACTGAAGCCTTAATTCCTCAAGCACCTTAATAACCTCATTAATAGCGTCAATGCCCTGCTGATTCATATGGTCTGTGGAAAAATCCGAAAGCTCAAAGGGCTTTGAAGTGATTTTGTGCATTGTGGATGTAGAGTTGGCAACGGTAGCCACCTTGTATGTGTCATATTCCTTCCACCAATACATTGGCGCCGTAACGTCAACGGATACAAAAATCATTCTTACAAATTTTCTGTGGTCGGTTCCCGCCTTGCAAAGACGCTTTGCCAAAGACAAATCGTTTTCGCCAAATACAAACTCGCCGTTTTCATTATAGTATGAGTCGTATCTGCCCCAGGAGTTTAATGGGTTACGTGCGCCTCTCATGGCGTTTTCAAAATTCATTACCGACGTTCTTTCGCACTTTAGCATAGTATATTTTCTCCTAAATCGTTTTGCTTATTTCTTTTATGTATTCCTTTAACTGCACGGCAGTTTCGGGATGCTTTAATCCTACTTCAATATTAGCCTGTAAAATACCGAATTTGTTGCCCATATCGTATCTTGTGCCGATATAATCCACCGCCGTTACGCCCTTGGTTTGAGCCAAAGTCTTCATAGCGTCGGTTAACTGAAGCTCGTTGCCGGCGCCCTTGGGAGTTTTTTCCAAAATATCAAATATTTCGGGCGGCATAACAACTCTGCCTAATATTGAAAAATTGGACATTATTTCTTCTTTTTTCGGCTTTTCTATCATATCGGTACAGCTATAGCAGTTTCCTTCAAGGTGCTCCACCGCCAAAGAGCAGTATTTTGTAATGGCGTCCTCGCTGACCTCCTTAACACCTACTGCGCCCTTTCCGTATTTGTCATAAGCCTCAATAAGCTGCTTTGTTACAGGATTGTCTGAAATGATTACGTCATCGCCGTATAACACCGCAAAGGGCTCGTTACCAACAAAATTCTTTGCGCAAAGCACGGCGTGGCCGAGACCGCCTGTTTCCTTCTGTCTTAAAAAATAGATGTTGCCGAAGCTTGAGCATTGCTTAACACTTTTAAGTATGTCGCTTTTGTCGTCGTTTTCGCTGAGCTTTGCTTCAAGCTCAAAGGCATGGTCAAAGTGGTCCTCAATTGCGCCTTTTCCACGGTTTGTTATTATTAATATTTCCTCAATTCCCGAGTCAAACGCTTCTTCAACAATATATTGTATTGCCGGCTTATCAACTATGTTGAGCATTTCCTTGGGTACTGCCTTTGACGCCGGCAGAACTCTTGTACCCATTCCTGCCGCAGGGATAATCGCTTTTCTTATTTTCATAATGCTTCCTTCCTTTTGTTCCGCAGGTTTTTGTCTTGTGACAGGCGGATATTTTTTAAAGGGATGATGCTAATTGTATTAATATTTGGAACACAAGCAACGCCGCCACCGGAGCAAAAAAGCTTACCCCGCCACGCTTGCTTAAATAAAGCTGCTTCATTTGTACCTGACTTAGATTGCCCTGCTCCTCTGCCATAAACATAGGTGTTTGAATAAACGATGCGCCGTTGCTTAATTTTTCACTTACATCCTTTATTAGGGCAAATATGCTTTTTTTATAAAAATTGTCTGAAAACATTGCCATAATAATACGGCATATGATAAATACCCCTATAATTGCATACATTATTAATGCCGCAGTCTGTGCGTCGGTAGCCTGCATTGCTTTTTCCGCCAGCGACTGCAAAGCGCTTTGAGATGTGTCCTTTTGACTCATTGCGTTTGAAAGCTCGTTAACAGCGGCAGTATATTTAGGTGCAAATTTGAAAACGCACGCCATACCGCCCATTAAAGCCGCAAAATTCACGCACATAAACACAATAGCTTGCCTGTACATTTTTCTGAAGAACATATAAAATTCTCCAAAGAAAAATGCGCTCCAGTTCCAGCTGACCTTTTTGTGCTTTTCGCTGAGCCTTCTAAACACGCTGACGAATCTCGGCGCGTTAATAGATACTGCGGCGGCAACATCGGCAACACTTTCGCCGTCAATGGTGTCATTTGTGCCGTAAATCCTGTTGTAATTGGGCATTCCCATAACAATGGGCGGATTTGAATTTCCCTCACCACCGGGTGCTTTTTCACCATTCGGAACGTAATATTCACCTTGGGTGTTTGATTGCTGTTGTGCCTCAACCGGCTCTTTTATCCTCTCATATTTATAATTTTGAGAGTGAAGATTGGCGTTAATGCAATGGCCAATGGATTTATAGCATTCTCTGTGATGAGGCGTTCCGCATTCGGGACAAGTTACTACATCGTCATCTGCCTCAAATTTTTTACCGCAGACCGGACAAACGGAATTTTCATATAAAGACATATATTTTTCTCCAGAACATAATCAAGTGTATTATTTTTATTATACTTATATAAAC
>CAMFRO010000053.1 GCA_945982035.1 uncultured Clostridia bacterium | reverse complement strand
TAACCGTTGACAAATTAGTTTTTGTCAGCGGTTATTTTAATTTATGGGTAAATTTTAAGTGCTCGTCTTTTCTTTGCCGAAGGCGGAATAGAACAGGTTGTAGAGTATGTTGCTCAAAATAAAGAAATCTCCGTTAAGGAAAAGAAAACATTTCTTGAAACCCTAAAGGAGATTGTAAATAAGATTGTTGATATTGTTAAAAACTATGTCACCAATAATCATCTTAAAGCTTCTGAAAAAGCCGTAGGCGATATGTCACTTGATGATATTAAAAAGCTTCGTACACAATTCTTAGATGTAATTGACGGTGCCATTTCTAACCTTGAAAATGGGGTAGAAGTAGGAGCAAGCACTAAAAACAGTACAGAAGTAACATTTAAAAACAAAATTAGTATAAATAATAATTTTGAAAGGGATTATGACAAGTGGGATAAGAATAATCCTCGTACTGTTTTTACTATTGGAAAAACCTCAGATGCATTAAAAAGCATTGGCATTAAAAACGCGGATATTATTATTGACGCCTCAAAACTTATTAAAATAAGAAATGACCACCCTGAAATGACAGATGAAATTATAAAGCAAATTCCGAATATAATAGAAAACCCTATTATTGTTATGGAGTCTAAATCGGTCAATAGCAGAGTTACAATGTTTGGCGAGGTTATATCAGGCAAAACTCCAATACTTGTTGTGCTTGAGTTATCTCCTAAAAAGAAAAACAAAATTGCTCTTGACAAAATTAAGGTAGCAAGTGCCTACGGAAAAAACAACGCACAAAACTTTATAAACAGTTCTAATATTCTATATGTTGATAGTAATAAAAAAAGAGTTAAGGCTTGGGAAAAGCGTACTGGGCTCCAATTGCCGGTCGGCAGTTCCATTCCTAACTCTAATAGTATTATATCCAATCCAAACGAAAATGTCAATATTAAAAAATCTCTTGACGTTGACAGCGAGGGTAATACTTTGTCTAAACAGCAGCAGGAATATTTTAAAGACAGTAAAGTGCGTGATGAAAACGGTAATCTTCTCGTTGTATATCACGGAACGAGTGAAGAATTTACTGTTTTTGACAGAGAAAAGGGCAGACATAATATGGATATTCAAGGTTCATTTTTCAGCCCGTGGGAATTGGATGCAAGCGGTTATGGAAATAATGTAAGAGCTTTTTATCTTAATATCACTAATCCTGCAAGCGAATCACTTGGCTATAAAGCGTTACGAAGATTTCAAGGTCAAAATAATACCGGAGTTAAAGCAAGAGAATATTTGGAAAGTCTTGGCTATGATGGCGTTAATAACGGAAATGAGGAGTATATTGCTTTTAATTCAAACCAAATTAAAGCAGTTGATAATCTCAATCCTACCGATAGTGAGGATATACGCTATTCCAAAGATGTTGATTTTGAAGAATATGACGAAAACTTTGACAGAAATGTTATTGACAGCTTTGGTATCACTAAAATAAATGATTACCGACATGTTCAGATTCAAGTGTTTAATACGCTTGTCAATGAAGGTTTTTTTGATGAAAAAGCAAGCAGGATAGTAACAAATGCCAACAGCGGAATGAAGGTTGAGATAAACGAAAGCGGTATTGAGGAAGCATTTGACCCGAAAAATTACGGGAACCGGGGCAAAAGACTTAAAATATTAAAGTTGGCATCTATAAGGCACGTGCCTGATATTATTGAAAATGGCACACTTACTTTTGATAATGAGAAAAATTATCACAATGATAACAGTAATGTTAAGTATGCATATATTGAAAGTCAAACTATTCTTAACGGCAAACCAGTCACTATACGCATTACTGTAAGGAAATCACTTCAAAAAAATAAATTTTGGGTACATAACATATACACAAATGAAAAAAACACTACCGATTTGTCTGCTGGAGAAAGTTTCTCTAAAACAGACTATCTAACCGATAGTGATGATGATATGTTAACACAAGATTTATCAAATGTCAAGTTTTCCAAGGATGTTGAAGACTACGATATTAATTCACTGATTAAGCAAAACAAAAAACTGCAAAAGTCTGTTGAATATTACAAAATGATGATGGGATATAATCGGCGGACACTAAAATGTGTTAGTTGAAACAAACATTCCTTACGCCAAAATAAAAAAGCAGACGTCGTGGAGAGTGTTGTGGACGGCAAAGCCGACATTGAGCACTCTCTGCTATCTGCTTCTGCTGTTAGTATAGTGGATATTTTCAAAAAAATCAATCCTAAAGACAAGAATTTTTTTGAAATATATTCCTGACGAGTTTTTGAACACCGAAGTACACGTTGACGAATTAGCGGAAATATTGCAACTGTTTACAATGCTGTATTAAAAGAAAAAGGAAATGCACCAGTCAGAAATATAATTTCCGCAATTGGTTCAAAGACCGTTGATGCATTTCCTAATAATAGTGTACCACAAAAGCAGAAAAAAGCAACACCAAAAAATTTCTTGATGTTATTCACAATATTTTTTATATTTTGCGAAGCAAAACAACCGATTCTCTTATCTTTTCTCTCTTCTCTCTTACCTGGAAAAGTCGCAATATTAATTTAGAGAAAAGAGAATAGTGAAAAGCGAAAAGAGAATAGAACAAAAAGAAAAAGCCGCTAAAGCGACTTTTCTTTTTGGCGGAGAGCAAGACCCTCCGGGTATCCAATGCGCAAAAAGGTACACTGTACCTTTTTTTGATAATTCTGCTTCGCTCTGCGAGCTTGCACAATTATGTCGCATTGGTTCGAATCCCTTGTATTACCGTTACCCTAAGCAAAAAGGAACACCCTTAGGTGTTCCTTTTTCTTTGGCGGAGAGCAAGGGATTCGAACCCTCGAAACCGCTTTGACGGTTTACACGATTTCCAATCGTGCTCCTTCGGCCAGCTCGGACAACTCTCCGTATTAACTAATTGTTAACTTTTGCATTTGCTATTATACAATATCATAATATAAATTGCAAGAAAAATTATTATGTGTTATAATAAATAAAAAAATTTTTCGGAGAGATTATTATGAAAAACAGTAAAACCAACATAAATAAACTGATTGTAAGGATATTAATTGCGGTAATTTGTGCCGGATGCGTTGCCGCAGGTATATATTCTACCGTTCAGGCAAGCAACTACAAGCAAGAGTATAATGAGAATATGAAATTTGTAAACATTTATGAAAAAGCAAAGGAAAGTACAAGCAATAGCCTTATGGGCGATATGCTTTTATCACGGGTTAAGGACAACGCCGAAAGACATCAAAAGCTGGCTGACGAAGCACAGTCACAGATGAAAAAATTTGCAATTCTTGCCTGCGTGTTGTTTTTTGTAGCCGTTATGATGCTCATTTCGTTTATAGCTACATTTCTTAATGTTTTTACAAAAAAGAAAAATATTGAGTCAAAGTCAGAAAACACAGTAGAGTAATACTCAAATGGGACGGTTTATCCGTCCCCTGATTTTTTATAATATATTTGCAAGCGACAGCTTTTGGTTTTCGTAATATATATCAATTCTCGCCTTTGTTTCGTCAAGGGCGTTTTTTATTTCGTCGCCGTTTTTTGTGTTAAGGGATTTTATTGTCGTTGAAAGCTCGTCAATATCATTATGCTCGCTGATTGAGCACAAAACAACGTGGCTTTTTTCCCAGTACGACGTTAGCTCTTCAATTTCCTTTTTCATATTTTTCGTATCCTTATTTTCTGCGTATTCCTGGGCGGAGTCAAGCTTTACGGTTATGTTGTCAAACACCTTGTCAATATAAACCTGTTCAAATATGCAAGCTGCAAATGATATCACGATAAAAGCAACTGCAAACCATATTCTTTTCATATTTCGTTATTCTCCTTTTTGATATAAAAAGTGTTTGAATTAATGTCAACTGTCATCAGCAGAATATCCTTGATGTCAACGCCGGTGCCCTTTACAAGCTTTTCAATTTCCGCCTGTGAATATTTTGTTGAGCCGAAATATTCGGTAACCGGCTTGCCGTCAATAACCACCGTAATAGGCATAACCGACTCCTGCTTGGGTAAATTCATATCAAGGCTTGTCAGTGGCATATATGCCGCTTTTTTCTGCACTGTCAGGTTTCCGTTGGTTTCCACAACGGCATAAGCAACCTGCGAAATGTCAAAAATATCCTGACGTCTTAATGAGTCCATAAGGTCGTCTATTGTAAATCTCAGCCTTTTAAGGTCCTTTTGCTGAAGCTTGCCGTCCTTAATAATAATGATTGGTTTACCTTGTATTAAATTCCTGAACCAAAGAGATTTCATTGACAGCGCAGAGCCGAGAACCTCCAGCGCAACAAATATCAGGATAGGGATAATTGAATTAGTCAAGGGCATTGAATTATCCTGCAAAGGTACCGTGGCAACGGAGCTTATAAGTATGGTTATTACAAGCTCGTGTGGGTTAAGCTCGCCTATCTGCCGTTTGCCCATAATTCTTACGGCAATTACAACGAGAATGTAAATAATAACAGAGCGTACAAAAATTATTGACATAAAATCACCGTTACTATTTTGCGGAAAAGGATGAATAATATTCACCGAATTTTCAATAATAATAGCGGTGATTATATGGAAAATCTGTATGACAGTTATGATATTAATAAGAAAAAATTTGAGGACGATTTTAAAGAATGTTCCGACTTTCTCCTGCGTGAAGCACAGATTGACGGCGAAAAATGCTTTTTTTGCGTTATGGACGGACTTGTGGATTCTTTACAGCTATCTCAAATGGTTACAAAACCCATACTTGAAAGCAAACTGAAATTTCATAATCCGTCGGAGCATTTTGATTTGATAAAAAAATGCGTTGTCAGTTCGGTTGAAATGAACGAGGCTAAAACCTTTGATGACTGCTATTATTTTTTGATGAGTGGTTTTGCCGTGTTTTATCTTGACGGCTGTCGTCGTGCGCTGGCATTGGGTATTCAAGGCTGGAATAGGCGAAGCACCGATGACCCCACCAACGAATCAATGGTAAAAGGCGCAAAGGAATGCTTTGTTGAATCAATAAACGACAACAAGGCACTGCTTAGAAAAAGACTTAAAACACATCATCTAAAACTGCGCCAAATTAAATTAGGCAATGCTGCTCAGACTCCTGTTGTAATTGCTTATATTGACAACCGTGCAGAGTCAAAGCTTGTAAATGAAATAGAAATGCGGCTTAAATCGGCAAATCTCAATACCGTTCTTGACTATGGCTGTCTTGACCCTTATATAGATACGGATGTTCCCTCGTTTTTTACTTGTGTAGGTAACACAGAAAGACCGGATGTTTTTGCATCTAAGCTGTTGGAGGGCAGGGTAGGCGTTATGGTGGAGGGTACGCCCTTTGTAATGTACACGCCGTACCTGTTTTCCGACGCCTTCTCTTCATTTGATGATTATGACAATCCGCCTTTTTATGCAACTTTTATCAGGTGGCTTAAGTATCTCAGCTTTCTCATATCCGTGTTTTTGCCGGGGCTTTATGTGGCGGTGGGAACGTACCATCAGGAGCTTATTCCTACAAATTTGCTTTATATTGTAGCAACCAGCGAAGCCACAACGCCCTTTAATCTGCTGACAGAGGCAATACTCATTCATATCCTGTACGAAATTATGAGAGAGGCAGGATTGCGCCTTCCAAAATCAATAGGTCACGCCGTGTCAATTATCGGTGCAATTGTAATAGGCGAGGCAACGGTTACGGCAGGTATTATAGGTGCACCGATGCTTGTTGTGGTTGCCGTTACTGCCATATCCTCTTACGTGGTGTATTCCCTGTACGAAAGCGTAGCAGTCCTTAGAATTATATTTATTATTTTGGGCGGTATTGCCGGTATATACGGTATTATGCTTGGAGCAGGTATGCTCTTTGTAAATATTTGTGTTATTAATCCCTACGGAGTTCCTTATTCTGCACCCTTTTCACCATTGTCTGTCAAGTCGCTGGGTGATACCTTTATTCGTCAGGGATGGAAAAAGCTTGCGAAGCGCCGTGTAAGAGTGTCGGAATTGGAGGGTACGGATATTGGAAAATAACATTTTACCTGCAAAAAGAGGAAAAATCCCGCCATATCAGCTTTTTTGTATTTTGTTTGTGTCAAGGCTTGTTGTTACGCTGACGTATATTCAGTCAATTATCAACGGAAAGCCGGCGGCGGATTTGCTTATCAGCATCGCTGCATCGTATTTAGCAAGCGTTATTATGTCAATGCCTGTGATATTATGTATAAAAAAATACAAAAATCCTCTTAAAAATAAATGGATAGCTCCCATTTTCGGAGCATATTTTATATATCTTGCATCATTAAGTGTTTCAAGATTTTCTTATTTCGCCTCAAGCAGACTGCATCCTCAGTCAAAAGCACTGTTTTTTGCCGTGCTGATACTGATTGCTGTGTGCTATGCGGTGTCTATGGGTGTTGAGGGACTTGGCAGATTCAGTGTATTTAATGCCATTTTGCTGGTGTTTGCCATAATTATTGCAGTTGCATTTAATGTTAAAAATTTCAGTACCATTAATTTTTTTCCCTCATATCTTAATTCTCATCAAACAATAATCTCAAATGTTTTTATACTTTCGGCAAATACGGTAGAGCCTGCCGTAGTTTTGGCGCTTTCCGACAAGATTAACGGAAAAGCGGAAAAAACGTATTTTGCCGCTTTAAGCACATCGTATTTAACAATATTTGTGCTTATGGGACTCTGCGTAGGGGTAATGGGCGCCTCCGCCTCGCTCCAGTCATTTCCTATTTTTACCCTGTTTCAAATGGCGTCCTTGGGCGGTATGTCACGTCTTGATATTGTTCATACGGCTTTTTGGATTTTCGGCGTGTTTTTAAAATGCTCAGTGCTTCTGTACTGTGCAAGCATAATGCTTAAAAAGTATTCCCATAAAACAAAAAGTGCCGCCGTATGCGGGCTCAGCGGAATTGCTTGCCTGCTTATGACGGGGTATGTGGGCGCTATGATGACTGATTTGACAAAAACGGTTAATATTATATTGGCATTGATTTTTTGTATCATTATTCCGATTTTATCTCTTATTTTTATGAAAAAACAAAAGGGTGAAGAATTGCTTGAAAAGTTTTAAAATAGTAATATGCATACTTGCAATAGCATTTTCCTTCAGCGGTTGTATGCCCACTCAGAATCTAAGCCATTTAACCGTTGTTCAGGGTATAGGGATTGACCTTTCAAAATCCGAAACAAGAATCACTATTCAATATCTTAACCTATCAAAGACCGGCGGTACTCAGGCGTTGAACGGTAATATTACAGCCGTTGCCGACGGAAATGCAAAAAATATAAGCGATGCTCTTTCCTCTGCTTCAAAAACCCTTTCAAAAAAGGTGTTTTTCGGTCAAAACAAAATAATTGTATTTGGCTCGGACTATGTAAAAGAGCATATGACCGATGGGCTTAATTACCTGTTTAGAAGCGTTGACGGACGTCCCGATGTGCTTGTGGCAATGAGCGACAAAAAAGCAGAGGATATAATCAGAAACAAGGAGAGGGAATCCCGTATTCCTGCCCAGACTGTTTATGACTTGCTTGAAATAGGCGAGGCAAACGGTCTCGGTGCTACCGTTACGGTAAATGAAGCACTTAATATATATTCAAACCCCACTTCTGATCTGTATTTTCCCGTGCTGACATCAAACGAAACAAATGTTGCTTGCAAGGGTATCGCTGTTTTTTCAAAGGAAAAATACGCCGATACTCTCAATGCTTACGAATCCTTTGGATTTTTGTTTATAAACAACAAAATTGACGGAGGCACTTTGTTGGTTTCGGATAGTCAAATGGGTATTATCGGACTTGAAATAATCTCCTCTGATACGAAAAAAAGTGTGTCTGTTAAAGGCGGAGAAATTACGTTTAATTGTGATGTGTCGGCAACACTTGTTATAAACGAGCTTGAAAATGGATTCAGTGAATCCCTTGATCAATCAAAAATCAACAAAATAGAAGTACTTTCAAAAAAAAGAATTAAATCAATGTGCACAAAAGCCTTTGAAAAATGCGTAAAAAGCAAATCCGACCCATATATGATTGGCAGGTATCTGGCAAAGGCTGACGGTAAGTATTATGACAAGGTTAAAGACAATTGGCGCAGTCAATTAAGCTCTGTAAAGTTCAATATCAGAGTAGATACCCAGGTTAAAAAGGTAAATGATAATTCACGACGGCAGTAATCTGCGAATTAAATATTGTTACTATTTCGTCGCCCTTTTCTCTGCTTTTGCTTTGCACCGATGATATAAAAGGTATTGAAAATGTCAGTGCAAACAAAATCGCAAAAATAATAAGTGCTTTCTTCATTTTGGCTCACCTTGACTTTGAGTTGAGTTTTTAGTATAATATAACTCTTATTATTACTATAAAACAGTATTAAATATATTGTAACGAAAGGAGATTAAAAAATGCCATCCAGTTATATTTCACCAATTTCCATGGATGCTCTTTCAAGTTTATGCGGCGAGCTTGGAAAGAATAACCAGATAAATCCCCATGATTTTGAGCGTTACGATGTTAAAAGAGGACTTAGAAACAGCGACGGTACCGGTGTTATGGCCGGTCTTACACGTATTTGCTCCGTTGAGGGCTATTATATTCTTGATGGTGAGCGTGTACCAAAGGAAGGTAAGCTGTCTTACAGAGGCTATGACATTAAAAATATTATTGAAAATTGTGTCAAAGAGGACCGCTTTGGATTTGAGGAGGTTGCTTGGCTGCTTATTTTCGGCAGTCTGCCTACAATGTCTCAGCTTCAGGGCTTAAAAGAGGTGTTCGGCGAGTGCCGTACGCTTCCTGAGGAGTTTATTGAAGACTTGATAATGAAGCATCCTTCGAAGGATATTATGAACAAAATATCACGTAGTGTAATGGCTCTTTATTCCTTTGACGAGGATCCGGATGATATATCAATTCCAAATGTTTTGCGACAGGAATTACAGCTTATTGCACAGTTCCCAACAATTATGAACAGTGCTTATCAGGTTAAAAGAAGAAGCTATTATAATAAAACAATGTTCCTGCATCCAATTAAAAAGGAGCTTTCAACAGCCGAGTATATTTTGCATCAGCTTCGTGCCGACAAGAAGTACACCCGTGAGGAAGCAAAGCTGCTTGATATATGTCTTATGCTACACGCAGACCACGGCGGTGGTAACAACTCCACCTTCTCCACTCGTGTGTTGACCTCCAGCGGAACAGATACATATTCCGCCATTACAGCAGGATTGGGCTCTCTTAAAGGTCCCCGCCACGGCGGTGCAAATATTAAGGTTGCACATCAGATGGAAATGATTATGGAAAGATTGCCCGATTCAACGGACGAGGGGCAGGTTAAGGACTATCTTGTTAAGGTGCTTAATAAGGAGGAGGGCGATGGCTCCGGATTGATTTACGGTATGGGTCACGCTGTTTATACAATGTCCGATCCCCGTGCCGTAATACTTAAGGAAAGTGCCAGAAATCTTGCTTATGAGCACGGCTTTGAAAAAGAATTTAAAACTCTTGAAAATATAGAAAAGCTTACACCTCAGGTGTTCAGCGAGGTGCGAGGTACGGAAAAAACAATGTGCGCCAATGTTGATTTATATTCGGGTCTTGTTTATAGAGTTCTCGGTATTCCGGAGGATTTATATACTCCGCTGTTTGCCGTTGCAAGAATTGCCGGATGGAGCGCTCACAGACTTGAGGAGCTTACCTCGTCGGGTAAGATTATCCGTCCTGCATATAAGAGTGTTTCACGTTCAAGAAAATATGTGCCGATAACGGAAAGATAACGGTGGGGTGATTAGTCTTGCCGGTAAAAGTTAATAAAAACGGATGGCTGATTACCCTGATACTTTTTGTTTCGTCTATAATGCTCAGGCTTTTCAGCATCCGTATGGATTTGGGAAAAACGTATAATTATGTTCTGTACGGATTGGTTACAGCGGCGGTTTTGTTTATAGCCCTGACAGTTTACAAAAGCAATACCGTTTACAGTCATGCCTTTGATAAAAGCGGTCCCGTAATAATAAATGCCTTCGCCTATTTGTCGGCGGTGGGATTTTTTGCGGATTTTGTTTTACAGTGCGTTAATGTGTACAAAAGCATTGACAGCGGCGCATATAAATCACTTATTGCATTTGCCCCGCTATGCCTTACCTGTGTTTTTGCACTGCTTTCATCATTTTGCTTTGTAAGCGTGGGGCTTTCGTATTCAAATGATTATTATGATTTCAGGGCGCTGAA
>CAMFRO010000052.1 GCA_945982035.1 uncultured Clostridia bacterium | reverse complement strand
ATACACCTAAGGCAGACAGAGCAGATTTACCAAAGTTCGGCAAAATTGAAGTCAACAAAGACTGATTAAATGAATTAAGTTTTAGGGCTGTTTCACGAAAATGTGAGACAGCCGCTTTTTTGTTCAATATCATTGCCTTATAATGTGGCGAGGACATTATTCTCCCTAATATAGTATGATTAAGAAATCTGTCGTATTTTGCGATTAATTATACGGCAGTTTTTATATTTAATTGTTGACTTATATGCAGAATAGGCTTTATAATATATACTTAGATTATTAGTATTTAAGTTGGCAGTAGCCGAAATAATATGCCTAAAATGCAAAATGATGGCATCTTTGCACATTTTTTGTTTTGACATACATTTAAGGAGGAAAGGAAATGAAAACCATAGCGGCAATAGCCACGGGAAACGCCGTAGGCGGTATAGGTGTTGTGCGTATCAGCGGTGACGAAGCCATAGCCGTAGCCGATAAGGTTTTTAAATCGGCTGACTCAACTCCCCTGTCCTCCCTTAAAGGATACCGTGCCAAATTCGGCAACATAATTGAAAAGGGCAAGGCAATTGACAACGCGGTTGCCCTTGTTTTTCGCGGACCTAAAAGCTATACCGGCGAGGATGTGGTGGAGCTTTCCGTTCACGGAGGATTGTTGATTGTGCAAAAAACGCTTCAGGCTGTTTTGACGGCGGGAGCAGTACCTGCACAGGCAGGAGAATTTACAAAGCGAGCCTTTTTGAACGGAAAAATGGATTTAACTCAGGCGGAAAGTGTGGCAGACCTTATCTCATCTCAGGGTGAGGAAAATATGAAGGCCTCATTCAACGCCTTGCAGGGCTCTCTTAGCAAAACAATTAATTCCGTCCTTGAGAGGCTTCTTGATTGCTCGGCGCTTATGGCGGCTTGGGTGGATTATCCCGACGAAGAAATTGAGGAGCTGTCAAACGATAAGCTGATTGATACTCTGTCGCAGGTGCGCTCACAGCTTGATAATCTTTTAAAAAATTACGACTGCGGACAAGCTATTACAAACGGCATAGACACCGCCATTGTAGGCAGACCGAATGTGGGCAAATCAAGCCTTATGAATATGCTCAGCGGCACCGATAAAAGCATAGTCACTCATATTGAGGGAACCACCCGTGATGTTGTTGAGGGCGACGTGACTCTTGGTGGTATCGTTCTTCATCTGCGTGACACGGCAGGCATTAGGCAAAGCGATGACGTGGTGGAATCCATAGGAATTGAAAAGGCATACAATGCACTTGACAATGCACAGCTTGTTCTTGCGGTTTTTGATTCGTCAAAGCCTATTGACGAAAAGGATGTGGAGCTTGCCGAAATGTGTGCCGGTAAAGCTGCGGTGGCAGTAATAAACAAGACGGATTTGCACGCCGAATTTGATATTGATAAAATTAAGGATAGGTTTAAGAAAACAGTATATATTTGTGCCAAGGACTCTGTCGGACTTGAGGATTTGTCCCGTTGTGTAAACGAGCTAATGGGCGTTGCCGAATTTGACTCCTCTGCCCCAATGCTTGCCAACGCAAGACAAAAGCAAAACTGTCAAAACGCTTATGATGAAATCTGCCAGGCACTTGACGGCGCAAAATCAGGTATGACCTTTGACGCAATAAATGTGATGATTGACTCGGCGGCGGACGAGCTATTGTCCCTAACCGGTAGGAAAGCCACAACAGAAGTGGTAAATAATATATTCAGCAAATTCTGTGTGGGAAAATAATTATAATGATGTCGCAGAAATAATTTACTGTTTAATTAGAAAGGCATATTTATGGAATATTCAGCAGGAGAATATGATGTAATAGTAATCGGCGCAGGACACGCAGGAATTGAGGCGTGTCTTGCTTCTGCACGTCTTGGGTGTTCAACCGCCGTGTTTACAATCAATCTTGACTGGGTTGGAAATATGCCCTGTAATCCGTCCATCGGCGGTACAAGCAAGGGCCATCTTGTAAGAGAAATTGACGCTCTGGGGGGCGAAATGGGCAAGGCGGCAGACAAATACTGCCTGCAATCCCGAATGCTTAATTTGGGCAAAGGCCCTGCCGTTCATTCACTAAGAGCGCAGATTGACCGCCGAGAG
Organism: uncultured Clostridia bacterium; assembly: GCA_945982035.1. GTDB lineage: Bacteria > Bacillota > Clostridia > Oscillospirales > Acutalibacteraceae > Eubacterium_R. The sequence continues at coordinate 8,164 of CAMFRO010000052.1, read as the reverse complement.
TATTCGGCAGGTATGAAGCATACCCTTGAAACCACCGAAAACCTTGATATAAGGCAGGGCGAAATTGTTGATTTGTACTTTGACGACGCTGAAAAGGTGTGGAGGGCGAAAACCAAGCTTGATGCAGTTTTTACTGCAAAGGCGGTAATTATCGCAACGGGAACATTTTTAGGCGGACGTGTGTATATCGGCGATGTTTCGTATGAAAGCGGACCTGACGGAATGTTTCCTGCAAACGAGCTATCAAAGGCTCTATATAAAATGAGCATTCCGCTGAGGCGGTTTAAAACAGGCACCCCAAGTCGTGTTAACCGCCGTTCAATAGATTTCAGCAAAATGGAGGTTCAAAACGGCGACGAGCGTACCGTTCCCTTTTCCTTTGAATCTCAGGAACCACCGGAAAACAAGGTTTCCTGTCACATTACATATACCAACGAAAAAACAAAGCAGATTATACTTGACAACCTTGACAGAAGTCCTATGTATTCCGGCAAAATTGAGGGCAAGGGACCCCGATATTGCCCGTCCTTTGAGGATAAAATCGTTAGATTTTCCGACAAGGAAAGGCATCAGCTTTTTGTTGAGCCCTGCGGCTTGAATACGGAAGAAATGTATTTGCAGGGACTTAGCTCTTCGTTGCCGGAGGATGTGCAGATTGCCTTTATCCATACCATTACAGGACTTGAAAAGGCACAGATTATGCGCACCGCCTACGCAATTGAGTATGATTGCGTTGACCCCACCGCACTGAATGCCACCCTTGAATTTAACGATTTGCCGGGACTGTACGGCGCAGGGCAGTTTAACGGCTCCAGCGGATACGAGGAGGCGGCGGCACAGGGCTTGGTGGCAGGCATCAACGCCGCGCGAAAGATAAAAGGACAGGAGCAGATTGTTCTTGACAGAGGCGGCTCGTATATCGGCACGCTGATAGACGACCTTGTAACAAAGGGCTGCAGTGACCCGTACAGAATGATGACCTCCCGAAGTGAGTATCGTCTTGTACTGCGTCAGGACAATGCGGATATACGTTTAACGCCGTTAGGTCACGAAATCGGACTTATCAGCGACGAAAGATACAATAAATTTTTGCATAAGCAGGAATTGATTAAGCAGGAAATGAAGCGTGTGAACACACTTTCTCTGCCCCTGACCGACAAGCTTCAGGAAATATTGGAGTCAAAGGGCACCGCACCGCTTAAAAGAGGATGCAAAATGGCGGAGCTTTTAAGACGTCCCCAAATTACCTACGAGGATTTAAAGCCTGTTGATACCGAAAGACCGGATTTGCCCTACCAAGTGTTTGAGCAGGTTGAAATATCAATAAAATATGAGGGATATATCAAAAAGCAGGAATTGCAGATTAAAGAAATGCGCAGAATTGAATCAAAGAAAATACCTGCTGATTTAGATTATTCGTCGTTAAAAGGACTTCGCCTGGAGGCAATAGAAAAATTATCAAAAATAAGACCCGAAAACTTAGGACAGGCAAGCCGCATCAGCGGAGTAAATCCGGCGGACATTGCCGCACTTAATATAATTTTGGAGGCATTATGATAAATCAGGAACTGTTAAAAAAATATATTGACGCTATGGGAATAGAGATTGACGACTATGTGCTTGACAGGTTTGATGTTTACGCAGAACGTCTTGTGTCATGGAACAAAAAGGTCAATCTTACTGCAATTACCGACCCGGATGAAATCGTGGTAAAGCATTTTGTTGACTGCCTGATGATACTCAGGTATCTTGACATAGACGGACCCGTTAAGGTAATTGACGTTGGGTGCGGAGCAGGATTTCCCGGTATGCCTCTGCTTTTGGCACGCCCCCAAATTGAAATAACCTTCCTTGACTCCGTGGCAAAAAAGCTTCACTTCATCAAGGATGTACTGCGCTCCTGCGGTCTTTTTCAGGAGGTTAATCATAACAGAGCCGAGGATTTGGGCAGGGAGCACAATTATCGTGAGCAGTATGACATTGCAACCGCAAGAGCAGTTGCGCCGCTGAACATATTGGCGGAATACTGTATGCCCTTTGTTAAGGTGGGCGGATACTTCGTTGCCCTTAAAGGCCCAGAGGAGAATATTGACGAGGGTAAAAATGCCATAGATAAATTAGGGGGAGAAATTGTAAATGATGTTTCATATAAACTCCCTAACGGCGATAAGCGAAGAATGATAATTGTAAAAAAGATATCGCAGACACCGACAAAATACCCCAGAAGAAGCAAAAGAATTACAAGCAAGCCGTTGTAAATTTATCGCAAAATGTAGAATTTAAAGGATTTCTCACGATGAGAAATCCTTTATTTTTTGGAATGTTTATGTTAGTATATAGACAAGGAAAGGAAGTGAGCAGATGAACGATATAATTTATATTCCTACTGAAAAGCTGCTTCCCAATCCCTATCAGCCCAGACGGCAATTTGAAAGTGAGGATATGCTTTCTCTTGCTGATTCAATTAAAGAGAACGGTATTTTGCAGCCGTTGCTGATAAAAAGAATTAACAGTTGTGACTATTTTGAAATTGTGGCAGGTGAAAGACGGTTGAGAGCCGCAATACTTGCCAATGTTGAAAAGGTCCCCTGTATAGAGCTTGAGTGCGACCACGAGCAAAGTGCAGTGTTCTCAATGCTTGAAAATGTGCAAAGATGTGATTTAAGCTTTTTTGAGGAAGCAACCGCAATTGGACAACTTATGAACCACTTTGGAATGACTCAAAGCGAAATAGCCAAAAGATTAGGTAAAAGCCAATCGGCTCTTTCAAACAAACTGCGTTTGCTTAAGCTTCCTGTTGACGTGCGATATTTTATAGAAAAAGAAGGATTGACAGAAAGACACGCAAGAGCGCTGCTTAGTCTTGACAGTGAAAAGGATATATGGGCGGCACTGAATATTATCAAAGAAAAAGGACTGAATGTAGAACAGACGGAAAAGCTAATCGCATCTCTTACCGACAATTCGGCAAAACCCAAGAGAAATGTGGTAAAAATATTCCGTGATGTACGAATTTTTGTAAATACAGTTAATAAAGCAATAGAAACAATGAAGGCGTCCGGTATTGATGCAATATCGGACAAGACAGAAACCGACGAATATATAGAGTTTAGGGTGAAAATCCCTAAGAACTCCCAAAACGCACCCTCGCTAAAGGCGTTGGGCAACTAAGGCTTAAAACGGGCAACCGTTTTAAACATATTCTCCTCTTTTCATCACGCGGAGCGGACAGGCATTAGTCTGTCCGCTTTGCGTCTTTGTGGATGTTTCACGTGAAACATCCATAAAAAACATATTAGGTTTCACGTGAAACATTTTATATTGTAACTTGATTATGACATATAAATATAGTATAATTGTTAGCGAGGTGAAAATATGGGCAAAACCATTGCAATATTTAATCAAAAAGGCGGAGTGGGCAAAACCACTACCTGCGTAAATATGGCGGCGGCTTTAGGAGCAAAAGGCAAAAAAACGCTGTTAATTGATATTGACCCCCAGGGCAATTCAACCTCCGGTGTAGGCGTTGATAAAAGCCGAGTGGAATATTCCACTTATGATATGCTTATAGACAATGTATCAGCACGAGCAATAATGATGGATACAGGCTTTAAAAATCTGTTTTTACTGCCTGCAAATATGAATTTGGCTGGGGCTGAGGTAGAGCTTGCAGAGAATGAGGACAGAAATAGGGTGCTGAAAAAGGCCATTGCAACTCTTGTTGTGGAGTTTGATTATGTTATAATTGACTGTCCGCCAAGCTTGGGATTGCTTTCTATAAACGCTTTAGTGGCATCCGATACACTTATAGTACCCTTACAATGCGAATATTATGCACTTGAAGGCTTAAGTCAGCTTGTCAGCACCGTAAGAACAATTAAGCAACACTACAATGAACATCTTGAATTAGAGGGTGTGTTGTTTACTATGTACGACAGCCGTCTTAAGCTAACTCAGCAGGTTGTTGACGAGGTAAACAAGTTCTTTCCCAATAAATCATACAAAACTATGATTCCGCGTTCCGTAAAGATTGCCGAGGCACCTTCCTTTGGTGAGCCTGTAATCTATTACGAAAAATATTCTAAACCCTCTTTCGCTTATAAAAAATTTGTAGATGAATTTTTAAAACAGCAGTAAAAACACAATATATTGTGTATATTATTACCGTTACCATATTGTTTCTTAAAAAAGGAGGAGTATAATGGCGAAAAAACAGTCGGGACTCGGCAAGGGGTTAGGCGCACTTATGCTTGAAAATAATGTGGATGATATGATTTCAACCTCCACATTGCCCATATCCGAAATAGTCCCCAATAAAGAACAGCCACGTAAAACATTTGACGAAACCGCTCTTGAAGAATTGGCGGACTCTATAAGGCAGCACGGCGTATTACAGCCATTGCTTGTACGTCCGTTGCCTACCGGCGGATATCAGCTTGTGGCAGGCGAGCGCCGTTGGAGAGCATCAAGAATTGCACAGTTAACGGAGGTTCCTGTAATTATAAAGGAGCTTTCGGACACCGAGGCAATGGAAATTGCGATAATTGAAAATCTCCAGCGTGAGGACCTTAACCCTATTGAAGAGGCTGAGGGACTTCAGGCGTTGATAGATAGATGCGGCTTTACACAAGAGGACGTTGCGGCGTCGGTAGGTAAATCCCGTCCTGCAATAACAAACGCTTTAAGACTACTCAGACTTCCTCAGGAGGTTAGAGAAATGACGAAGGACGGCAAAATCAGCGCAGGCCACGCAAGAGCGTTACTTGCTTTTGAAAATGAGGCAATGATGCTTGAGGCGGCAAACAATATTGTTTCACAGAAACTTACCGTCCGTGACATTGAAAAGCTTGCAAAGCGTATGTCAAAGCCTATTGCACAGACGAAAACTGCCAAAAGACGTGACAGCTTTTATGATGAGGTAGAGCTTTCTCTGTCTGAAATCTTAGGCAGAAGAGTAACTGTTAACAACGGCAGAAATAAAGGCACTCTTGAAATTGAGTTCTATTCAGCCGAGGACCTTAAAAATATAGCAAACATTATAGGTAAGGAGTAAAAAAATGCTTGATATTAAATTTGTAAGAGAAAATCCGGAAATTGTAAAAGAGAATATTAAGAAAAAATTTCAGGACAAAAAGCTTCCCCTTGTTGACGAGGTAATTGAGCTTGACGAGGAGAGAAGAAGGGTTATTGTAAAAGCCGACGAGCTTCGTGCCAACAGAAACAAGATTTCAAAGGAAATCGGCGCACTTATGGCACAGGGCAAGCGTGAGGAGGGAATGGCTCTTAAAGAGCAGGTTACCGCTCAGGCAAAGGAGCTTGATGAGCTTACCAAAAAGCAGGACGAGCTGGGTAAAAGGGTTACGGAAATAATGATGTCAATTCCTAACATTATTGACGAGTCTGTTCCTATCGGCAAGGATGACAGCGAAAATGTTGAGGTTGAGAAATACGGCGAGCCTGTTGTGCCGGATTTTGACATCCCTTATCACACCGACATTATGGAAACCTTTGACGGCATCGATTTGGAGTCTGCAGGCAGAGTTGCCGGTAACGGATTTTACTATCTTATGGGCGACATTGCACGTCTGCACAGTGCGGTTATCAGCTACGCAAGAGATTTTATGATTGACAGAGGCTTTACCTATGTTGTACCACCCTTTATGATTAGGTCAAATGTTGTAACAGGCGTTATGAGCTTTGAGGAAATGGACGCAATGATGTACAAAATTGAGGGTGAGGATTTGTACCTTATCGGTACCTCAGAGCACTCAATGATAGGTAAATTTATTGATACAATCACTCCCGAAAGCGAGCTTCCCAAAACACTTACCTCATATTCACCCTGCTTCCGTAAGGAAAAAGGCGCACACGGTATTGAGGAGAGAGGTGTTTATCGTATTCATCAGTTTGAAAAGCAGGAAATGGTTGTTGTCTGCAAGCCCGAGGAATCAAAAATGTGGTTTGACAAGCTTTGGCAGAACACCGTTGACCTTTTCAGAAGCCTTGATATTCCTGTTCGTACTCTTGAGTGCTGCTCCGGCGACCTGGCGGATTTGAAGGTTAAGTCAGTTGATGTTGAGGCATGGTCACCAAGACAAAAGAAATATTTTGAGGTAGGCTCATGCTCAAATCTTACCGACGCTCAGGCACGCCGACTTAAAATCAGAGTCAGAGGCGAGGACGGAAAAATTTATCTTGCCCACACTCTTAATAACACGGTTGTTGCCCCGCCGAGAATGCTTATCGCATTTCTTGAAAACAACCTTAACGCAGACGGCACGGTTTCAATTCCTGAGGCTCTGCGTATGTATATGGGCGGCAATGACAAAATTGTTCCCAAAAACAAATAATTTAAGCCACGGCACAGAGGACAAAAGTCCCTTGTGCCGTGTTTTTTAAAATTATTTTATGTTTTTGCAAATACAACAGGAATAACACTACGTATTTTCAAATACAACAGGTTGTGTCATATTGTGAATAAATTGTAAATCTCATTTAGACTAAACCACAACATATTGAAAAAATATCCGAAATATGCTATAATATGCTCAAGATATGGAAAAGAGAATCCGTTTTCGTATCGTGTTTTAAAACATAAAAAATATACTATACTAAGGATTTACGGAGGTGAGCAGGGTGACAATGTATATAATCTGGGCGGCGGCAATAGTTTTGTTTGCTGTGCTGGAAGGAGTAACGGCTCAGTTGGTTTCAATATGGTTTGTACTGGGCGCAGTTGCCGGTTTGATTTCTGCATTTTGCAGTGCACCTGTCATATTGCAGGTGGTAATTTTTATAGCAGTAACCGTTATTGCCCTGATTGCAACCAGACCGCTTGTGAAGAAGTTTATTAACACTAAGGCGGAAAAAACAAATGCCGACCGATGCATCGGCAGTGAGGCTATGGTTATTGAGGAAATTAATAATTTAATTCCCACCGGTCAGGTTAAAATTAACGGCGCAGTATGGAGCGCCCGTTCAGCAGACGGAGCGGTTATTCCAAAGGACACCATAGTCACGGTTGACAAAATTGAAGGTGTAAAACTAATCGTTAGAACAAATAATATACTGATAAACAGTTAAAGGAGAAAAATATGACAGCACTTATTATTACAATAGTATTAATCGTTATCGCAATTGCAGCGTTGGTTTTTGCAAACATCAGAGTAGTTCCCCAGTCAAAGGCTTTTGTTATTGAGCGTTTGGGAACATATTTTGCCACTTGGGAAACAGGACTTCACGTAAAGGTTCCCTTTGTTGACAGAATCGCAAAAAGCGTTTCACTTAAAGAGCAGGTTGTTGATTTCAAGCCTCAGCCGGTTATTACAAAGGACAACGTAACAATGCAGATTGATACGGTAGTATTCTTCCAGATTACCGACCCAAAGCTTTATACCTACGGTGTTGAAAGCCCCATTTCTGCTATTGAAAATCTTACGGCTACAACACTTCGTAACATCATCGGCGAGCTTGAGCTTGACGCAACACTTACCTCACGTGATACAATTAACGCTAAAATCAGAGTAATTCTTGACGAGGCAACAGACCCGTGGGGTATTAAGGTTAACAGAGTTGAACTTAAAAACATTATTCCGCCACGTGAAATTCAGGACGCAATGGAAAAGCAAATGAAGGCAGAGCGTGAAAGAAGAGAGTCAATCCTTCGTGCAGAAGGTGAGAAGCAGGCTAAAATCCTTGTTGCCGAGGGTCATAAGGAATCAAAAATCCTTGAGGCTGAGGCAGAAAAGCAGTCTGCAATCCTTAACGCCGAGGCTGTAAGAGAAGCAAAAATCAGAGAGGCCGAGGGTGAGGCACAGGCTATCGCAACAGTTCAGCAGGCAACGGCTGACGCCATTAAAATGCTTAATGATGCAAACGCCAGCGACGCAGTTGTTAAGCTTAAAGCCCTTGAAGCATTTGCAAAGGCGGCTGACGGCAAATCAACAAAAATCATTATCCCGTCTGAAATTCAGTCACTTGCAGGGCTGGCAGAGGGAATTGTTGAAACCGCAAAAACAGATAAATAAACAAAAAGATAGCCGGCTTGAAGTTTACTTCAAGCCGGTTCAGCGTGTAGAAAAAGTCAATTTTTATATTTCTACACGCTGGCAGACTTTGAGAAATGGAGCTGAATTTCGTTTTCTTGCGAGTGGGAGCTGTACGA
>CAMFRO010000051.1 GCA_945982035.1 uncultured Clostridia bacterium | reverse complement strand
ACCGTTGGTGTCAAACATTGACGGGAATACAAGCAAATCCGACGTGCTGTAATATATTTGCAGCTCGTTTCTGTCAAGAATTTGACCTGTAAATATAACCTTGTCGTCCAGCATAAGCTTTTTGCAGTATTTTTTTATGGCAGATTCGTCGGGACCCATACCAACCATAAGCATTCTGAAATCAATGCCTCTGTCCTTCAGAAGCTTTAATGCGTCCATGATGATTTTGATGTTCTTGTACCACATCATACGCCCTACGAAAATCAGCACAGGTACATCCGATGGCAGATTGTGCTTTCTTCTTATCATCGCAATCTCATCATCACTGCTGTCAACCTTTGGCAAATCACATCCGTTGGGCATAACCACATAATCTCCCTCGTAGCCTACCTTGCGCAGAGAGTCCGCCGTGCCTTTGCTTGTTACCCATACCTCATCAGCACTTTTGATGTTGTTTAAAAGCATACCGTAGGCTCTCTTTTTGATAAGAGGAGTGGGTATTCTTGACTCAAAATCATACTCGTATTTTGTGTGATAAGTAAGAATATGAGGTATTCTGTGGATTCTGTTAATGCGTCTGAAAAAATAACTTGTGGCAATGGGACAGTGGGAGTGAATTACATCAAAATCCATATTGATTATATCCTCTGCAAACTGCCTTTTAAACGGCCATCCCACGGGATAACCCTCACCGAATGTGAACAGGCTTTTATATCTGTAAATTTGATAAGGGTATTTATAATCCTCTTGATTAGGGTTTTTCGGAGTGACGATTACGGCTTCTCCGAGCTTTTCATTAATTATATCAGCATAGCATTTGGCTACTGTACTTATTCCGTCCATTGTGGGCGGAAATGCCTCAGTACCAATGGCTATTTTTAATTTGTCTTTCACGAAACTTCCTCCGAAGCAATATAACTATTTTGTATTATAGCATAATGTACGATTTTTGTAAAATTAAATTAATATTAAAAAATAATGCACCTTTGTCGGTTTTATATTGAATTTAACTAATTATTTACTTGATAATGTGTCAATTATAATATATAATAGTGAATGAATAATTATTTGGTGGTCGGTGCTATATGTCAGAGCAATATTCCGTAACATTAAAAAAGATAATTGATAACCATAATCTTGAGGTTTTATATGTTCCTAAGGATACGGATCATATAAAAGTTATAACAAGCGAGGTTAACCGTCCCGGTATCGTTCTTACCGGCTATACCGATTATTTTGATTCTTTAAGAATACAGATTCTCGGCTGGACGGAAATGGGCTTTTTGATGAATATGTCCGACGCCGAGAGGAAGAATGCACTTGGCTACTGGCTTTCGCTTCATCCTGCGGCGGCGGTTATTACACGTGGCTTGCAGGTGCCTGAATATTTCATCAACGCCTGTAAGGAATATCAGGTTCCGCTCCTAAGAACGCAGGAGGAAACCTCTCCGTTTCTTGCCGCACTTATCAATTTCCTTAACAGAGAACTCGCACCGAGAATTACACGCCACGGTGTGCTTGTTGAGGTTTACGGCGAAGGTGTGCTTATAGTGGGTGAAAGCGGTGCGGGTAAGTCCGAAACTGCCATAGAGCTTATAAAGAGAGGTCACCGTCTCATTGCAGACGACGCTGTGGAAATACGCAAGGTGTCGGAAAAAACGCTGGAGGGTTCCTCGCCCAGTAATATACGCCACTTTATTGAGCTGAGAGGTATCGGTATAATTAATGCAAGACGTATTTTCGGTATGGGTGCCGTAAAGACTACGGAAAAGATTGACATGGTAATTCAGCTTGAGGATTGGGATTCAACCAAGGCCTATGACAGACTCGGCCTTGACAATGAATACACGAAAATTCTTGATGTTAAGGTGCCTGTTATTACCGTTCCCATCACTCCCGGACGTAACCTTGCCGTTATAGTTGAAACGGCTGCAATGAATAACCGTCAGAAGAAGATGGGCTATAACGGAGCGAAGGAGCTTATGCATTCTCTCGGTATGGAGGATATTGAGCCCAGCGAAAAGGAGCTTGAAATCTGGGAAAATTCTTAACCGTATCGTAAGCCTAATTTTGTAAATAATGTGAAAGGATATAAATATTATGTACACTATAGGAATTGATTTGGGAGGAACAAATATTGTAGCCTCCGTGGTGGATGACAAGTACAGCATTGTTGCCACATCAAAAACCCCCACCGCAATGCCTCGCACCCCTGAGGAGATTTTTGACGATATTGCAAGGGTGTCCGCCGAAGCGGTTGAAAAGGCCGGGCTGACTATGGATGATATAGACTCCATAGGCTTGGGAACTCCGGGAACCGTAAATGCCGACGGAGTTATTGAATATGCAAATAACCTTAATTTTGACCATGTTCCTGCAAAGGATATGATTGTAGAAAGATTGGGCGATAAACCCGTATTTATTGAAAATGACGCCAACTGTGCCGCCCTCGGCGAAGCTTATGCCGGCTGCGGAAACGGTGCAAAGGATTTTGTTGCAATTACTCTCGGTACAGGTGTGGGCAGCGGTATTATCGTTGACGGTAAAATAGTATCCGGTGTAAACCATGCCGGCGGTGAGTGCGGCCACATGGTTATAATATATGACGGTGAGGACTGCACCTGCGGACGTAAGGGCTGCTGGGAGGCGTATGCTTCCGCTACGGCACTTATCCGTCAGACTCAAAAGGCTATGGAGGAGTATCCCGAATCCGTAATGCATGAGCTTGCGGCAGAGGAGGGCAAGGTGTCCGGCAGAACTGCCTTTGACGCAATGCGCAGAGGGGATATTGCCGGCATAAAGGTTGTTGACAGATACATAAAATACATATCCTGCGGACTTATTAATATTGTAAACGCATTACAGCCCGAGATTATTTGTATCGGCGGCGGAATCTGTAATGAGGGCGAAACACTTTTAAGACCTTTGCGTCGCTATGTTGAGGCGGAGAGATACAGTGTTTATTCTAAATTCCAGACTAAAATTGTTAAGGCACAGCTGGGCAATGACGCAGGTATAATCGGCGCTGCTATTCTTGGCAGAGTATAAATCAGTTTGTTTTTGGTGATAGTTTGACTCAATTAATTAATTATTTAGAGAAAATCGGCTGTGAATACGTTACAGATGAGCCGATGACCGAGCATACAACATTTAAAATAGGCGGAAGGGTTCCTATTATGGCGTTTCCTGCCGACGAGGAACAGATTTCCTTAATTATAAAAAAATGCAATGATTTGGGCATACGATATATGACAATCGGTAAGGGCTCAAATCTCCTTGTTGCCGATGAGGGAATTAACGCATGCGTTATAGAGCTGGGCAAGCAGTTTTCCGATGTTAAGCTTATTGACGAAAATACAATTTACGCTCAAAGCGGTGCCTCTCTTATAAAGGTGTGCCGTTTCGCTCTGGAAAATGAGCTTGAGGGCCTTGAATTTGCTTACGGTATTCCCGGCTCCTGCGGCGGTGCGGCGTTTATGAATGCCGGCGCCTATGGCGGAGAAATGAAGGACGTGCTTTACAGGTGCGATCATATAGATAAAAACGGCGAAAAGGGCTTTCTTGAAAATGAGGATTTAAAGCTGTCCTACCGTCATTCCGCATATTACAATAACGGCTGTACCGTTACAGGATTGTATTTAAAGCTAAAAAAAGGCAATGCTTCAGTAATCAAGGCAAAAATGGAGGAGCTTATGCAAAGACGCCGTGATAAGCAACCGTTGGAATACCCTTCGGCAGGCTCCACATTTAAAAGACCTGAGGGATATTTCGCCGGGGCACTTATACAGGAGTGCAACCTTAAGGGCGTTAGTGTAGGCGGAGCACAGGTCAGCGAAAAACATTCCGGATTTGTAATTAATACCGGCGGTGCAACATGCCGTGATGTTCTTGATTTGTGCAAAAAGGTATCCGATACGGTTTTGCATGAAAAAGGTGTTAAGCTTGAAATGGAAATCAGAGTGACAAAATAATTTTACGGGGTAAAATCTTATGAATGATAAAGAGTTAGTTATACTTACCGGTGTTTCCGGCGCAGGAAAATCAACTGCAATGAGCTTTATGGAGGATGTTGGATATTTTTGTATAGATAATATGCCTCCCGAGCTTATTAATGCTTTCATTAACCTGATTGAAAAGTCGGATTCCTACAAAAAAATTGCCATAGTTGCCGATGTGCGTTCAACAGAGGTTTTTAACACCCTTCTTGAATCGGTTGATAAGCTTAATGACGAAGGCTACAATGTTAAGATTATTTACCTTGATATAAAAAATCATGTTGCCCTTAAAAGATATAAGCTCACAAGAAGAAAGCACCCGTTTGCTGATAAGTTTTCCGGCTCTATTGCAGATGCGCTTGCTTATGAAAAGGATTTGCTAACCCCCCTCAGACAGCGTGCCGACTATGTTGTTGACACATCGGGATTGACCTCAAATCAGCTTCGCAGCCGTCTTACTCAAATACTTTTGGGCGATGATAGAGCAATTATGAATATTCACGTTATGTCCTTCGGCTTTAAGCACGGTATTCCCACCGATGCCGATTTTGTTCTTGACGTGCGTTGTCTGCCAAATCCCTATTGGGTTGAATCATTACGCAGCAAAACAGGGCTTGACCAAGAGGTTGAAGATTATGTTTTCAGTTTTGAAGAGTCTAAGCAGTTGCTTGAAAGGCTTGAGGGATTTCTTGACTTTCTCAATCCTTTATACATAAAAGAGGGTAAAAGTCAGATTGTTGTAGCAATCGGATGTACCGGCGGAAATCACAGAAGTGTGGTTATTGCCGAGGCATTGGCGAAATATTTTTCAAAACGCTGGGAAAACGTTACGGTTAACCACAGAGATATAGACAGAAATTAAGGCATAATGACATTTTCATCACAGGTAAAAAACGAGCTTACAAAAATTGAATATGATAAAAACTGCTGTAAAAAATGTCTTCTGTACGGATTGGCGCTGTTTGGTAAAAGCTTTTCCTCAAGCAGTGTTTCTCTCCAAACGGAGAATGAAAATACGGCGATGCTTTATAAGCGTTTGTTAAAGGAGCTTTGCAATATTGATTCAAATATTGTAAAAAGTCCTTCCGGCAGGAATTTTACCGTAACCGTTTCAAGCAAGGGCGACGCCGCAAAGCTTATGATGTATTTTATGCACGACAGCTCGGAAACTTCTCTTAAAGTAAATGTTTCAAACTTTGTCTGCCCCCAGTGTCAAAATGCATTTTTTGCCGGTGCGTTTCTTGCCTGCGGTACTGTATCAAGTCCTCAAAAGGACTATCATCTTGAGTTTTGCATTGCGTACAGAAATCTGTCAAAAAGCTTTGTCACCGTTTTGCAGGAGGCGGAGCTGTCCCCTAAGGTAACCACAAGAAAGGGCTACAATATAGTCTATTTTAAAGAGAGCGAGGCAATCGAGGATTGCCTTTATCTTATGGGTGCGTCGGCGGCAATGTTTGATATGATGAATATAAAAATCATAAAGGATATACGCAACAAGGCCAACAGAAAGGCAAATTGCGAAACCGCTAATATAGAACGAACGGTAAACGCCGCCGTCGGTCAGATTGAAGCAATAGAAAAAATCAAAAAGGCGAAAAAGTTTGACAGTCTTTCTCCTGCATTAAAGGAGATGGCAAAAATCAGATGTGAAAATCCCGACGCAAGCTTAGGTGAGCTTGCAGGTATGTTTGAGCCGCCTCTTTCAAGAAGCGGAGTAAATCACAGATTGAATAAGCTTGTATCCCTTGCGGATTCAATCAAATAATTATTTAATAAATACACAAGGAAAATAATATGTTTACTCATTTGCACGTTCACACACAGTTCAGCCTGCTGGACGGCGCCTGCCGTCTCGGCAATCTTGTGTCACGTGCAAAGGAGTTGGGAATGACGCACCTTGCAATTACTGACCACGGTAATATGTACGGTGCTGTTGATTTTTATAAGGAGTGTAAAAAACAGGGGATAAAGCCTATAATCGGTTGTGAGGTTTACGTTGCCCCAAGAACCCGATTTGACAAGGACAAAGCCCTTGATAAAGAATATAATCACCTTATCCTGCTTGTTAAAAATGAAACGGGATACAAAAATCTTATTAAAATGGTGTCGGCAGGCTATACCGAAGGGTTTTATTTTAAACCTCGTATTGACCGTGATTTACTTGAAAAATATCACGAGGGACTTATTTGTACCTCCGCCTGTCTTGTGGGTGAAATACCGCAAAAAATACTTCAAAAGGACTATGACGGTGCAAGGCGTGAGGCACTTTGGTTTAACGATGTTTTCGGTGAGAGCAATTACTATCTTGAGGTGCAGGACCACGGAATACCCGAGCAAAAAATTGTGCTTGACGGCATTAAGCGTCTTCATAGCGACACCGGTATTCCTCTTGTGGCTACAAACGATGTTCACTACGTAAACCGTGATGATGCTAAAATTCAGCAGGTGCTTATCTGTATTGCCACAAACCACGTTTTAGGCGAGGATACAGGGCTTGAATTTCACAGTGATAATTTTTATCTTAAATCCGAGCAGGAAATGCGTGAGATTTTCTCCGACATTCCCGACGCCGTTGACAATACGCAGATTATTGCCGATAAATGCAGCTTTGATTTTGAATTCGGCAGTACAAAGCTGCCGTATTTTGAAACCCCCGGCAATATGGACCATTTTGAATTTTTCAGGCAAAAATGCTACGAGGGACTTTATAAAAAATATTCGCAAAATCCCCCTGAAGACTATGTAAAACGCCTTGAATACGAGCTTGAAACCGTTAATAAAATGGGATATACCGACTATTATCTGATAGTGCAGGATTTTGTGGCTTTCGCAAAGTCAAAGGGTATTCCCGTAGGACCGGGCAGAGGCTCCGGCGCAGGCTCAATTGCCGCCTACTGTATCGGCATTACCGATATTGACCCTATGAAATACGACTTGATTTTTGAGCGATTTCTCAATCCCGAGCGTGTTTCTATGCCTGATTTTGATATAGATTTCTGCTACGAGCGCAGGCAGGAGGTTATAGATTACGTTACCGAAAAATACGGTGCCGACCACGTTGCACAGATTGTAACCTTCGGTACTCTGCAAACACGAGCCGCCATACGTGATGTGGGCAGGGCAATGGGTATGCCCTATGCGGAGGTTGACGCCGTTGCTAAAATGGTGCCTAACAGCTTTCACATCACAATAGATGAGGCAGTCAAAAAAAGCAGTGACCTGCGCCGTGTTATGCAGGAAAATCCGCAGGTTAACGAGCTTATTGAAACTGCGAGAAAGGTGGAGGGTATGCCCCGAAATACCTCAACCCATGCCGCCGGCGTAGTTATCACCCACGACCCTGTCTCTGCCTATGTGCCTTTGGCAACAAATGACGGACTTGTTGTAACCCAGTATATTATGACTACCCTTGAGGAGTTGGGCTTGCTTAAAATGGACTTTTTGGGTCTGCGAACTCTTACGGTAATTGATGATTGTGCCAAAGCAAGCGGTGTTGATATTGACTCCATTCCCATTGACGACGAAAATGTATATAAGATGTTTTCAAGAGGGCAAACCGAGGGCGTATTTCAGTTTGAATCATCGGGTATGAAGCAAATGCTGATGAATTTGAAGCCTACCGCTCTTGAGGATTTAATTGCCGCCACATCCCTTTACCGACCGGGACCTGCCTCGCAAATTGATACCTTTGTTGATAATTCCCATAACCGCTCTCATATAAAATATGAAACACCCCTGCTGGAGCCGATACTTAATAATACCTACGGCTGTATTGTGTATCAGGAGCAGGTTATGCAGATTTTTCGTTCGCTTGCCGGTTATTCCTACGGCAGAGCGGACGTGGTGCGCCGTGCAATGAGCAAGAAAAAGCACGATGTTATGGAGCAGGAGAGGGAAACATTTATAAAAGGCTGTGCCAAGAATAATATTGATGCTAAAACGGCAAACGGTATTTTTGATAAGATTTCCGATTTTGCCTCCTACGCCTTTAATAAATCCCACGCCGCCTGTTATGCGCTTGTTGCATATAGGTGTGCTTATCTTAAATATTACCACCCGGCACAGTTTATGGCGGCTTTGCTTACGTCAATTCTTGACTCGTCAAATAAGGTTGCCCGTTACATTGCCGAGTGCAAGCGCCTGGGATTAAAGCTGGGACCGCCGGATATTAACACCTCTATGAAGGGCTTTACCGCCTCGGGAAATGTTATAAATTACGGACTTTTAGGCATAAAAAATCTCGGCTCCGATTTTATTGAAGATATTATTAAAGAACGTGAAAACGGCGAATTTACCGATTTGTTTGATTTTTGCACACGTATGCAGGGCAGTCGCTTTAACCGCCGTGCTGTTGAATCTCTTATCCGATGCGGCGCAATGGATGTGTTTGATGCTAACCGTCGCCAAATGCTTCAGGCTCTGCCGGTGCTTTTAACCAATATTGAGGAAAAGCATCGTAAAACTATGTACGGTCAGGTAGGACTGTTTGACATCAGCGAGGATTTCGGCGATAAATTTGATATGCCTCAGGTGGACGAGTTTTCTAAAACGGAGCTGCTGCAAATGGAAAAGGAAATGACGGGACTTTATCTTTCCGGTCATCCTATGGATAAGTATGAGCAGTTTGTGGAAAAATCGGGATGCGTGCGCACTGTTGATTTGCTTGAGTCGGCAAAAAGCGAAATGCCCTCCCACAAGGACGGCTCAACTGTATCATTGTGCGGAATAATCACCCACATTACCGTAAAGCAAACACGCAGTAACAACGCCAATATGGCTTTTGTAACCCTTGAGGATTTGTACGGCTCAATAGAGGTAATTCTTTTTCCTAAAACCTTCCTGCAGTACGGCTCGCTGATAAGCTCAGGCAATGTTATCGCAGTTAACGGTACCCTTTCAATAGAGGAGGAAAAGGACCCGAAAATACTTGTCAACGCAGTATTTCAGCCTATGAGCAAAAATATTGAGGCAGTAAAAACCGTTCAAAATAATTTTTCAAAAAGAGAAAATCCTCCTGCAAATCCGAAAAAAATCAGCAAGCACAGGGGACTTTATCTTAAATTTGAAAGCAGGGATGATAAAAATATTCATAAGGCAATGGTAATTACTTCAATTTTTGACGGAACATTACCGCTGTATTTTTATTATACTGACAGTGGAAGGTACGAAAAACAGAGGGATAGCTCCGCCGTCAGCGTAAATCCCACTATGTTGGGCGAGCTTAAAAGAATATTAGGTGATAAAAATGTTGCTGTTATTGACTGACAATACTTGACAATATTATCACAAATTAGTAAAATAGTAGCGTTATACATTTATGTAAAATTGTATTCTTTTAATATTTTGGAGGAATAGTTATGAAAACAATAGCAGTATTAACAAGCGGCGGCGACGCACCGGGTATGAATGCGGCTGTTCGTGCAGTTGTAAGAACGGCTTGCGAAAACGGAATTAAGGTTTACGGCGTTATACGTGGATATAACGGACTTATCAACGGTGATTTTATTGAAATGGACTTGCGCTCCGTTTCCGATATAATCAATCGTGGCGGTACAATTCTTTATTCTGCCCGTTCGGTTGAATTTGCCACAGAGGAAGGTATGCGCAAGGCTATACGCACCTGCCAGGAATACGGCATTGAGGGCGTAGTTGTTATCGGTGGTGACGGCTCCTTCAGAGGTGCAAGAGATTTGTCTGAAAGGGGAATTCCATGCGTAGGTATCCCCGGTACAATAGATAACGATATTGCCTGCTGTGATTATACAATAGGTTACGATACCTGCCTTAACACAATTATGGAAATGGTTGACAGACTTCGTGACACGGCAGAGTCCCACGACAGATGCTCTGTTATTGAGGTTATGGGCAGACGTGCAGGCTATCTTGCACTTAATGCAGGTATTGCCTGCGGTGCTACCTCAATTCTTATTCCCGAGGTGCCTTTTGATATTCAAAAGCACGTTATTGAGCGTATGAAGAAAACTCAGCGCACAGATAAAAAGCACTTTATCATTATCGTTGCCGAGGGCTGTGACGTTGACTGCGAAGCCTTGGCAAAGGAAATTCAGGCTAAAACAGGCGTTGAGTCACGTTGTACTGTGCTTGGTCATGTTCAGCGTGGAGGCTATCCAACGGTACGTGACAGAGTAATGGCAACCAGAATGGGCAATTACGCCGTTAAGCTTCTTATGAAGGATACCGGTAACCGTGTAGTTGCTGCTCAAAAGGAGGATGTTGTTGATTACGACATCTTTGAAGCCCTTAATATGAAAAAGAATATTGACCTTGACCTTTACAATGTTGCTCACGAGGTTTCAATCTAACTACATATTAGTATATGTTCAGGCTCCGCAGAATTATCTGCGGAGTTTTTTGCATTTTAAGCCGGAGTGTACGCTGTCAGAGAATTGACAGAATAAAACGATAATTTATAATAAGATTATAATTATATTAAAATAACAGAAAGGAATATTATTATGAAAATTAAAAAAATATTATCTGTGATTTTAGTGCTG
>CAMFRO010000050.1 GCA_945982035.1 uncultured Clostridia bacterium | reverse complement strand
CTGAACCATTTTGTGTAATTATAACACAGGCGGTTAATTTATGCAATATTATAATAATTAAAAAATAATTAATATAATATTAATGCCTCCCTAAACAAGGAGGCATTAGTGTTAAATATAAGCGTGTTCAACCGTTATCACAGCATTTAAAGAACTGTCGTAGCTTGAAATTCTTGCACAGATGTCCTTTGTGATTTTGCTTTTATCGTGGTAGGAATGAGGCACGGTTAAATCAAAAATAAGATTTGTATGAGTATTGCCCTTCACCATTCTGAAATCGTGGAAGGAAAATTCTGTATTGTAATCCTTAACAATCGTATCAACTACTTCTTTATACTTGTTAACTATTTCATCATTTACGGCAATTGGATCCATATGGATACAGATTATAATGTTAAGCTTTTGGGAAATTTCCTTTTCAACATTGTCTATTACATCGTGAATTTCAAGAATATCGCAGTCGCAGGGCACCTCTGCGTGAGCAGATGCGATAATACGTCCGGGGCCGTAATCGTGAACAATCAGGTCGTGAACGCCTATGATTTTTTCATTTGAGAGCATAATATCCTCAATATTTTTAACAAGCTCAGGGTCGGGTGCTTTGCCCAAAAGAGAGCCTAAAACATCTTTGAGTATGTCAATACCTGCAAGAATAATGAAAACAGTTACGATAAGTCCCATAATTCCGTCGGCATATTTAAAGGAGGTGAAATGGCTGATAAGCAGTGCGGCAATGGTTGCACTTGTAGCAAGGCAGTCATTAAGAGAATCACGGCTAACGGCTTTCATATTTACGTTGCCTGTAATTTTGTAAAGGCGGTTATTGAAAACAGCCATCCACATCTTAACGCCTACAGCGACAATCAGCACAAACAGAGATACAAGGCTGAATTTTACCGACTGAGGATGAAGAATTTTGTCAATACTGCTTTTGCCAAGCTCAAAGCCCATAAGAAATATGAAAAAACTAATGATAAGAGAGCTTATGTATTCCATTCTGCCGTGACCGAAGGGATGCTCCTCGTCCACAGGCTTTGAGGCAAGCTTTGTACCGGCTATGGTAAAAATATTAGAACCGGCGTCGCTGAGGTTATTTAATGCGTCACCGGTTATGGAAACCGAATTGGTAACGGTACCAATAATAAATTTACCCACGCACAACATAACATTGCAGAAAATACCTGCAAAGCCGCTTAACAATGCAATTTTATCACGGTTTGCGGACACGTCTTTTTCGTAATCCTTTGCAAAAATTTTAAGTAAAAGCTTAGTCATAATAAAATCTCCCGTTGACTGAAAATTATAATGTGTTATAATTTTATCGGTGATGAAATGAAAAATTTAATGATTATAAACTCCTCTCCGAGAAAAGAAGGTGTATGCGCTCAGCTTATAACACAGGTTAAACCCTATTTTGCCGAGTGCAGTATTAAGCAATACAATTTATATGATTTATCCCCTGCTCCCTGCACCGCCTGCGGTTTCTGCGAGCTGCACGAGGGCTGCTCCAACAAGGATTTAGACATATTCTTTGAGGATTTTGAGGACGCTGATTATATTATATTCTTTACGCCGATATACAATAATTTCTTCCCTGCTCCGCTTAAAGCGGTTATAGACAGATTTCAGCGTTACTACTCGGCAAGATTCTGCCGTGGTAAAAAACCGCCTGTTGAAAAGCCTAAAAGGGTTGGAATGGTAATTGCCAGTGGCTCCAACGCACGCCAATGTGCCGACTATATGACAAGCACTCTAAAGCAGTCCTTTACTGTATTAAACGGAGAAATATGTGCAAGATATTATATTCCCGGCACCGACACAGGTAAATATACCTTTAACATTATTGAGCTTGAAAAATTCATTCATCAAATGAAAAAATAATATGTGTGATGAAGATAAGAATTATAAAACAGCACGGAACAAAGCCGTGCTGTTTTCTGTTAGTCATTGATAACTCTATATTCAATATCGTTTTCTTTACACCAAGAGATTGCTTTTTCAAGCACGTAGGAATCTTCAAATTCAGAAAGCCCCTGTGCAAGCTCGGGATAAATCTTTACATATTTCCAAAAAGAATCCACAAAAACATCTTTGTCTATCTTTGATAAAGCGTCTCTCAATTTTTTATTTTTCAGCGTACAGGAATAGGCTCGTATAACCTCCTCATTTGTAACGGAGAAATATGGAATATATCCCAGCGAAATAAAATATGAGGCATGAGAAACATTGTCCGGTATGTCAAGAGAAGCCAAATCACCGGTGTTATGTAATTTATAATCCTTATGTGAAAACCAGTACTCATTTGAACTGTTCCAGCCCTTTTTAAGAGCCTTCTCAGTTAAATCAAAAGTGTGCATATCTATTTGTAATCCTTTGTGAAGTTATTTAATAGAGCTCATAAGTCCGCCGTTTTTAATAATATTTTGTATAAATTCCGGGAAGGGCTGAGCCTGATATGTTTTACCTGTGGTACAGTTTTTAATAACACCTGTATCAAAATCAACCTCTACCTCGTCGCCATCCTTAATATCCTCTGCAGCCTCTTTACATTCAAGAATAGCAAGACCGATATTAATAGCGTTTCTGTAAAAAATACGAGCAAATGTAGAAGCTATAACACAGGAAATACCCGAGGCTTTGATTGCAATGGGAGCGTGCTCTCTTGATGAACCGCAGCCAAAATTAGCCTCAGCAACCATAATATCGCCCTTTTTTACATTGGACGCAAAGGAGGCATCAATATCCTCCATACAGTGTGACGCAAGCCACTGCTCATCACTGCGGTTAAGATATCTTGCAGGAATTATAACATCGGTATCAACATTATCACCGAATTTATGTACCTTACCTTTAGCATTCATAATCACAACCTCCTGTCAGATTTTTGCCGGGTCGGCAATATAGCCCTTAACGGCGGAAGCCGCAGCAACTGCCGGAGAAGCAAGATAAATTTCAGATTTGGTATGTCCCATTCTGCCTACGAAATTACGATTTGATGTGGAAACAGCCTTCTCACCGGAGGCAAGAATACCCATATGTCCGCCCAAACAAGGACCGCAGGTAGGAGTAGATACAATTGCACCTGCGTTAATAAAGACTTCAACAATGCCTTCTTTAACGCACTGAAGGTAAATGCTCTGGGTTGCGGGAATAATAATAGCTCTAACGCCCTCGGCAACCTTTTTACCCTTCATAATTTCAGCAGCAATACGCATATCCTCCATACGACCATTGGTGCAGGAGCCGATAACCACCTGGTCAATTTTAATTTCAGGCACCTCGTCTATTGTTTTGGTATTTTCCGGCAAATGCGGAAAAGCAACGGTGGGACGAAGAGCCGAAAGGTCAATGGTGATTTCGCTGTCATATTCAGCGTCATCATCTGCCTCGTAAACCGTATATTCTCTTTCGGATCTGCCATTTACATACTCAAGGGTAATATCGTCAACCGGGAATATACCGTTTTTCGCACCGCACTCAATAGCCATATTTGAAATGCAAAGGCGGTCATCCATAGAAAGCTCGGAAATACCGTCGCCTGTAAATTCCAAGGACTTGTAGAGTGCACCGTCAACGCCGATTTTGCCGATAAGATTAAGAATAACATCCTTACCGGATATATATGGTGCTTTTTTGCCGGTTATTACTACCTTTATAGCTGACGGAACCTTAAACCATGCCTTGCCGGTTACCATTCCTGCCGCCATATCCGTTGAGCCCACACCTGTTGAAAAGGCACCGAGGGCACCGTATGTACAGGTATGAGAGTCTGCGCCGATAATACAGTCACCGCAGGTAACAATGCCCTGCTCCGGCAAAAGTGCATGCTCAATACCCATATTGCCTACGTCAAAATAATGAGTGATGCCGTGGGATTTTGCAAACTGACGCACCTGCTTGCAGTTTTCGGCAGATTGAATATCCTTGTTAGGAGTAAAATGGTCCATAACAAGAGAAATTCTCGTTTTATCAAATACTGTTTTTTTATCAAACTTGTTCATTTCGTTAATGGCAACGGGAGAGGTTACGTCATTTCCCAAAACCATATCAAGCTTAGCCTCAATAAGCTGTCCTGCCGTTACGCTTTCAAGACCTGCGTGGGCGGCAAGAATTTTTTGAGTCATTGTCATTCCCAATGAAATCACCTATCCTTCATTTTAATTAGATATCATCAGTAAAGGAGCCTTCGCCTCTCTGAAGCGAGGTAATACCTGTTCTTGCAAGCTCTACAATACCGAAATTTTCTTCAAGATACTTTACAAACTCGTCTATTGTATCACCTGTGCCGGTAAATTCAAGAGTAATTGTTTCATGAGAAATATCAAGAACACGGGCACCGTACTTAACATTAAATGCAAGAAGCTCGTTCTTTTGTGAAATTCCCTCTGCCTTAACCTTAATAAGCAGAAGCTCTGATGAAACGGAATTTTCCTCTGTAAGCTCGCTTACCTTTTTAACAATTTCAAGTTTAAGAAGCTGACGTTTAATCTGTCTGAAGTTTTCCGGCTCTGTTTTTGTTTCAATGGTCATTCTTGAAAAGTCAGAATCCTCCGTCTCGCTTACAGTAAGGGATTCAATGTTGTATCCTCTGCGTGAAAACAGGCTTGCTACACGCTGAAGAACACCGCTTTCGTTATCTACAAGAACCGATAAAATCAATTTTTCCTTCATGGTGGCACCTCCTTAAAATTCTTCAATAATATCCGTATGAGCCCCACCGGGAGGAATCATAGGAAGTACATTTGAGTCGGGACTGATTCTGCAGTCAATAAGAACAGGACCGTTTGTATTAACAGCCTCTTTAAGTACAGGCATAATATCATCGTTCGTATTGATGCGCATACCTTTAACGCCGAATGCCTCTGCAACCTTAACAAAATCGGTTTTTCTGTTGGGGTCGGTGTCAGAAAATCTATTGCCGTAAAACAGCTTTTGCCACTGACGCACCATACCCAGCACCTTATTATTCATAATAAGCATTATTACGGGAATGTTGTAGGACGCCATTGTTGTAAGCTCCGTAAGATTCATATGAAATCCGCCGTCACCGGCAAACATAACAACCTTCTTTTTCGGGCAACCGATTTGAGCACCCATTGCCGCACCCATTGAGTAGCCCATAGTACCCAATCCGCCTGAAGAAAGGAAGGTTCTCGGCATTTTAAACTTATAGAACTGAGCCGCCCAAAGCTGATGCTGACCTACGTCTGTTACAACGATAGTATCATCATCCGTCAACCGGTCAACGGCTTCAATAAGATTTTGAGGATTAACGTAATCACCTATTTGAATTTGGTTGAACGGACGCTTCCAGGATTCAATCTCTGCCTTCCACTCACTGTGATCAAGCTGTTCAATCTCACGGGTAAGCATAGGAATAACCTCGTTAATATTACCCCTGAGGTGATAATTTGAATTTATGTTTTTATCCATTTCAGCCGCATCAATATCAATATGTAAAATTTCCGCATTGGGAGCAAACTTTCCTCTGTTGCCTGCAACACGGTCGGAAAATCTTGCACCGCAGGTAATGAGAACGTCGCAATCGTGAGCGGCTTTATTACACTCAAAATGACCGTGCATACCGATAAGTCCAAGATGGAGAGGGTGGCCGTTAGGGAATGCGCCCAATCCCATAAGAGTAGAAACAACTGGAGCGTCAATCTTTTCGGCAAAGGTGATAATATCCTCGCCTACATTTGATGATACAGTACCGCCGCCTAAATAGATGATAGGCTTTTTGGCATTTCTAATAAGCTCAACAGCTCTTTTTACGCACTTGTCTTTTGGTGCAACGGGGTTTTCACCAACCTGTGCAGGCTGGGACTCATATTCACATTTTGCAGCAGTTATATCTTTAGGGATATCAATTAGGACGGGACCCTTTCTTCCGCTGAGGGCGATTTTGAATGCGCGACGAATTGTTGGTGCCAAATCCTCAACTCTCTTAACCATAAAGTTGTGCTTTGTTATTGGCATAGTAATACCTGTAATATCAACCTCCTGAAAAGAGTCACGGCCAATAAGGGATGTGCCTACATTACAGGTAATTGCAACAACAGGTACAGAGTCCATATAAGCAGTGGCAATACCGGTAACAAGATTTGTTGCACCTGGACCGGAGGTTGCAAAGCATACGCCTACCTTACCGGTAGCTCTTGCATAACCGTCGGCTGCATGTGCCGCACCCTGCTCGTGAGCGGTAAGAATATGGTTAAAAGTATCACCGTACTTGTACAGCTCGTCAAAAATATTAAGTATAGTTCCTCCGGGATAGCCGAAAATAGTATCTACTCCCTGCTCCTTCAAAGTTTCAAGAACAATTTGAGAACCGTTTAATTCCATAATATCCTCTCCTACTTCCATTAAAAATAACATCTATAATAGAAAATTTAATGACTATTTTAGTGTATTTGTACCCTAATGTCAAGTGATATATTTATACTTGCCAAATTTTAAACATTGTTATATACTATTAGCGTTAGTTTGCCGAATATGTCACATTATTTTGGCTATAAGGAGATATTTTAAATGAAATTAGGTATGGTAGGTTTGCCAAACGTAGGCAAAAGCACACTTTTTAACGCAATAACAAACGCAGGTGCTCAAAGTGCAAATTATCCCTTCTGCACAATAGAGCCGAATATAGGAATGGTATCCGTTCCGGACGAAAGGCTTGACAAATTAGCCGAAATGTATCAGCCGGACAAATTTACACCTGCTACAATTGAATTTGTTGATATTGCCGGTCTTGTTAAGGGTGCCAGCAAGGGCGAGGGCTTGGGCAACAAATTTTTGTCACATATCAGAGAGGTTGACGCAGTAATTCACGTTGTAAGATGCTTTGACAATGACGATATTACTCATGTTGACGGCAGTATTGACCCGGCAAGAGATATTGAAACAATAAATCTTGAGCTTATTTTAGCAGACCTTGATGTGCTTACAAGACGTATTGACAGCCGTAAAAAAGCTATGAAGGGCGACAAAAGCATAGGAGCTGAGGTAGAATTTCTTGAAAGACTTGCAGGCGAAATGGAAACCGGCAAAACCGCAAGAAGCGTTGAAATGAATGAGGACGAAAAGGAATTTTTAAAGGAAGTATCCTTACTTACAATTAAGCCTGTAATTTATGCCTGTAATATGGGTGAAAACGACTTTTTAGGCGGAATTGAGAATAACAAATATTACAAAGCTGTATGCGAAATTGCCGCCGCAGAAAATGCCGAAACATTCCCTATCTGTGCCGAAATGGAGGCTGAAATAGCAGAGCTTAACGACGAGGAAAAGGAAATGTTTCTTGAGGATATGGGGCTTGAAAAAAGCGGCCTTGACAGACTTATCAAGAAGAGTTATTCCCTTTTGGGACTTATCAGCTATCTTACGGCGGGTAAGCCTGAGGTTAGAGCATGGACAATAAAAAAAGGTACAAAGGCGCCTCAGGCGGCAGGTAAAATTCACACGGATTTTGAAAGAGGATTTATTCGTGCAGAGGTTGTATCCTTTGACGATCTTATGGCTTGCGGAAGTATGAATGCCGCAAAGGAAAAAGGTCTTGTTCGCAGTGAGGGTAAGGAATATGTTATGCAGGACGGCGACATTGTTCTGTTTAGATTTAACGTCTGAGAAATTTACTAAAAATTAACAATTTTTAACGATATTTTATACAAATTTAGAAAAATTTAATGATTTTTTGTGTATTTTTGTCATTTTTTTGAAAAAAAGTAGTTGACTACTTAAAAAATTTAAGATATTATTAAGAGTAATAAGTGAGTTAAATCAGCGTTAATTCATCGGGGAGGAATGTATGTCGGAAAACAAATCAAAGGCTGATAACATCCTACTTGATGAAATTAAAAACGGCTCTGCTTCGGCATTGGACGAGATTATAAAAAAGTACAGACCTACCGTTGAAGCGATAGCAGTTAAATATATCAACTCCCCACTTGAGATGGACGATTTAGTTCAGGAGGGTATGATAGGTTTACTTGCTGCCGTTAATTCGTATAACGCCGACAAGGGCGCAAAGTTTGTAACATACGCCTCACGTTGTATCAATAACTCAATACAATCTGCTATAAAAAAGCAATCCCGACTTAAAGACATTCCTCAGTCAAGCCTCGTTTCGCTTGAGGAGGAGATTTTAGAAAAAAGAGTTGGTTTAAGCGCAGAGGACGAATATTTAGCTAAGGAAAGTGTATCAACACTTACAAACGTTCTCTACGAAGAATTGTCAAGCTTTGAAAACGAAGTATTAAGGCTTTATATGACCGGATGTTCGTATTCTCAAATTGCAGAGAAGCTTGGTAAAAACAATAAAGCCATTGACAATGCAATACAGCGTATTCGTAAGAAACTCAGTGGAGTTGCTTTTTGAATATTTTCCCCAGCACTTTGGTGACAGGAGCATTTCAACTCCGATTACCGTTCTCCCCCGGCAAAATCTTTAGAGAGGTAGAAATCGAGATGTACGAAGACAAAACGTTGATTTGCAAGGACTGCAATAAAGAATTTGTTTTCACCGCAGGCGAGCAGGAATTTTATGCTGAAAAAGGTTTTGTAAACGAGCCTCAGCGTTGTAAAGCGTGCAGAGATGCAAGAAAAGCTGCAGCTAAAGCACCGAGAGAAATGCATGATGCGACTTGTGCACAGTGCGGCGCAGCTTGCAAGGTGCCCTTTGAACCAAAAGAAGATCGTCCTGTTTACTGCAGTGAATGCTTCGCCAAGCTTTCAGAAGCAAAGGAAGACTAAATCTATATGAACAAAACCGTTCCCAAATGAGAACGGTTTTGTTTTTTTATTCTTTATAATAACCGCATATTGCAATTATCTTTGACATACTAAATCTCCTATAAACATAAACTCACATTCTGCCTTTTGTGCGGTGAGCTATTCTTTTAATCATTTTATTATGATAAATACCGAAGTAAAATTCAGTTGTGATTCATCCTTACAAATCGCAACTGTAAATCGCATAATCTTTTACTTTAATATCATTTCCGTTAGCATCTTTAAACAGTAAATCTATATTTAGGTCTTTTATTTTGTTTTCAAATCCAAGCTTATCATAGAGATACATATTTTTAGAATTATCTTCCTCAACGCCAAGAGTTAGTTTAGTAAAACCGTTTGATTTTGCATAATCCTTTACTGCGTCAATCAACATAGTCCCAACACCATTGTTTCTATATGGTTTTTTCACATACAGATTGCATATATAGCCGATTTGATTTCCGTCTGCGGCTTGCAGGTCATTGAGCTTAGTTACAAAGTGAACTTTTCCAATCAATCTGTTTGAGGAAAGTGCTAAAAAAGGTATTAATATTTTTTTCTCAACTAATTTTTCAAATTCCGCTTTCAAATATTTTGAATCACAATAATACTTTGAAAAATCAGATGGTGATGCTTTTATAATTACAATGTTATCCATAACAGTTTTTCTATTACACATTTATACGTAAACCTTAAATTTTATTTAGCAACAATATAATACCACAATTTTACATAATATCCAAGGAATTTGTTTTGAGTAATGATATGATACATAAATTTTGGACAAAAAAACAAGGCACCCTAACGGTGCCTTGCTTTGGCGCAGAAGGAGAGATTCGAACTCTCGCGGCAGTTACCCACCCTACGCCCTTAGCAGGGGCGCCTCGTCACCAGCTTGAGTACTTCTGCGTGTAACTTAGGTTAAACCTGTCAAGTTTTAATGTTTTGCAGTGATTACTTTATCATAACTAAGTAAAATTGTCAAGCGTTTATAAATACAAAAGTCAAATTAATTTAATTTAAAATTTTTTCTTGACAAGAATTAAGCAATGTGATAATATATCTAAGCATTCGTAATACGCAGAGGTATCGAAGTGGTCATAACGAGGCGGTCTTGAAAACCGTTTGGGTTCACGCCCACGTGGGTTCGAATCCCACCCTCTGCGCCAAGTGGTACAAATCCGAAATTGATGTTGATTGGCAACACTTTTGGATTTGTACTATTTTTTTAGTCTTTTATAGAAACGATTAAGCGACAGGCTTTTGTGCCTGCCGCTTTTCTTATATATCAGTATCAGCTGTCTCTTGCTTTTCCAACCATTCGTTGTATTCTTTTCTGCCTTCTTCGCTTTCGAAGAATTCTTGTAGGCTCGGTAAGAAGCATCTTGCTAATCTGTCGTATTCGCTTTTAGGAATGTTCATATTTATTGCCATTCTGCAACATCCTATTCAGCGTATTTATTTCATCATCCTTTCTTTAATTCAGCATTTTATTTCCTGTTTTAATTTTAGTTTTCATAGTGCTTTTCCTTTCGGTTTTTAATTGTTATGCCTTTTGGCAACCATACAATACCGCAAAGGATATTCTAAGTCAACTACAATATTTTTAAAGAAAAAAGGGTGCGGGTTTCCCGCTTTTAAGGTGTTCGGCGGAACGCCGAACGCTCTGCTTGCCTCAGCTAAAGCTGAGCGAATGCAAGTGCAAATTTGGAATACTCAATTTTTCCCTAAATCATTGAGAATTTTTGATTTTCGTTGCAATTTGGAGCAGAGTTAGAA